>CAUJFC010000030.1 GCA_963169755.1 Actinomycetota bacterium | reverse complement strand
CCAACTCGACCTCGAAGCCGTCGGCGTCTTCCAGGAAAGCCACGGTGTGGAGCCGGCCGACCGGGTGGCGGGTGTCGACCATGATGCTCCAGCCTTCATCGGGGGCGTCGTGGACGATGCCACTCAGCTCTTCGGCGCTGTCCACTCGGAACGCGATGTGGTTCATGCCAGGACGGAGGCGGGAATAGAGCATCCCTGGGACCATGTCGGGAGATTCCTCGATGACGATGGCCGAGTGCTCGTCGCGCCACAGCCGGCCGTGCTCCCAGGTTCGTTCGAGCTGGTAGCCGAGGCGGCCCAGCAGCCAACCCCAGGAGCGCTCGGCTCGGGCCAGTTCAGGCATCCAGAGCTGAACGTGGTGGATCGTCACGCTCGAAGTGTATGGGGAGTCGATGTCCGACAGGGGCGGGCGAAGGGGCGTAGCGTCGAGGCCAGACGGTCGAGCGAGGAGAGTTGAGCATGGGAACGATCGTGGTCACCGGCTCCGCTGGGGGAATGGGACAGGCCGTGCGGGCGGTCCTTCACGCCGAAGGTCACACGGTGATCGGAGTGGACATCGTCGATGCCGAGATCGAGGCCGACCTGTCGACAGCGGGTGGCCGGAGTGTGATGGTGCGGGAGGTCGAAGAGGCGTGTGGGGGCACCCTCGACGGACTGGTGGTGGCGGCCGGGCTTCAGAAGGGAGAGGGTGCCACCATCGTGTCGGTCAACTACTTCGGGGCGGTCGCCACTCTGGAGGGGCTGCGGCCGTTCCTGGAGGCGTCCGGCGATGCCTCGGTGGTGGCGGTGGCCTCCAACTCGATCACCACCATGCCGGGCTATCCGATCGAGATCGCCGAGTGGTGCCTGGCCGGTGACGAGCCCAAGGCCCGGGCCGCGGCCACCGAACCCAACGGGGCCTACGCCGCCAGCAAGTTGGCCCTGGCTCTGTGGTGTCGGCGGGCGGCCGCCACCCACGACTGGGTCGAGGTGGGGGTGCGGCTGAACGTGATCGCTCCGGGGTTCATCGACACGCCCATGACCGAGGGCGGCTGGGAGTTCGTGCAGGCCATCAGCGACGTCTACCCGGTACCGGTGGGCCGCCCCGGTGCGGCGGCTGAGGTGGCGGCCCTCATCCGGCTGCTCATGTCTCCCGAGGGACGCTTCTTCTGCGGCTCGTATGTGACCATGGACGGGGGAACCGAGGCGGCGCTGCGCCCCGACGACTGGCCCCGTCCGATCGGACACTGACCGGACCGGACTGGGGCTACAGGATCGAGGGGATCACGGCCTCGATCACCGACGGGCCCCGCTGGGCCACAGCGGCGGCGAACTGTTCGGCGAACTCCTCGGCGGTGGTGGCACGCGTGGCCGACACCCCCATGCCGGTGGCCAGGGCCACGAAGTCCAGATCCGGTCGGCTGATGTCGAGCATCTCCTTGGCCTTGGGGCCACCGGCGGTGGCGCCAACCCGGTTGAGCTCCATGTTCAACACGGCATAGCTGGAGTTGTTGAAGATGACCGTGACCACATCGAGGTTCTCGCGGGCCATGGTCCACCAAGCCTGGAGGGTGTACATGGCGGCCCCGTCGGCCTGAAGGGCGATCACCTTGCGGTCGGGGGCGGCCACCGCCGCGCCCAGTGCCACGGGGAGACCTTGTCCGATGGCCCCGCCGGTGAGGCACAGCCAGTCGTGGGCCGGAGACCCGGCGGTGTGACCGGCGGCGAACAGGCCTGAGGTATTGCCCTCGTCGGACACGATCGCCCCCTCGGGGAGCATGGCCCCGATGGTGCGACACACCGCGTCGGCGGTGAGTGGTCCGCTGGCCAACTCGGGAACCACCGGTTCTTGAACAGTCTCACTGCCGGCAGTGGCGCCCACGGCGGTCGCCAGGGCTTCGAGCGCAGCCAGCGGGTCGCCGTCGGCGGCCGCCAGAGTGTGGACGGTGCAGCCCTCTGGGACCAGATCGCTGGCCTTGCCGGGATAGGCGAAGAAGGACACCGGCGACTTGGCATCGACCAGGATCAGGTGGGCCACACCGTCGAGCTGCATGGTCGCGAACTCGGCCAGGTAGGCGAGGCGCTCCACCGGAACCCGTCCCGCACCCCGTTCGAGGCGGGTGGGGAATGTTTCGGCCAGCAGCTTGGCGCCGGTGGTGTTGGCGATACGGCTGGCGGCCACTAGGGCATCGGCCCGACAGGCCCGGCCGCCCACGAACAGGGCGGCCGGCTCGTCGCCGCCCAAGATGGTGGCCAGCTCGGTTACCAGGTCGGCATCGACGGGAGCCGGCGTCGCGGCTGGCTGGGCGGCCGCCGGTTCGGCCCCTTCGGTCCAGGAGACATCGGCGGGCAGGATCAGGGTGGCCACCTGGGCGGGGGGTCCGGCCGCCACCGCCACCGACTCGGCGGCGTCGGTGGCCACCTCGGCGGTGCTGGACGAGGTGCGGATCCAGCTCGAGACGTTGTTGGCCACCGTCTCGATGTCTGATTCGAGCTGGGCGTCGAACGGCTTGTGGTAGGTGGCGTGGTCTCCGACGATGTTGACCACCGGCACGTGTCCCTTGCGGGCGTTGTGCAGGTTGGCCAGGCCGTTGCCCAGGCCGGGGCCCAGGTGCAACAGCACCGAGGCCGGCTTGTCGGCGATGCGGGCGTAGCCGTCGGCGGCACCGGTGGCCACACCCTCGAACAGGGCAAGAACGCCCCGCATCTCGGGCACGTCGTCGAGGGCGGCCACAAAGTGCATCTCGGACGTACCCGGGTTCATGAAACAGACATCGACTCCGGCTTGAACGAGGGTGCGGATGAGTGCCTGGGCACCATTCATGAGGGGTTCTCCTGATCGAAGATGGCGCCGGGGTTGAGGATGCCGGCGGGGTCGAAGGCGGTCTTGATGCGTCGCATGAGGTCGAGCTTGGTGGGGTCCTCGATGGCGGCCAGGTGGGCCTTCTTGGCTCGGCCGATGCCGTGCTCACCCGACACCGCCCCGCCTCGGGCCACACCCTCGGCCAGGATCTGGTGCATGGTGGCGTGACAACGCTCGGGGTCGGGCTGGAACACCGACAGGTGGACGTTGCCGTCTCCGGCGTGACCGCAGCCCACCACCAGCGATCCCTGCTCGGCGGCTATCTCCTGGCAGCGATCCAGGAAGCCGGGGATCTCGGCTCGGGGCACCACCACGTCGACGATCTCGTTGGCGTTCATGGCCTTGGCGGTCCAGAACGCCTTCTCGCGGGCGTCGATGAGCGAGGCCCCGGCACCCGGTG
>CAUJFC010000029.1 GCA_963169755.1 Actinomycetota bacterium | reverse complement strand
GTGAGACCCCCCTACCGAATCGCACTATGGTCCCCGACCGCCCGCCGAGATGTCATCAGAGGACATCACAGGCCCCGGCACCTCCCCCCGCCTCATCCAATGTCGACCACCGACCATCCACCGGTCCTGCCCGGTCAGTCGAGCCCGTTCACGGCCCTGGCCGCCCTGGCCCAGCGCGCCGCGTCGGCTTGTGACCTCGCCACCGCAACCAGCTCGGGCCGCCCTCGAGCATGGCTGGACGACCTGCTCGATCACGTCGTGGCGGTGCTGGCCAGCGAGATGGGCGCCACCCACGTCGGGGTGTTCGAGGCTTTCGCCGAGGACGGCTACCTGAGGTCACGCGCTGGCGTGCTCAACGGCTCGGCGGTACCTCGTGCGGTCGCGGGTGCTCTGCGCCTCCCCACCGGGCGCGACTCGCTGCCCGGCTACACCCTGGCGGTCGGCTCCACCGTCGTAGCCGCCGACCTTCTGGCCGACCCCCGATTCATGGCGTTGGCCCCCGCCTTCGGCGTAGGAGCGCGTTCGGCACTGTGCGTTCCGATCGGACCGTCAGTCGAGCCATGGGGCGTCCTGGGCATTTACCGCGACCAGCCCCACCAGTGGACAGAGCCCGAGGTGACCTTCGCCGAGGGAGTCTCTGGCATTGTCGGACTAGCAGTGCGGGCGACCGCCACGGCGCTGGCCGCTTCTCAGGCCGACGCTCTCGCGCAGATGACCGCCGAGGTGGCTGGATTCGGCCGCTGGCGATGGAACCTCGCCACCGGAGAGATCCACCTCGATGGTGCCGCCGCCCAACTGATGGGGGTGACACCCGGACCCGGTTCGACGGGAGACCTGCGACCGGTGGACATCGAGCAGTTCGCCACCGCTGTCCACCCAGAAGACCAAGCCCGGTTGCTGAGCGCCTTGGCCGCCGATCCGGCTGCCCCGGGGGGTCCGGCTGGTTCGGCTGACTCGTCTGGTTCGGCCGGCTCGTCTGGTTCGGCTGACTCGACCGGATCGGCCGGCTCGACTGGATCGGCTGAATCAGCGGGGGGAGCGGGCCAGGCCGGCTGGCGACGAGAGTCGTTCCGTGTGGTGCGCGACGCCAGTCCGGACCGCTGGGTGGAGGTGGTGGCCATGATCGACACCTCCGACAACCACTGGGCGTCGGCGGTCGATGAGTCCACAGAGCACGCCAACCGAGGCTGGTCCTCCGGCGTCATGCACGGCGTGGTCTTGGACCTGACCAGAGACCTCCGCGGCCGGGAGGCCCGGCTGGCCGCCGAGCGAACCGCCCGCCACCGAGCCGAGAGCACCGGCGCCCGACTGGCCACCATCTCCGAGGCCAGCGCCCTGTTCGGACAGTTCCTGGACCCCGCCGCTGTACTGAACGCCCTGGCCGAGTTCTGTGTGCCCAGCCTGGGCGATCTCTGTCGAATCGACCTGCCGGATCGCCGGGGTCGCCTGGTGGCAAAGGTGGTACGAGGTGGCAGTGCCCACCAACGTCGGGCCCTGGAAGAATCTGCGCCCGACCGCTGGACCACAGCCACCGGCGAGGCCCGTCCCACCTCGGCCCGTCCCAGCTCGGCCCGTCCCACCTCGGACCGTCCCAGGTCGGACCGTCCCAGGTCGGACCGTCCCACCTCGGCCCGGGCCGACACAATCGGAGTCGATGCACTGGCAGACGCTACGGCCATGGTGGTCCCACTGACAGTGCGAGGACGGGTTGCGGCCTCGTTGACTCTGGTGGTCACCGGCTCGCGCCCTCTCGGTGTCGAGCAGCGAGCGCTGGTCGAGGAACTGGCCGGCCGTGCCGCCTTGGCGTTGGACAACAGCCACCAGTTCCAGGCCCGGAACCGGCTGCTCTCCACCCTTCAGCACACCCTGGTGCCGCCCACCCTGCCCCGGCCCGGCCCCATGGTTTGGGCGGCGCGCTACCGGGCGGCTGATCCTCACGTGGAGGTGGGCGGGGACTTCTACGACCTCATCGAACTCGACGACGGCACCTGGGGCGCCGTGGTGGGCGACGTCTGCGGTCGGGGCAACAAAGCGGCGGCCCTGACCGGACTGGTTCGCCACACCGTTCGATCGGCGGCTCTGGCCGACCCCCGACCGACCTCGGTGCTGAGCCACACCAACCGTGTGGTCATCAACCAACTCGACGACTTCCGCTTCTGCACCGCCACCTATCTCCACGCCCGGCCGACCCCGACGGGAGTGGCGGTTGCAGTGGCCAGCGCCGGCCATCCCCGGTCGGTGCTGGTGCGCCGCCACGGGGCCGCCGACCTGCTGTCCACCGGTGGGGTGCCCCTGGGAGTGGTCGCCACCCCGGACCTATCCGAGCTCGAGGTCGTCCTGCGGCCCGGAGACGCCCTGGTCATCTACACCGACGGTGTCACCGAAGCCCGAGGACGCGCCGACATGTTCGGAGACGACCGGCTCCTGGCGGTGCTGGCCTCAGCCGCCGGCACCGCAGCCGATTCCATCGCGGGAGCACTGGAACAGGCGGTCATGGCCCATCACCCCGAAAGCAGCGACGACATGGCGATCCTGGTCCTCCAAGCAGCGGGCGAGGGCGAGCGGCTCAGCGACTAGACAACGGGCCATGACCGACGTCTCTTTGGCCGCCAGCCCGGAAGACCATCGCCTGGCATCGGACCTGGCCCGTCAGGCCGGTGAACTGCTCATGGCTCTGCGGGAGGAGTTGGTCGAAGCGGGGGCCACCGCCAACGAACTGAAGGCCGAGGGAGACAGTCGATCCAACGAGTTCTTGATGGATCGGCTCACCGCCGCCCGCCCCGCAGATGCCATCTTGTCCGAGGAGGGTGACCGTGACCACGGCCCCCTCGCCACGGGACGACTCGACGCAGAGCGGGTCTGGATCGTCGATCCCCTCGACGGCACCCGTGAATACGGCGAGCCGCCCCGTATGGACTGGGCGGTCCACGTGGCCCTGGCCGTCGACGGAGTTCCGGTGGTTGGTGCGGTGGCCCTACCCGCCCAGAGCCTGGTGCTCAACACCGCCTATCCGCTGGGGCTTCGAGACCAGCCCTCGACCCCGCCACGGGTGATCATGAGCCGCACCCGGCGCCCGGCCTCGGCCACCCACCTGGCGCAGGCCCTCGGCGCCGAGGTGGTCGAGATGGGCTCGGCCGGTGCCAAGGTGGCCGCGGTCATCACCGGCACCGCCGACGTCTATGCCCACAACGGCGGCCAGTACGAGTGGGACTCGTGCGCCCCGGTGGCAGTCGCGCTGGCCACCGGCTTGCACGCCACCCGGCTGGACGGTCAACCCTTGATCTACAACAACGCTGACCCTCTGCTGCCCGACTTGGTGGTGTGTCACCCGGCCCTGGTCGACCAGGTCCGACAGGCTCTGGACAGCTTCGAAGCCTGAGACGTCGTCTCGGCCTTGGGCACCGGTCTTGGGCACCGGTCTTGGGCACCGGTGTTGGGCACCGGCCTTGGGCACCGGTCTCTGCCGCTGGTCTTGGCCGGGTCCGCTAGGCCCACGGCATGCCATGGTTCGGCGTAGTTGGTTCTGGCCGAGTGCTAATTGTTGAGTTGATTGGTCGGGAATTGGACGGCCCAGGTACTCTCACCCTGACCGAAACTGATCGAGCAGCCCCACCCCATGTCTCACACCTACGAACTCACCCACCTCGATGCCCTCGAGGCCGAATCGATCCACATCTTCCGGGAGGTGGCCGCCGAGTTCGAACGACCGGTGCTGCTGTTCTCGGGCGGAAAAGACAGCATCGTGATGCTCCACCTGGCCCAGAAGGCGTTCTGGCCAGCCAAGATCCCGTTCCCGGTGATGCACGTGGACACCGGCCACAACTTCGACGAGGTCATCGAGTACCGCGACCGTTGGGTCGCGGATCTGGGACTGAAGCTGGTGGTCGCCTCGGTTCAGGAGTCAATCGACCGGGGCCGAGTGGCCGAACAATCAGGTCCCCGCGCCAGCCGCAATCGGCTCCAGACCACCACGCTGCTCGATGCCATCGAGGAGAATCGCTTCGACGCTGCCTTCGGTGGGGCCCGCCGAGACGAAGAGAAGGCCCGGGCCAAAGAGCGGGTGTTCAGCTTCCGTGACGACTTCGGTCAGTGGGACCCCAAGAACCAGCGCCCCGAGCTGTGGTCTCTCTACAACGGCCGCATCAACCCCGGCGAACACATCCGGGTGTTCCCCCTGTCCAACTGGACCGAGCTCGACATCTGGCAGTACATCGCCCGCGAGAACGTCGAACTCCCGTCGATCTACTACGCCCACCAGCGCGAGGTGTTCCGACGTGATGGCATGCTGCTGGCCGTGACCCGTCACCTCGCCGCCGATGAGGGCGCCGAGGTCTTCACCGCCACCGTCCGCTACCGCACCGTGGGAGACGCCACCATCACCGGGGCCGTCGAGTCGGCCGCCGCCACCGCTGAAGAAGTGGTGGCCGAAGTGGCCGCTACCCGGCTCACCGAGCGGGGGGCAACCCGCGCCGACGACCGGGTCACCGACGCTGCCATGGAGGATCGTAAGAAGGAGGGCTACTTCTGATGAGTGAGCTCCTGAGATTTGCCACTGCCGGGTCGGTCGACGACGGCAAGTCCACCCTCATCGGACGCCTGCTCTATGACTCCAAGGCCATCTTCGAGGATCAGCTCGAAGCAGTCGAGCGCTCCAGCGAAGCGATGGGTGCCGACTACACCAACCTGGCTCTGCTGACCGACGGTCTACGGGCCGAGCGCGAGCAGGGCATCACCATCGACGTGGCCTACCGCTACTTCGCCACCCCGCGGCGCAAGTTCATCATCGCCGACACCCCCGGCCACATGCAGTACACCCGCAACATGGTCACCGGCGCCTCCACCGCCGATGTGGCCCTGGTGCTGGTCGACGCCCGCAAGGGCCTGGTCGAGCAGTCCCGCCGTCATGCCTTCCTGGCGTCGCTGCTGCGCATTCCCCACCTGGTGCTGTGCGTCAACAAGATGGATCTGGTCGACTGGTCCCAGGAACGCTTCGAGGAGATCAAAGACGAGTTCCGCCAGTTCGCCACCAAGCTCGACATCGCCGATCTCACTTTCATCCCGGTGTCGGCCCTTCACGGCGACAACGTGGTGACCCGCTCTGACAACTCGCCCTGGTACGGCGGAGCATCGCTGCTGCATCACCTCGAAGAGGTGCACATCGCCAGTGACCGAAACCTCATCGACGTCCGCTACCCGGTGCAGTACGTGATCCGACCCCACTCCGATGAGTGGCACGACTATCGGGGATATGCCGGCACCGTGGCCGGCGGCGTGCTCAAACCCGGAGACCAGGTCATGGTGCTGCCCTCGGGGTTCACCTCGACCATCGCCGCCATCGAGACCACCGACGGCCCGGTGGCCGAAGCATTCGCCCCCATGTCGGTGACCGTGCGCCTGAGCGACGACATAGACGTGAGTCGGGGCGACATGATCTGTCGCCCGAACAACCAGCCCACCGTGGGTCAAGACATCGACGCCATGGTCTGCTGGATGAACGAGACCACCAGCCTGACCAGCGGTCAGAAGCTGGCCATCAAGCACACCACCCGCTCGGCTCGGGCCCTGGTGAAAGACATCCAGTACCGCCTGGACGTGAACACCTTGCACCGAGACGAAAGCGTGGAGGGGCTGGCCCTCAACGAGATCGGCAGGGTGAGGCTGCGTACCACCCTGCCCCTGTTCTACGACGAGTACCGCCGCAACCGCACCACCGGCTCGTTCATCCTGATCGACGAAGCCACCAACAACACCGTGGGCGCTGGCATGATCTTGGGCCCGGCCACTTGAGCGGGCCCGACGCCGGTTCGGCCGCCGGGCCCTCGACCGTTGGGCCCTCGACCGTCGGGCCCCCTACTGTCGGCCCCTCGGACCAGGCGGCGGATCGCAACCTGACCTGGCACCACGGATCGGTGTCGCGGGTGGACCGTCCCTGGCTGGGTTCGTCCGTGTGGCTCACCGGCCTATCGGGTTCGGGCAAGTCGACGGTGGCGGTGGCACTGGAACGGCTACTGGTGTTGGCCGGTCGGCCGGCCTACCGCCTCGATGGCGACAACCTGCGCCACGGGCTCAACTCGGACCTGGGTTTCAGTGCCGAGGACCGCCACGAGAACGTGCGTCGTGCCGGCGAGGTAGCGGCCATCCTGGCCGAGGCCGGTGTGGTGGCGATCGTGCCGGTGATCAGCCCTTACCGGCGGGGCCGCGATGCGGTGCGGGCCATCCACGCCGAACGGGGTCTGCCGTTCTTCGAGGTATTCGTGGACACGCCGATCGAGGTGTGTGAGCAGCGTGACCCCAAGGGCCTGTACGCCAAGGCCCGAGCGGGGGAGATCACCGGTTTCACCGGGGTTGATGACCCTTACGAGGCTCCGCTGTCTGCCGAGTTGGTGCTGACCCCCGATCACGGCGACCCGACCGACCAGGCCACCCTGATTCTGCCTCTGCTTGGGTGATCGGCGGTGGCAGGCCCGCGGTGGTCTGTGGGCGGTGATCTGTGGGCGGTGGTCTGTGGGCGGTGGTGAACAGCCGGCACTGGTCGGCCTGGCGGCTGGTCAGTCGGTGTTGGTCAGCTGGTATTCGTCAGCCGGTGCTGATCAGCCGGTGCTGGTCAGCCGGTGCTGGTCAGGCGATGTCGGCTGGTCGTTGTCGGTTAGTCGGTGACGCCTTGGGCTTGTTGGACGGTGAGGGTGAAGGTGGTGGTGCGGGTGGCGGCTGGGAGTGTGCCGGATTGGCCGTTGGTGGCGGTCCAGGTGAGGGCCCAGGTCACCGATGCGGTGACGGTGTAGGTGGCGTGGCGGTCGTAGGGGGCGGAGCAGTCACTGGATTGTGATGATGATGGCAGTGCTGGTTTGTAGGGGGTTCCGCCGGTGGGACAGACCAGGGTGGTTCCGTCGCCCATGTCGATCACTAGCGGTCCGGGGATGGCGGTGATGGTGGCTGAGAGGTCGGTGATGGATGCTGTGGCGCTGGTGGGTTGGTGGTTGGTGGACCAGAACCACACGGGTAGGCCTACGAGTTGGGTGCCGCCTCGTGGTGGGGTGGTGGCGTTGTTGGGGAGGGGGTTGGAGAGGGGGGCGGCGGCTTGTTCGAGCAGGGTCAGTACGGGGTCGGGGTTGGTGG
>CAUJFC010000028.1 GCA_963169755.1 Actinomycetota bacterium | reverse complement strand
GGTGGTGATCATCGGTCGGGGAGACAGTCCGGGTCTGGCTCGGGCGGTGGCGGCAGCCGTGGGACAAGAGGTAGATGAACCGTTCGAGGTGGTGGTGGTGACCAGTGGCCCCGGACACGCCGCCGAGCAGGTCAGTGCCGCTCATCCTCAGGTGAGGGTGGTTCGGCTGAGCGAGCCGGCCCTACCGGGTGCAGCCCGAAACGCTGGTCTGGCCGCCAGCCGGGGCCGGTGGATCACCTTCCCGGGATCCCATGTGGAACTGACTCCCGGCAGCCTGGCCCGGCGCCTCGCGGCTCACCGGGCGGGCTGGCCGATGGTCACCGAGGTGATGGTCAACGGCACTGACACCTCGGCCGGTTGGGCCTCGTGGTTCTTGGACAACACCGGTTTCCTACCGGGGGCCGAGCCGGCTCCGCTCACCGTGGCACCGATCCGGTGTTCGTACCACCGGTCCCTGCTCGAGGAGGTCGGTGGCTTCCCCGATGTTCGGACCGGCGAGGACACAGCGGTCAACGAGTACCTGTTCGAGCAGGGATACGGGGCCTGGTGGGAGACCTCGTGTGTCACCATCCACCACTCGCCCTGCACCAGCCTGAGCCGATTGGTGCGCCACCATCATCAGCGGGGCCGGGGTAGGGCACGACTCTTGATGGATGAATGGGAGCGAGGCACGCTCAGCGGACGGGCGGTGGTCTCGGCGGCGTTGCGGTGGATGCCGGGCCGTCTCCGGTGGATGCACGGTCAAGTCCAGACGACAGACCGCCAGACCCGGTATCGCTATCGACGGGTACTACCCCAGATCGTGGCCGGAGCTGGCGCCGCAGCGTTGGGCTGCTGGCTGGGCCTGGCCCGCGAGTTCTGGCAGCGCAGGAGCTGATACCACAGGACGGCGAGAGAGGCGTTCCCGGTATCGACCGCTGACGGTGGCGATCACCGCCAACACCACCCACGGGGCCGCCGCCACCAGGCGGAGTCGCTCGTGCCTGCTGTAACGCCACCCGAGGGAGAGGGCCGAGCTCACCTCGGTGAGCGTCACCACGGCCGCCGCCGCCACGGCACGACCCGGTGAGATCGGATCCAAGGCGCCCGCGGCCCTCGCTGCGCTCACCGCCTGACGCCCCCGACGGTGGTGGCCCACCACCATGGCCCGGGTGTCGGTGGGTCCCCGGTGGGCGGTACGAACGGCGGGGTCGAACCAGATCGGCAGGCCGGCCGCCCCGACCCTCAGCGCCATCTCGGTGTCCTCGCCGACTCGGCGGCCAGCGTCGAAGGGGCCGAGTCGCTCCAGTACCGAGCGGTCGAACGACAGACCGTGGGCGGCCGGGTCGCTCGGCGCAACGGTCTGCGCTGATCGCCCCGTCAGTCGGTGACGGAACAGAACCAGATTCGACGCCCACGTCCAGGGCCGATGGGGGCCCAGCGAAGTCATGGCCCCCGCCACCACCGGGAACCCCTCCCGATGGGCGGCCAGCCGTGACGACACCCACCCCGGCTCGGCCACACAGTCAGCCGCCAGGAACGCCAGTATCTGGCCCTTCGAGGCCGCCACTCCGGCGTTGCGGGCACCGCCCGGCATCAAGCGGGCTGAGGACTCCACCACCTTCACCTCGGGGAACGTGTCTCGCACCAACGCCGCCGAGCTGTCTCCCCCCGAGGTCACCAGCACCACCTCGACCGAGTCGGTCCCATCGATCTGGTCGACCACGCTGGCCACGGCCTGCACCACCGTTGCCTGGTTCTGGTAGGCCATGACCACCACCGTCATGGCCGGACCCTGTCGGCTCTCGACCACGGGTGTGCTGTAGCTGGATCTCGTCGGGGTCGGTGTCGCCGACTTGGGTCGGGCTCCAACCAGCAGACGACGAAGGGCCCAGGGGGCGTAGTGCGCAACCATGGCTGTCGCCGTTTGGGGCGGGGCTTGGCGTAGCGCCGCCGCCAGGAATGCTGCGGCGGTGGCTTGGTCTCCGGCCTCCAGGTACCGCCCGGCAACGCTGGCGTTCAGCCACGCCAGCGTCGACGGTCGGCCCATCAATCCGGGGGCCAGCGCGGTCAGCAGAGCCTCGGCCTCGGCAGCCGATTCGAGGGTGCGTTCGGCATCGCTGTTGCGCTCGCCGCCGTGGTGGCGGCAGTGCACCAGCACCTCGGGCACCACCACCAGCGAGCGGTGTCTGGTGGTCCGCAGGAAAAGGTCGAGGTGGTCGGTGGTGTGCCACCGGTAGGGGTCTGTGGGGGTGAACCCGCCGCTGTCGACCAACAGCTCCCGCTCGAACAGGGGGGTGCTGGTGTTGAACTGGGTGAAGGGATGCCAGCGCCGGCTCAGCCGAGGCCGCAACACCGGCCCCCGCCGGGAGCCGTCGAGGTCACGGGCGTCGTGCCAGCAGATCACCGGACCGACCCGGCCGATGGCATCCGCGGCACCAGCGCGCTGGTGGGCGAGAACCTGGCGGGCCAACTTGTCTGGGGTCCAGAGGTCGTCGCTGTCGCAGGTGGCAACCAGCGGAGCGTCGGATCGGTCCAGTGCCACCTGGCGAGCGGGGTTGGCACCGATCCGTCGAGGTAGACGGATCACGCTGACCCGCTGGTCACCGCTGACCGCGGCCTCGACCCGGTCCGGGGTCTCGTCAGTGCTGGCGTCGTCGACCACCCACAGATGCCAGTGCGGGTAGGTCTGAGCTCGGACCGCGGCCACCGCCTCCAGCGTCAGATCGGGCCGGTTGCGGGTGGGAATGATCACATCCACCCGTGGGGCCTCTTCGGCCCACCTCCCCGGCCCCGTAGTTTCCACGGCTTCCGATGCTAGGAGACGGCCAGATCAGCGGTGCGGGCCGAGGCGGCGTTGCCCATGGTCGGCGCGGGCGCTTGTAGCGTCGGTCTGCATGGCCACGGTGGTGACGGTGATGGACCGCCCAGGCTTCGACCAGTGCACCGACAACATCGTGGTGGTGCAACCCCGCCGGCGTCGGTTGTTGTGGGTTCCCCGCGACCTCTGGTGTGCCGACCTGGGTGCCAGGGTGAACGCCGCTTACCGTCTGGGAGGTCACGCTCAACTGTTGAGCAGCCTGAGAGGGCTGGGCGTGGAGGTCGACCACAGCATCTGTGTTCCCCGCGACACCGCCGAGCGTGCGCTCGGGCGGGTGACGGTCACGGTGCCCGTAGCGGAGCCCCTTCACTTCTGGTATCCCCTCAGCCCTCAGACTCGGATCCAGGACGGCCGCAAGGCGGTCGATTTCCAACCTCCTAGCGAAGAGCTACGGGGTGAGCGGCTACACCAGTGGATCGGGGCCCGTCACAGTCGCGACCCTGGCCGGGCCACCTCGGATCTGGATCGCATCCGACGTCAGCAGGTGCTGGTGCGGGCCCTGTTGCGTTCGGGGCAACCACTGACTGGGGTGCTCAGCGACCCCGAACCCCCGGCGATCTCGAGTTCCGACGCGCTGGCCGACCTTGCCAAGGTCCGATGGTGGTGGACCATGGCAGCGCTGGACCAAGTGGTCGACCGACGTATCGATGGTCAGATGGTGCTCGAGCTGGTGGACCCGCGGCCCCGACCTCCCCGCTGGCGGCGTGGCCTCGCCAGGGTGACCACCTTGTTGGTCGGTCCCGGCCGGACCCGAGGTCAGTGAGGGCGAGGCAGGAGGGGCTGGTCGCTGGCCAGTCGGACATAGAGGAGGGCCTGACGGGGGCCGTCGTCGGTGGCCACCTCGATGTCGCCGGAGTGGTGGAAGCCGGCGGCGGCAGCCACCCGCTTGGAGGCCTCGTTGGTGGCATGGATCTCCAGCAGGATCACCGCCAGGTCACGATGCTCGAAGGCCCAACCAGAGACCATCCGCAATGCGGCGCTGGCGGCACCCCGACCGCGGGCTTCGGGGGTCAGCCAGTAGGCGGCGTTCCCGCAGCGACCGGCCACCGTGAGGCTCACCACCCCCAACAGCAGGTCGGGGCGAGCGGCGGGAACCACACTGAACACGTGCTTGCGGCCGGTGGGCCACAGGGCGATCGACCGGGCCACGTAGTCCTCGGCGTCGGCCCGGTGGTAGGGGCGGGGGACCGGTATGTAGCGCTGAAGGGCGGCATCCTGGCAGGCCGCCGTGATCTGGTCGACGTCGTCGACCGCGATGGCTCGTAGAGCCACCGATCCCGGCTCGCCGTCGGGTCCGGTCTCGTGCAGCCAGACCCCGGTGGGGTCGGCGTCGGCCATGGTCGATCTGGGCATCTTGACCCTCCACCGTAGAGACTCCGATGGCGCGTTGCACCGCCCGCTCCCGGTGGCCGGGGTAGGTTGCCGCGGTGGTCGATCTGGTGATCCGAAACGCCGACCTGGTTGACGGAAGCGGCCGAGCGCGCCGCCCCGCCGACATCGCCGTGACCGGGGCACTGATCTCCGCGGTGGAACCGGCCGGCACCATCGCGCCCAACGGTGCCCGGGTGATCGACGCCGAGGGGCGCTTGGTCACCCCGGGTTTCGTCGACGCCCACACCCACTACGACGCCCAAGTCACCTGGGATCCTCAGGTCACCCCCAGCTCCTGGCACGGGGTCACAACCGTGGTCATGGGCAACTGCGGGGTGGGGTTCGCCCCCGCCGCCCCCGACCGTCATGACTGGTTGATCGACCTGATGGAGGGGGTCGAGGACATTCCGGGATCGGCTCTCACCGAAGGAATGAGGTGGGGCTGGACGTCGTTCCCGGAGTACCTCGACGTGGTGGACTCCATGGCCCGCATGGTCGATGTGGGCGCCCAGATCGCGCACGGCCCACTGCGGGCCTTCGTGATGGGGGAACGGGGGGCGGCCAACGAAGAGGCCACCGCCGATGACCGCGAGCAGATGGCCGCGCTGGTGGCCGAGGCCCTGGTGGCCGGGGCGCTCGGGTTCTCCACCAGCCGAACCCCCCTGCACCGCTCCAAGGCGGGAGAGCTGGTGCCGGGCACCACCGCCGGGGTGGAGGAGCTCGCCGCCATCGCGTCGGCCATGGCCCGGGTCGGTCACGGCGTGTTCCAGTTCGCACCCGACCATGCCCTGGTCCCCTCCAAGGAATGGCCCTGGATGGTGGAGTTGGCCCGCACCACCGGGGTACCGGTGTGCGTGAACCTCAACCAGCCCGACAGCGCACCCGAGGTCTGGCGTGAGGTGCTGGCCCTGCTGGACGAGGCCTCCGCTGAGGGCCTACCGATCCTGGCCCAGGTGGCGGGCCGTTCCATCGGGATCCTCTACTGCCTCCACGGCAGCATCCACCCCCTGTTGTTCCACCCCGCCTACGCCGAGGTGGCCGACCTGCCCATGACCGAACGGCTGAAGGCGCTGGCCGAGCCCGACCGTCGCCACCGTCTCATCCACGAAGACCCCGACGACGGCGGCTTGTTCCACCGGGTGGTCACCGACAAGCTGGAGCGCATGTGGGCGGTGGAAGGGGCTGACATCGACTACGAGCCCACCGCCGAGACATCGTTGGCGGCAGTGGCGGCTGCCACCGGGGTGCCGGCCCGTCAACTGCTGGTCGACCAACTCACCTCGGCCGACGGGCACGGCATGGTCTATGCCCCCTTCTTCAACTACGCCTACGGCGATCTGTCGATGACCTACCAAGCCCTCGGCCACCCCCGGACCCGCCTGGGCCTGTCCGATGCCGGGGCCCACTGTGGGGCAATCTGCGATGGCGGAATGCCCACCTTCATGCTCACCCACTGGGCACGCGACCGCACCCGCGGTCCCCGCATACCCCTCGAGCTGGTGGTGCACACCCAGACCCGCCAGACCGCCGAGCTGTACGGCCTGGGTGACCGCGGTGTGGTGGCTCCGGGTATGCGAGCCGACCTGAACCTGATCGACCTCGACCGGTTGGGCTTCGACGTGCCCCGCATGGCCTTCGACCTGCCGGCTGGAGGCCGTCGCCTGGTGCAGCGGGGGAGAGGCTACGACGCCACCTTCGTGGCCGGGGTCCAGACCGTGGATCACGACGAGCCCACCGGTGAGCTGCCGGGACGGCTGATCCGAGGGCCGCGCTGACATGAGGTTCTCGGTATGGCCGTGGCTGGCCACTGGCTGGCCCGATCTCGCCGAACTGGTCCGCCACGTCGAGGCCACCGGCTGGGACGGGGTGTACGTGGCCGATCACTTCATGGGAGACGGTGGCACCTTCGGTCCCGAGGAGAGCCCGCTGCTCGAGGCCACCGCCACCCTGGCGGCGCTGGCCGGCCTCACCAGCCGGGTGAGACTGGGCACCATCGTGTTGGGCGTGACCTACCGGCATCCGGCGGTGCTGGCCAACTGGGCGGCCACCGTCGACCACGCCTCGGCCGGCCGTCTGGTGTTGGGGATCGGGGCGGGCTGGCAACCCAACGAGCACCATCAGTACGGGTTGGCCCTGGGAGGACCCCGGGAACGGGTCGATCGCTTCGCCGAGGCCATCGCCGCCATCTCGGGTCTGCTCGGCCAGCCTCGGACGACTCTGGACGGTGACCACTTCCACCTCGTCGACGCCCTGTGCGAACCCAAGCCGCTCCAGCAGCCGCTGCCCCTGCTGGTGGGGGCCAAGGGAGACCGCATGCTGGGGGTGGCGGCCCGCTGGGCCGACGAGTGGAACATGTGGTCGAGCCCCGACAGCCAACGCGAACGGGCCGGAGTGCTCGCCCGCCACTGCGAACGAATCGGACGCGACCCCGCGGAGATCGCCCGCTCCACCCAAGCGCTGGTGCTGGTCGACGACGACCCCGCTGACCGGTCGGCCCCCCAACGCATGGCGGCCCGTTTCGCGCCCCGCCCCGTGGTGGCCGGCACACCCGACCAGATCGCCGAGAAGGTGGCGGCCTACGTCCCCACCGGGGTGGCCGAGTTCATCGTGCCCGACATCACCCTGGGCACCGGCCGCCAACGGCTGGACCGCCTCGACGCTCTGATAGAGGCCTTCGCCCCGCTGAGGCCCAGATCGTGATTGGCTGGACGTCATGAACCAACCATCGAAGGGAGGACCCCTGGGGCTGACCACCCGGGGTGTCAACCATGTGGCCCTGGTCTGTTCGGACATGGCCCGCACCGTCGACTTCTACCAGGGACTGTTGGGGTTTCCCTTGGTCAAGACCATCGATCTGCCAGCCGGTCTGGGCCAACACTTCTTCTTCGACATCGGGGGAGGAGACCACTTGGCGTTCTTCTGGTTCCCTGACGCTCCCGCTCCCGCTCCCGGGGTGGCCTCGGCCCCGTCTCTGCCCGACCGGGGCGACCTACCCAGCGCAGTCGGATCCATGAACCATCTGGCCTTCGATGTGGACCCCGCCCAGATCGAGGAGTACCGCGATCGCCTGGTCGGGGCCGGGATCGAATGCACCGAGGTGTGGAACCACGACGACTCCGAGTTCGGGCTGTCGCCCACCGTGACCGACGACGTGTTCGTGCGTTCGGTGTACTTCTTCGGTCCCGACGGGGTGCTGTTGGAGTTGGCGGCGTGGACCCGTGCCTTTGGTCCTCACGACGTACGGGGAGGTTATTGACATGCCCAGACTGGGTCAGGTTCCGCTGAGCGAAGCCCCCGAAGGCATCGTCACCACCATGTACCGCTACATCTTCGGCGACCGTGACCCGGTGGCCGAGCCCGGCCTGCCCAACGGCACGCCCGGCAACTGGTGGACGGTGGTGGCCCAGGTGCCCGAGATGCTCCAGCACTGTGTGGGGGGTTTCGCCTTCTATCGCAGTGCCGAGCGTGAGCTCAGTCCTCAACTCCGCGAGTTGGCCCAGATGAGGGTGGGCTGGGCCCGGGGGAGCAGGTTCGTGTTCTCCCAGCACACCAAGGCGGCCCGCGACAACGGGGTTCCCGAGGATCAGATCCAAGCCATTGCGTCGTGGGCCTCCAGCGACCGGTTCGACCAGTGCGAGCGGGCCGTACTGGCGTGGGTGGATGCTCTGGTGCTCCAGGGTGGACGGGCCTCAGACGGCACCTTCGCGGCGCTGGCCGAACATCTGAGCGAGGTCGAGATCCTGGAGCTGACCTACATCACCACCCTCTACGACCAGCACGCGATCATGAGCAAGGCCCTACGCCTCGAACTCGACGACGTGGACGATCCGGTCACCGAGCTCACCGGCGAAGGGATCACGACCGGTCTGGGGATGGGGTGACCAGACCAGTGGGGAGCTGGGCCATCAGGTCGGCCAGTTCGGGCAGCAACGTCCGGTAGGGACTGGTCGGGCGCCACACCATGGCAATGGTGCGGGCCGGTGCCGGCGAACTGAACCGCAGCAGGACCACGTCGTCTGAGGCCGGTACCGGGGGACTCACCGCCAGGGTCGGTAGGAGGGTGACACCCACCCCGGCGGCCACCATCTGACGCAGGGTCTCCAGGCTGGTCGCCCGAAAGCCCCGTCGTTCCCGGGCCCCGTTCAGCCGGCACACCTCCAGCGCCTGATCCCGCAGGCAGTGTCCCTCCTCGAGCAGCAGCAGGTCTTCGGTGGCCAGCACCTCGGGGCTGACCGCCGCCTGTTCGTCGAGTTCGGGGGCCTGGCCGGCCAGTCGGTGCCCGGCAGGTACGGCCAGGCGGAACTCTTCGGTGAACATGGGGCGGATCTCCAAGCCGTCGCCCGGAACGGGCAGGGCCAGAACCCCGGCGTCGAGTTCTCCCCGGCGGAGACGGTCCAGCACCACCTCGGTCTTTTCTTCCACCAGAAGCAGCTCCAGATCCGGGAAGCGCTGGTGAACGGCGCCCACCACGTGAGGCAGGAGGTAGGGGGCCAAGGTGGGGAACAAGCCCAGTCGCAGGCTGCCGGCTTCGGGGTTGTGGGCCCGGCGGGCGATGTTGCGGATCTCATCGGCCTGGCTCAGCATCGACCGGGCCCGAGCCACCACCTGCTCACCCGCCGGGGTCAGCAGAACCTGACGAGGGTTGCGTTCCAGCAGTTCCACACCCAGCTCCGACTCCAACTTGCGGATCTGGGTGGAGAGCGTGGGCTGGCTGACGAAGCAGGCCTCGGCTGCCCGACCGAAGTGGCGGTGGTCGGCTACCGCCACCAGGTAGTCGAGGTCTCGCAGCTTCATGGCGTCAGACCGTTCAGACCGCTCAGACCGTTCAGACCGCGGCCAACTCGCCCTCGACCGCGGGCGCCGAGGTGCGCACCAGGTGGTCGAAGGCGCTCAGACCGGCGGTGGCGCCGGCACCCATGGCGATCACGATCTGCTTGTAGGGCACGGTGGTGCAGTCGCCGCCAGCGAACACCCCGGGTACCGAGGTTCGACCGTGGTCGTCGATCTCGATCTCACCGCGGGGCGACAGATCGAGGGTGCCCTTCAGCCATTCGGTGTTGGGGAGCAGACCGATCTGCACGAAGATCCCGTCGAGATCCACGGTGTGGCTCTGGTCGGTGGTGCGGTCGGTGTACACCAGTCCGGTCACCGACTCGCCGTTGCCCAGCACCTCGGTGGACAGGGCGCTCACCACGATGTCGACGTTGGGCAGGCTGCGCAGCTTGCGCTGGAGCACCTCGTCGGCTCGGAGTTGGGAGTCGAACTCCACCAGGGTCACGTGGGCGACGATGCCCGCCAGGTCGATGGCGGCCTCCACCCCAGAGTTTCCACCGCCGATCACTGCGACCCGCTTTCCCTTGAACAGCGGACCGTCGCAGTGGGGGCAGTAGGCCACTCCCTTGTTGCGGTACTCGGCCTCGCCCGGCACTCCCATGGTGCGCCAACGGGCCCCGGTCGACAGCACCACGCTGCGGGCCTGAACAGACACCCCGCTGGCCAATTCGATGGTGGCAAGCCCTCCTGGCTCGGTGGCGGGCACCAGACGGGTGGCCTCCTGGAGGTTCATGACGTCCACGTCGTACTCACGAACGTGTTGCTCTAGGGCAGTGGCCAGCCGGGGTCCCTCGGTGTAGGGCACCGAGATGAAGTTCTCGATCGAGAGAGTGTCGAGTACCTGACCCCCGAAGCGTTCGGCCACCACACCGGTACGGATGCCCTTGCGGGCGGTGTAGACGGCGGCGGCGGCACCGGCCGGACCGCCGCCCACCACCAGTACGTCGAACGGTTCCTTCTCGGCGATGGCGGCGGCCTGGCGGGCGGCGGCGCCGGTGTCGAGGCGGGCCAGGATCTGTTCGAGGCTCATGCGGCCCTGGTCGAAGGGTTCCCCGTTGAGGAACACCGAGGGCACCGCCATGACCTTGCGGTCCTCGACCTCGTCTTGGAACAGGGCGCCGTCGATGGCCTGATGGCGGATGCGGGGGTTCACGATGCTCATCAGGTTGAGGGCCTGGACCACGTCGGGGCAGTTCTGGCACGACAGCGACATGAAGGTCTCGAACTCGTAGTCGCCGGGCAGGGCTCGAATCTGTTCGAGGACCTGGGGGTCGGCGGTGGAGGGGTGTCCGCCCACCTGCAACAGGGCCAGCACCAGTGAGGTGAACTCGTGGCCGAGGGGAATGCCGGCGAAGCTGACGCTCACGTCGGTGCCCGTCCGCTCGATCGAGAACGACGGTACGCGGACCGTGGGGTCGACCGGGTCGGCCCGGCGGGCGCTCAGTTTCGGTGAGAGTGAGGCGATCTGTTCGAGCAGGGCCCACAGCTCGGTGGACTTGGCTCCGTCGTCGAGGTTGGCCACCAGTTCTACGGGGTGGATGACCTTCTCGAGGTGGGTCTTGAGTTGGGCGGCGAGGTTGGCATCGAGCATGACGGAACTCCGGGTCAGAAGGGGGCGGGCAACGGTGGCCGGAGTCGGGGGTGGGGGGGAGCGGGATCGCCCCCCACCCCCCCGGCACAGGGGCCCGCCGGGCCGGGACCCCGGGCAGATAATGCCCACGAGG
>CAUJFC010000027.1 GCA_963169755.1 Actinomycetota bacterium | reverse complement strand
GCCTTCGGCAACCGGCTGAGCGGGACAGCAGCATCGGCGGTACCGAGGGCTTGGGCTACCCGCAACAGCAGTGACCGGTGGTCCCCACGAGTAGACGCACTCCACGATGACGGTGCACCCCTGACGATGAACTCCTCGATCGTGTAGATCGAGAACACGTCGTCACGGTTCAACGGCTTGCCGATCAGCCAGCACCAGTGCGTCAGCGCCGTCACCGTGTTCAACAGGCGCGACGCCCGGTACGTCGTGTCGTCGTAGACGTCAACGACGACATCGCCGACGAACTCCCGGATCGCAGCCCAGTGCGCTTCGGGTATGTCGGGCTGGTAGTCACGGATTCGACGCATTGCCTCACCAGGCCGCTCCCTCCGAACCCCACGACGGGGACCGACGGTGGCCACCTGGACTGTGGGTGGCGGACCCACCAGATCCCCGTTTCGCAGCCCCTCGCCAGACCGCATCACCGCCCGCTCGGACGCACCCCAACCACAACCGGGAAACGGTGCCCCGGCGACCGTCGGTGACGTGATGGGCGCAGTGCTGTTCACGCCGAGGAACATGGGACCGGTATCTCGGAACGAAAAGCAGAACACGCGTCTCAGACGCATATTCCAACTCGACCTCGGGGCGAGCCCTTACCATCCGCCGGCGTGGCCAACAGATACGTTCCCCGTGACTACATGGTCAGACCCGACAAGTTCGGCAAGCACCCAGACGTCGAGTGGAAGATGCCAGTTGGCGGCTCGAAGGTCTACCTCGCTGCCTCACAGATCCAGCACCACCTGTGCGTCCGCATCAACGACGCCGTGAAGACCAACGCCGGAACGAAGACGTTGGCGGCCTACACCCGTGCAATCAGCGACAACACCACCAGCGAAGATGACAAGGAGTACGCACGCCTCGGCAGGGTCATGCGCGGCGAAGCCATCCTCCGCCTGGACGACGTGGCCCGAGCCCAGGTCCACTTCGGTGAAGAGCTCGGATTGGCGGACTGGGTCCGGATGCCGTGACAGTCAGTCGGAGGTAACGGCCGACCCATACCATGAGGATGCTGCACCCGATAGTGAACGGTCGGGTGCAGTCCCTGGGGGAAGGTGGCTGCGCCACCCACGCCAAGGTGGTACCTGCCAGACCCGGCTCCTGTAGCCGCCTTGACCTGAGAATCTCATGCTCCAGCCACAGACCCTCAACTCACTTCGATGACGTCGCCGATCTCAGACGAGCAGCTCGTCAAGTCCCGCCAACGGGTGGCGGACCATGGCGAGGTGTTCACACCGGCTTGGCTCGTCGAAGACATGTTGGATCTGGTCAAGGACGAGTCCGAGCGCATCGACTCCCGGTTCTTGGAGCCGGCGTGTGGGAGCGGCAACTTCTTGGTCCCGGTGCTGCGCCGCAAGCTCGCAACCGTGGCTGGTCGCTACGACAAGAGCACCTTCGAGCGTCGTCACCAAGGGCTGCTCGGGCTCATGTGCGTGTACGGCATTGAACTGCTGGCCGACAACGCCGCAGAGTGCCGTCAACGTCTGGTCGACACCTTCGACGAGTTCATCGCCACCGACGGCGAGAACGAGCACGACCGCTGGCACAACGCCGCTGCGGCCGTAGTTGCCGTCAACATCGTTCAAGGTGACGCTCTGGCGATGACCACCACCGACGGCACGGCAATCGTGTTCCCCGAGTGGGGCTACGTGGGCAAGGGGCGGTTCCAACGCCGAGACTTCCGATTCGATGTGCTCGCTCAGATGTCATCGTTCGAGGAGGACACGTTGTTCGGCGGTGCCGACATCGCCACCCACGAGATCTTCGTACCAACCAAGACCTATCCAGTGATGACCGTGGGGGAGATCGCTCGATGACCAAGACAGACACCGAAACACCGACACAGGCACCTGTGGCTTTCGCTGGCCGCAACCCCGACGTGTTGACGTGCATCGCCAACCTCTCCAACGACGAGGTGTTCACCCCACCAGAGTTGGCAAACCAGATGCTCGACACACTGGCTGAGGCATGGTCGGCCAGCCACGACGGGGCCAGCATCTGGGAGAACTCCACCGTCACGTTCCTGGACCCGTTCACGAAGTCCGGTGTCTTCCTGCGTGAGATCACGAAGCGTCTGGTGGACGGGCTCGCCTCCGAGATCCCTGATCTTCACGACCGGGTCGACCACATCCTTACCAAGCAGGTGTACGGCATCGGCATCACGGAGCTCACGGCTCTGTTGGCCCGCCGAAGCCTCTACTGCTCGAAGTGGGCAGACGGCGAACACTCGATCGCCAAATCGTTCGACAACCCCGACGGCAACATCTGGTTCGAACGCACCGAGCACACCTGGACAGGTTCAGCCTGTTCATATTGCCGTGCAGGACGATCAGCGTTTGATCGTGACGATGCACTCGAAACACACGCCTACGCCTTCATACACACCGACGATATCATGACTCGGATAACCGAGCTGTTCGGAGCCGACATGCAGTTCGATGTAATCATTGGAAACCCGCCCTACCAAATCGCTGCTGATGATGCTGGCAAGAACGTGGTTCCTATATACGATTCATTCGTTCGTCAAGCGGCAGCATTAGAGCCTCATCTGCTTACCATGGTGATCCCGTCACGCTGGATGACAGGTGGGCGCGGACTTGATGAGTTTCGAGATTGGATGCTCTCTTGCGGCCATCTCTCATGCCTAGTCGACTACCCGAACTCCACCGAGTTGTTCCCGTCAGTAGATATCAAGAGTGGGGTCTGCTATTTCCTGTGGGAAAGCGACGAGGTTGATGGATGCACAGTGACTACGCACCGAGGAGCTGAATCTGTCGGACCGCATGATCGCCAGCTAGACGAGTTCGACGTATTCGTGAGGGATGGACGTGCAGTCCCGATCCTGCGTCGCATCCTGAAGGGTTCCGGTTCGTTTCTCTCCGATATCACCTCGGTTAGAGACCCGTTCGGTCCAAACCTTGGCTCGAACTTCTCCGGCTATCGACCAACCAAGCGGAGCGGTGACCTACGACTGGTCCTCAACGGATCAGCCGGATCATCGCTATGGATCGAGCCAAGTCTGGTCACGAGAAGCGCTGACCTAATCAATGAATGGAAGGTATTTCTACCAAAGGCTGGACCGGGAAATAGTGGCGGTCATGTGATACCAGATGTAGTGATTGGAAAGCCGTTGGTCGGAGAACCGGGGGCTGTGTGCTCGGCTACATACCTCGTATTTGGTCCAGTGATGGACAGAGCAGCGGCCGAGAGCCTTGCTTCGTACCTAACCACCCGATTCGCCCGTTTCATGGTGTCACTGCGAAAGCCAAGCCAGAACACAACACGCGACACCTATAGGTGGGTTCCCCAGCAGCCGTGGGATCGTGTCTGGACCGACGAAGAGTTGTACGCCAAGTACAAGCTCACGAAGGCGGAGATCGCCTTCATCGAGTCGATGATCCGTCCGATGGAGCTGGCCGATGCGTAGGACGCCTGAGGAGATCCTTGAAGTCCAGAAGGGCAAAGAGCTTCGGATCTACGCATGGTCGACCACTGGGTTGCCGAAGTACGAGGGCTGCCTGAAGGTCGGACAGACGACCCAGGACGTAAACACACGGATCAAGCAGTCAAAGGGCCAGGCGAACTACGACCACAAGGTCGAAGTGGATGAGTCGGCTGCACGGGACGACGGTTCGTTCCTCAGTGACCATCAGGTTCGCAAGCGGCTAGCTGAGAAGGGGTTCGAGAACGTCGAGCTGGAGTGGATGCGCTGCACCGCCGAGGACGTGCTGACCGCTGTCGCCGAACTGCGGGCTGGCGTGTCCTACGAGGGTTCGCATCATCTGGACTTTCCGATGCGGGCCGAGCAAGCGGACGCCGTGAAGCGAACCCATGACTACTTCCAGTCGATCTGGAAGGAGGACAGGAAGGCGGTCCCCCGGTACCTGTGGAACGCCAAGATGCGCTTCGGCAAGACCTTCACGGCCTACCAGCTCGCCAAGAAGCTCGCTGCCAAGAAGACGCTCGTCGTGACGTTCAAGCCGGCCGTCGAGGATGCTTGGCAGAACGACCTCGAATCCCACGTCGACTTCAACGGCTGGCAGTACATGTCGGCCCTCTCAGGCGGTGACCCGTCGACGGCCGACAAGAACAAGCCGCTGGTGTACTTCGGTTCGTTCCAGGATCTGCTCGGCCGAGACAGGAGTACAGGGTCGATCAAGGCCAAGAACGAGTGGATCCACACCACGAACTGGGATCTGGTCATCTTTGACGAGTACCACTTCGGGGCGTGGCGTGACCGAGCCAAGGAGCTGTTCGAAGGCGAGGACGCAACGGTCGCCAAGGCCGAGGCCGCCCAGGAGTACGTCGCTGATCTCGACACCTTCGCCGAGGAGCTTGATGAGCTCGGTGGAAGCGAGGACGACTTCCTGCCGATCACGACACGGGCGTACCTCTACATGTCTGGTACCCCGTTCAAGGCGCTCGCAAACGGTGAGTTCATCGAAGAGCAGATCTTCAACTGGACCTACACCGATGAGCAGCGAGCGAAAGCCGCCTACGCCGTCGACCAGCCCGACGATCCGAACCCCTACGCCGCTCTGCCGGAGTTGCGGCTGCTCACCTATCAGATGCCTGACGAGCTCATCGCCATCGCCAGTCAAGGCGAGTTCGATGAGTTCGACCTGAACGCCTTCTTCGCAGCTACCGGCACCGGCAAGGACGCCAAGTTCGCCCACGCCACCGACGTTCAGAAGTGGCTCGACATCATCCGGGGCGCACACCTGCCCACCCAGGTCGATGCCTTGAAGACCGGGTCCAGGCCGCCGTTCCCGTACTCCGATGTCCGGCTGTTGCCCTACCTTCAACATTCGTTCTGGTTCCTGCCGAGCGTCGCCGCCTGCCATGCGATGGCGAACCTCTTGAGGGCGAAGCAGAACGTCTACTGGCACGACTACGACGTCGTGACCGTCGCCGGCCCGTCGGCCGGGCTTGGGCTCGCAGCCCTCCCCCCAGTTCGCAAAGCGATCGGC
>CAUJFC010000026.1 GCA_963169755.1 Actinomycetota bacterium | reverse complement strand
CACCTGCCACATGTCCACCGAGATCCTCGCGACCACGTTCAACGTGCGCACCGACGGGTCGGTGACGAACTGGAACGAGTCGATCGCCGAGACCTCGACCGGCAGGTCCGGACCGCCCAGGCCCGCCAGTTCGGTGGCAAGCAACAACAGGTCGGGGCTGTTGGGCAACGGGGGGAGCGACCAGTTGAACGACAACGGGATCTGGAACGACTCCTCGGGCTCCTCGCCTTCCGGTAACGGGACTATCGCGTCCTCGAAGGCAAGCATCGTGCGGGGGTCCACCTCGACGCTGAAGTGGAACTCCAGTGGCCCGCCACAGGCGTCCTCGGGGTGAAGGTCCACCTCGAAGGATTGGCGCATCGAGTAGGTCTCCACGAAATGCCGCTCGTCGTGGACGTGGAACCCGTGGTCCACTGCATGGTCTTTGAGGTCGGCCACGAAGCCGGGCACATCGATGACCGCCACGAACACCTCCCGGGAGCGGTTGAGGCCACCAGCCTGCCACGGTGTCGATACCGTCGGGCAACGTGAGTTCCACCGACATGACCCCGGACCACCTCACCGGGTTGCTGGCCGACACGGTCGAGGCGGTCGCCGCCGCACTCGAACACACCGGGGACTGGGGTGAAGCGGGAACCCGCAGCGGTCAGCACCACAGTGATCTGGCCGCCGACGATGCCGCGGTGGCGGTGTTGTCGGCGGCGGGAGTGGGGGTGTTGAGCGAAGAGAGCGGTCTACGAGCCGGTCACCATCCAGTGGTGGTGGTACTGGACCCGCTGGACGGTTCCACCAACGCTGCCCGCGGACTGTCTTGGTGGGCGGTCAGCCTTTGCGCTGTGGATGTGGGCGGACCGGCTCCGGTGGCGGTGGAATCCCTGGTGGTGGATCTGCGCCACGGCACCCGCTGGCGGGCTCGACGCAATGGTGGAGCGTTTCGCGACGGCGAGAAGATCCGCTCGTCGGGGTGTTCCGATCTGACCTCGGCGATTGTGGGGCTCAACGGGGTGCCGGCCGGTCACGGAGGTTGGTCGCAGTTCCGGGCGTTGGGGGCCACGGCGCTGGACATGTGCGCGGTGGCCGACGGCACCTTGGACGGCTACCTGGACTGCACCACCGACGAGTTGGGGGTGTGGGACTACCTGGGGGCCGCCCTGGTGTGCACCGAGGCCGGAGCCTCAGTGGGCGACGCCTTCGGGCGGGAACTGACCGTCTTGGACCATTCGGCCCGGCGTGTCCCGGTGGCGGGAGCCACCGCCGAGGTGATGGCGGCACTGAAGGCTCTGCACCCCGCCTAGGGTCGACAGAGTGCGAGACCGGCTGCACGTCGGTGCCCTGAGGGTGTTCGCCCGTTTGCCCACCTTCATGCGCAGACGGGTGGTGCGAACGGTCGCGCCTTCGTTCACTGTCGGTGCGATCAGCGTGGTCGAGCGGCCCGACGATTCGATACTGCTGGTACGTCAGGTGTATCGCCGTCACTGGGGCGTGCCGGGCGGGTTGCTGTCGCGGGGCGAGGAGCCGGCTGACGCCCTGCGGCGAGAGTTGCTCGAAGAGGTGGGGTTGGCGGTGGATGTGGTGGGAGAGCCGGCGGTGGTGGTGGATCCCGAGGCCCGGAGGGTCGACATCGTGTTCCGGTCCCGGCCCGCCGCCGGGGCCGATGCCGAGGCAGTCAAGCCGTGCTCACCCGAGATAGCCGAGGCCCGTTGGTTTCCCCGCGCCGAACTACCCGAGCTTCAGATCGAGGCCACCCAGGCGATCGTTGCCCTGTCTCGGATCGCGGTGGGGTCCAGTTGACCCGCCCGGTTCTCGGTCGGGACCACCAGCGCGGCCCCGACCGAGGGTAGGGCGTGACCGGCTGCTGACAGCTCGGAATGTGCCGGTGGCGGTCAGATCGAGCGGAGGTGGGTCAGGTCGCCGGGGGTTGAGGGATGGCGCAGTTTGGCCAGCGCCTTCTCTTCGGCCTCGGCGGCCTCGTCGAGGTCCATCTCCAACACCGCCGCGGTGTCAGCGGCCGACAAGCCCGGGCCGTCGAGCCCCAGCCGGAGCTCGAGAATGCGGCAGTCGTCCTCGTGGAGATGGCCCAAAGCGGTGAGAAGGGTGGTGTCGACCAAGCTGGCGGATTCGTCTGCGGTGAGAGGGCCGGCGGCGGATGGGGAGCCGCGACGAACTGCGGTGGCGGACGGGTTGCGTTCGATCTCTCGCATGGCCCGCTCGACCCACCAGCGGGCGAACGAACTGAACGGCAGGCCACCGGTGGGGTCGTAACGGTCCACAGCACGGGCCAACGCCTCATCTCCGGCCGACAACAGTGCCGCGGTGAGCCCCGCAGTGCTCTGGTGGCGGCGGGCCAGGTTCACGACCAGCGGGCGACAGGCGGCGATCAGATGTTCGCGGGCGGCATCGGCATGGCGGACTCGGTCTCGCAGGGTCGCCACCGATTCCAGGTCCAGCATCGGGGCACCGGCCAGGGCGGCCAGCTCGTTCTCGGCGCGGCGTCCGTCGGCCACCACGGCGGCAGCCGACAGCTCCTCCTCAGGGGTCAACTCCGGGACGGGTCCGATGCTGTTGAGGTGCCTACGAAGGATGAGTTCGCGTTGGTCGACCGTGGTGCGTTGGCCTGACACTCGTGCTCCGGGGGAGAGGACCGGGCGGACCCGGGTACCGTCGTGCAGGTGGACGACGGTACCGCCTCACCCGGCGCCGATCGGGGATCTTCGGTGACCGACCGACCGCGTCTGGTGGTCTCGGCCTGTCTGCTGGGTGAGGCCTGCAACTATCGAGGTGGGGCCAGCCCTCGTCCGATGGTGGAGGCGCTGGCCGATCGCTTCGAGCTGGTGGCGGTGTGTCCCGAGGTGGCGGGTGGGCTGGGGGTGCCGCGGCCCCGAGCCGAGCGGGGCGCTGACGGGAGGGTTCGTACCGTCGACGGGGCCGACGTGAGCGTGCAGTACCAGCAGGGGGCTGCGGCCACGGTGCAGTTGGCCCGCTCGGTGGGGGCGGTGGGGGCGGTGCTCAAGGCCCGTTCTCCGAGCTGTGGCTGTGACGGCATCTATGACGGAACCTTCACCGAGACCCTGGTACCCGGTCGGGGCGTGACTGCCGAAGCGTTGGAGGCGGCGGGGTTCGAGGTGATGAGCGAGGAGCATCTGGCCGCTGGCCTGTCCCCGGGCATGTCGACCGGAGGTTCCGAGGGCCCCGACGACTAACCTGCCAAGCTCGCGGGCGCATAGCTCAGTTGGCTAGAGCGCTGCCCTTACAAGGCAGATATCAACTTCTGGCACTTGGCCTCCTGAGCTGCGGAAACGCCCTCTGACCTGCGGTTCTCGACCGCACGTGGGTACACGCAACTACCCGCTGGTACCCGTCTGTGGGGGGACCGAGACGGGGACCCGGGTCCAAAATGGGGACCCAATGGGGACCGAGAAACTGGTAGTCGAGGGTGATGGATTTCATCAGGCCGGGACACTACGTGAAGCGGGCGGGAGGACCAGGAAAGTCTGGGCAAACCTCGGCAGAACTAGGCATCTCCCGGTCGGTCGGTTCGGGCCACCCACGGTTGGGGCATGGCAGTCACCGACACCACCTCCTCCCCCGTCGAGACCAAGGACGACAACTGGATCGTCTCGGTTGCTCTCCGGGAGTTCGCCGGCAGCAACCTCGACGCCATCGTCGACCAGGACGACCCGGCCTCGTTCGCCGAGCTGCGCCGCCAGGCGCACCGGGCGCTCGCTCTCGCCGGTGAGTTCGAGGCTCGGGCGGTGGCGGGTTCGTGACCATCACGATCAACCTCTGGCACGTCGCCGGTCTCATCGCCGGCT
>CAUJFC010000025.1 GCA_963169755.1 Actinomycetota bacterium | reverse complement strand
ACCCAGCGCCGGGGTGATCTCGAGTAGTTGAAGCGACACGGGCTGGTCAGGCCCCAGCACCGCTCCGCTGGCAATGCGGAACAACAGGCTGTAGCCGATCTGGCCGGCGGCTCCGGTGACGGCGATGCGGACGGGGGCGGTGGACATCGTTGGGGCTCCTAGAGCGAACTGACTGACAATGGTTCGAGGTCGGGTGGCGCAGCCACCTGAAACCACATCGCACCCTACCCATCCCGCCCGGCCAGACAGACAGCCGGTTGGATCGCGGTCGGTGGTCCTTATCATCGATCGGATGGTCGGGACCGAAGCACTGCTGGTCCAGCCCGGACTAGAGGCGGTGTTCCTACCCGGACGACCGGCCCGCTACGGCGAGCTGGCCCTGTGGAACCCGGCCCGACCACCGGCCACGTTCACCCGCACGGTCGAGATGGTTCTGCCCAGTCCGGTGACCCTGCGCCAGCAGTCGGTACCGGTCACGGTGGTGCCGCTCGCCCGGGTGCTCGACGAGTTGGTGGCCCTGGGAGCCGGGACAGCGGTGGGGGCCTCGGTACACGCCTGGGCCGAAGTGGCACGGGCCGCACTGGACCTGATCGCCCGAGGCCGCCTGATTCCGATGGTCGATGAGGACGGTCTGGACGGATGGCGGATCGGTCCGCTCGAGCCCGATGACCTGAGCCGACGTGAAGCTTTGGCCGACGCACTACCACCCATTGCCCACGCCACCGCGGTGGCCGATTCGGCTCCCCGGCGCATCAGCTCTCCCCGGTGGCTGGTGGCCCGATTCTGGGACGCGATGGCCGACTGCTACGTACGCACCGCGGCCGCCACCGTCGAAGCAGGCCACAGGGCCTACGCCTCCACCGAGCCGACCCCGGTACGGGTGTCGGGCACCGACCTCCACACCACACGGGGCTCGGCGCTGAGCCAGTGGTTGGTCGCCACCGCCTCGTCGATCTCGGCCCAGACCTCGGTGGGGCTGCGGCTGGAGGCGGCTGAAGATGTCGACCAAGGCGACGACCCAGATACCGACGGCGATCAGTTCCGGGCAGTGCTGGAGGTCGGCAGCCTGGCCGACCGGAGCCTGGTTCTCGACGCCGCAGAGCTATGGCAGGCCCCCGCCGAGGTCCGGGACCGCTTCGGACCCAACGTCGAGGACGAGTTGCTGGTGACGCTACGCCGGGCGGGACGGGTCTGGGAGCCACTCAACCGCCTCTTGGAAGAAGCCCACCCCGCCAGCCTGGACCTGACCGGCGAGGAGGTGTCCGACCTGATGGGTCCTCTGGCCGACCAACTGGGTGGAGCGGGAATCGAGGTGCGCTGGCCGTCGAGCGTCCTGTCTGGTGTCGAGCTCCGGCCGGTGGTTTCCTCGGAGTCGGTGGGGGCCGACCGGGCCGGAGGAATCAGCCTCGAGAGCCTGTGCACTCTCAGCTGGACAGCCTCGATCGACGGCCAGGACCTGACTCCCGCCGAGATGGCGGCGTTGATCGAGGCCAAGCGCGGTGTGATCCGACTACGGGGCAAATGGGTACGAGCCGACCCTGCCCGCCTGGCCCGCCTCGAACGTCGCCGCACCGTTGGTGCCGGTGAGGCCTTGGCGGTAGCCCTCGGCGGTCGAATCACCGTGGACGGTGAGCCGACCGAGGCTGATGTCACCGGCCCCATCTGCGATCTGGCCGACCGGCTGCGACACCGCAGCGAACTCGACGGATCCGACGCAGTCGGCGTCGCCGCCGCCCCATGGACTGCTCCGTGGGTCGCCCCAGAAGGACTCAACGCCACTCTCCGCCCCTATCAACGTGACGGCGTTGCCTGGATGACCGAGATGGCCGATCTGGGGTTGGGCGGCGTGCTTGCCGACGACATGGGCTTGGGCAAGACCGTTCAGTTCCTGGCCCTCCACCTGGGGCGGGGTCCCCTCAACGACTCGGACCGCCGCCCGACCCTGGTGGTGTGCCCAGTGTCGGTTCTGGGCAACTGGGCCAGGGAGGCGGCGCGCTTCGCCCCCGACGTGGAGGTGGTCCGCTATCACGGAGCCCAACGGTCACTGGCCGGCGTGACCCCCACTTCGTTGGTTCTGACCACCTATGCCGTGGTTCGCCGAGACGTCGCCGCCCTGGCGGGCGTGCAATGGGGATTGGTGGCCGCCGACGAGGCCCAAGCGGTCAAGAACCCGTTGTCACGCACGGCGAAGGCGCTACGTCAACTACCGGCCCAGGCCCGCTTCGCACTCACCGGCACGCCCGTCGAGAATCGACTGGTCGATCTGTGGGCCCTGCTCGACTGGACCACTCCGGGCCTGCTCGGCCCACTCGACCAGTTCCGTCGCCGAGTGGCAGTACCGGTCGAGCGCGACCGTGACGGGGAGGCAGCCGCCGCCCTAGCTCGCCTGGTCCGGCCGTTCCTGCTGCGCCGACGCAAAACCGACCCCGACATCGCCCCTGATCTGCCACCCAAGACCGAGACCGACGAGGTCGTTCCCCTGACCACCGAGCAACGCACCCTGTACCAGGCGATGGTCACCGAAACCATGGCCTTGGTCGAAGCGGCCGAAGGAATGGCCCGCCGGGGTCTGGTGCTCAAGCTGCTCACCGGGCTCAAGCAGATCTGCAATCACCCCGCGCAGTTCCTCAAGCAGGACCCCACCGACCCCAGGGCTCTGGTGGGTCGGTCCGGAAAGTTCGACGCCACCATTGATCTGGTGCGCACGATCGTGGACGAGGGCGACGCCGTGCTGATCTTCACCCAGTACCGAGCCATGGGTCACCTGCTCGAACGCCACCTGCACCAGCCGGATCGCCCCTCCCAATTCCTGCACGGTGGAACCAGCGAAGCGAACCGCCAGGCCATGGTCGACCGCTTCCAAGCCGGCGACGTACCGGTGTTCGTGATCTCGCTGAAAGCCGGTGGGACCGGCCTCAACCTGACCCGGGCCACCCATGTGATCCACTACGACCGATGGTGGAACCCGGCAGTCGAAGACCAGGCCAGCGACCGCGCCTGGCGGATCGGCCAGGACCGACCGGTACAGATCCACCGACTGGTCTGTGAAGGAACGGTGGAGGACCGGGTGGCAGCCCTGCTCGCCGAGAAACGGGCCCTGGCCGATGCCGTCATCACCTCGGGAGAGGGCTGGATCTCCGAATTGGGAGATGAGGACCTGCGGCTACTGGTCGAGCTCAACGACGTAGAGAGTGATCCCTCCGCTCGGCCGGAGAAGCGATGATGGCCCGCCAGTTCGGACACACCTGGTGGGGCGCTGCCTGGCTCGAGGCCCTGGAGAGCCGAGCCGGCCTCGACCCCAACCGACTCCCCCGGGGCCGGACCTATGCCCGGCAGGGTCACGTGAGTCGGTTGGAGATCGAGTCCGGCCGCATCACTGCTCTGGTGCGGGGCTCGCGGGTGTTGCCCTACCGGGTGACCATCGGAGTACGGACTTTCGACGACACCCAGTGGAGTAGGACAGTCGCCGTTCTGGCCGACCGGTCGGCCCGAGCAGCGGCCCTGCTCGAAGGCGAGCTAGATCCCGAGATCGCCGAAGCGCTGCGCAACGACGGACTCGAACTATTGCCCGGTCCGGGAGACCTGGACCCACGCTGTTCGTGTCCGGACCACGCTGCGCCCTGCAAGCACTCGGCCGCCGTCTGCTATCTGGTGGCCGACGCTCTCGACCAAGACCCCTTCGCCCTGTTCGCCCTGCGAGGCAGGTCCCGCGAGGCCCTCCTGGCTGCTGTGGGAGCAGCCCGCCACCACCGCCCCGGATCTGCCGCGGGCTCCGGCGGTGCGCCGGAGGATCTGCCGCGGGGAGACAGCGGAGCGCTGGTCGACCCCGGAGTGACCGCCCGGGCCGTGTGGCAGGCCTGGACCGACCGGGCCGGTGACCATGAGCTACCACCGATTCCCGATCCTCCCGAGCAACCCGGGACCCCGGCTCCCTGGCCCGAGGATCCTCCCGCCGACGCCCCGTTCACCGCCGAAGGGCTGAGGCTCCTGGCTGCGGATGCGGCGCGGCGGGCCTGGGGCCAGCTGGTCGACGGGGCCCCGAGTGGCCTCCTGCTGAGTGCGGATGCCGACTTGGCCCGGCGAGCGGCTTCACGCCTGGACCGGGGCGATTCGATAGTCGACCTGGCCCGGGCCAGCGGCCAGACCCCCAAGGGGCTGTCAGCTCGAGCTGCCCTGTGGCGCCACGCCGGCGCTGACGGGCTCGACCACGGCGACTCCAGCCGCTGGCGACCAGCGGCCCCGGTGGTAGACGCCGGGGTCCGGGCCTTTCTCGAGGCCGGCGTCGACCGCGCCGAGATCCAGGTGCGTTCCAATCGGGTGACGGTCGACGACGTGCAACTCAGGGTCACCTCCGATGGCCGATGGTGGCGCTACGAACGCCGAGACAACACCTGGGAACTGGTAGAGGCCCCCTCCCCCGACCCCGCCGACCTGGTCGGCTAGCCCACTGCCGCAGCGTCGAAGTATCGGAAGCGACATCGGGGAGATACCGGTACTGTCCGCGACAAGGGAACGAAGGGGAGGAACCGCCGTGTCACACAACCCTCTGACGACATCGGTTGAACAACCAACACCGGACGGGAGACGGTTACGACCCGTCGCCCTGATAATGGCGTTGGTGGTGACGATCTCACTGATGGTCGCACCGGCCACCAGCGGAGGCGCCGCTCCATCCACCGCCAAGATCGGCACCATCTCCCGAACCCTCAAAGGCATCAACGTCAATGGCGGAACCCGTGAAGCCTTCTCCAGCCCCACCTTCGCGGACATCACCGGAGACGGACGACCAGAGCTGATCACCGCCGGCCTCGATGGCACCATCGAGGCCTACAGCCTCCCCTCTCGCCGGCTCCTCTGGTCACGTCTGCTGGGCAATACCGCCATTCAGGCCACTCCGGTCACCGTTGATCTGACCGGTGACGGAAAGCGAGACGTTGTAACCGCCACCATGAATGGCTGGGTGGTGATCCTCGATGGTCCGACCGGGGGCGTGGTACGAAGCTTCTCCCAAGGGCCCCCACTCCACTGCCCGGCCGGTGTCGACTGCCGGCCCGACGGGTTCTTCGCTACACCGGCAGTAGCCGACATCAACGGTGACGGAATTCTCGACATCATCGCCGCCAGCTGGGACCACTCGGTCTACGCCTGGTCGGCTGACGGTCGACTTCTCTGGCGGCGGTTCTTGGAGGACACTCTGTGGTCCAGTCCCGTGGTGGCAGACCTGGACCGCAACGGGACCCTCGAGATCGTCCTGGGTGGAGACATCTACGCCGGGAACCCCCTGGGTGTTCCCAGAGGCGGACTTGTCTGGGCCCTCAACCGAGATGGCTCCCCCTACCCGGGCTACCCATTGTCGCTTCCCGGCGAGGTGATCTGGTCTACCCCCGCCCTGGGTGACCTGAACCGTGACGGACTAATGGATGTGGTGGTGGGCACCGGCACCAACTTCGCCGATCCTGCCGGTCGGCTGGTCCACGCCTTCACCGCGGTGAACCGCACGAGTCTGCCCGGCTGGCCCGTGCCGGTCGACGGACTCGCCATGGGATCACCGGCGATCGCCAACCTCGACAGCGATCCACAGCTCGAGGTGGCAACGTCCACCGAGGGTGGTTTCGTATATGGCATCGATACCAGTGGCCATCGCAAGTGGCGATGTGACGGGTGTGCAGGAGCCCATAGTTCGGTCACCGTCGCAGACGTCGACCGTGACGGACAGCAGGAGGTGATCGCCGCCGGCGACCACGCCCTGCGCATCGTCAACGGCAGTACGGGTGCAATCGAGAGCACTACTCCCCTCACCGCTGGCGGCTGGGCCCCAGCCATTGCCCCTGCTGTTGCCGAGGTCGACGGGCTCACAACCGTCGCGGTCTCCAAGAGCGACACCGCGCTGGTGGTGGATCTGATCACCACCGGAGCACCCATGTGCTCGGCCGACTGGCCCTCGTTCAAACAGGGTGAGATGCGCCAGGGCCGCTTCTCAGGTGCCAGTCAGGCATTGTGGGCTCCCTTTGTCTGCCCTCAGGACTTCGTGGCTCAGCAGTACCAGGATTTCCTGAGCCGAAAGCTGGACACCAATGGTGCCTCCTACTGGTCCAACCGCCTCCGGGCGGGTCTTCCCGGGGGCAACATCATCGAGATGTTCATGCACTCTCCAGAGTTCGGAAAGATCGTGGCCCCAGTGGTGAGAGTGCACTTTGCTCTGAGCGGGTCGTACCCGCGGTCTCGCCAACAGGTCCGCGACGGTGCCGATGCCCTGCGGTCCGGCCGGTCGATTACCTCAGTGGCCGACGATGTGATCCAGAAGTCCTCCGACCTGAAATCCATGGATGACCGATCATTCATAAGCCGCCTGTACCAGAACATCTACCACCGCGTCCCCACCGCCACGGAGATGTCGACGGATCTCGCGGCTCTCAGTGGAGGGACCAGCCGGGGAGCACTCACCGCCCGGCACAGTGAGTTCGCCGCCGCTCAACTGGAGCGAGAGGTGAACGTGACCATGACATATCTGGGCATGCTGAACCGTACGCCCGACGCCGGCGGCTTCAACTACTGGGTGACCCAGGCGAGAACGCGCAGCCTGGTGAACCTGATCACCGGGTTCCAGAACTCACCCGAGTACCGCCAACGAGTCTCTTGAGGTACCCCGGGCACCTCGTCAACCGGTCAGAACCGGCTGACGAGGTGCTGGGCGACCCTGTGGCGGGTCTCAGCATCTAGGTGCAGAGGCGTGAACAGTGAGTCGATCAGGTCACGCGGGGTGGTGATGGTGATACCCGCCAAGGTGAACTGATCCTCGAACCACGCAGGCACCGGACCTTCGAAACACAACGCCCCGCGGACCGGCGTCCGTTGATAGGGCGAATCGAACAACAGGCCGGTGATGATCGACGTACGACCGCCCACCACGTTCAGAAGCTCCGAGCCGCTGTGGCCGCCCAGGAATCCTTTCTCCAACGGTGTGTCGGAGTCACCGAGACCACCGACCACCCAGATTCCGCTGGGGCCCACCACGATGGCCTCGCTCTCGACCCGGGTGCCGACCCACGGCCGTGACGCGATGATCTCCAGCCCGTGGGGCCGGGCCGCTTCCAGGGCTCGACTGATGGATCCAGGGCCCGGCGCGTGGGCCGCAATCTCCTTCTTGGCTTCGACGGCCGCGTTCAGCGACGGGCCCACCCGGGGAAGCTTGGAACGTAACCAGGCCGGCCCCGCACCCTTGGCGGGTGGCTCAGGCGCGGGCAGGGGTGGGGTGAGGCGGGCTTCGGATCTCTCGGGACGAGGCCGATTATCGGTGGCCGCCTCTATCAGTTCTCTGGCCTCCTTGTCTCGAGCGAGCTCGGCCTTGGCAGCCAGTTCCTGATCCATCCGGTCGGCTTCGGCCTGACGAAGGGCGGCCACCGCTCGGTCGGTCAGGGCATGATCAATCTCGCGGCTCACTTCCCGGCGCATCTGATCGTCGTCGCTGGGTCGGGCGCGCACCAGCCGCGGCGCCCGGTTCAGATCGGGTACTGGTGGCCGCCCCGCCTGGCCGTTCCCACCCTCGGCCTCGGCACTGGCCGCCTGCTCGACCCGGTGACAGGTGGGGCATATCGCCTCACGGGACTCGTTGTCGTACCAGGCCTCTGAACGAGGTGGAAGCTTGCTGCCACAGACCGAGCAGACAGCGCGATGACGAAGCTGAACCAACTCCATGGCCGACTACCGACCCGATGGCTGGAGAAGAACTTCACTGGCCAGCATCCGCCAGACGCTAGCGCCCCCGAGACGACCTCCCCACCAACAATGCTGGCATCACCGGACCGCTCAGCCGCGCCCCCACAGAGTCAGACGAGTCACCGACATGAATCCCATCCGCAGGAACCCTGGACGGGTGAGGTCGTTGGTGTAGGCCACCGATGCCAGCCCCGGGCCGTCTGCCACCCGGGCTCGAACCATGGCCTGCCAGACTCCCATGCGCCTGGCCGCTGGCATGGTGGCCGCCATGGTCAGGTTGACCACATCGTGAGCGACGTAGCTGAGGCCGGTCGCCACCGCTTCACCGTCGAGCCAACCAATCCGAAGGGTGCAGCCGGTCTCGAGGATCGCGGGGGGAAGCACTGTCCCTTGTTCGGGTCGGCTGAGCGGGTCTCCAGGTTCTCCGAAGGGGTAGCCGTCCACCAACACTTGCTCGGCGCGGTCCACCAGGTTCGGGTCGGTCACCAACTCGATGTCGAGCCCCGGAGGCCGGGACGGGCCCGCCAGCACCGGTGACTTGGCGACCATTGCCGGATGGCCGTACAGCACCCATCCTCGGTGCCACAGGTCGGCGGTGGGCCACAGCGACAGGATGGTGTGAGGATCGCGGCACCCGTCAAAGAATTCCTCGATGTCGTCGAACACTGGGTCGTCGGCGCGGCTGGCCGGTCGGGACAGGACAGCCTGATTGAGAAATGGGACCGAGCTACGCGAGTAGGCCATGTTCGCCCCCTCCACCGCCTGAGCCCGACCGCCTGCGGCCAGCGCCAGACGGGCGTTGAACTCGGACTGGTTGTTCAGAAACTGTCCGACCACGGTGTCATCGGGCAGGGTCTCCCGCCAGGCTCGGGTCCATCTCGTGGACTCGAGATCGGTGATCTCCCGGTGGTCGAGGTGGCCGATCAGCGCCATTGCACCATCTCCAGGGTCCCCGGTGTCGTCGTTACGACACCTCCCCCTTGATCATCTGCCCTGCGTCACAAAACTGCAAGGAGTGATATGGAGCTGAGTTCAGCACTCTCCGTAGTCGGCTACTCCCACTCGATGGTGCCTGGAGGTTTGGAGGTGACGTCATAGGCCACCCGGTTGACGCCCGGTACCTCACCGATGATTCGCTGGCTCATACGCTCCAGCAGGTCATAGGGAAGTCGGGCGAAGTCGGCGGTCATGGCGTCTTCGGATGTGACGGCCCGAATGATGATCGGGTACCCGTAGGTGCGCTCGTCGCCCATGACCCCGACGCTTCGGATGTCGGGAAGAACCGCGAAGGCCTGCCAGATCTCCCGCTCCAGACCGGCAGCCCGGATCTCTTCACGCACAATGGCATCTGCCCGCTGAAGAACGGCCACCTTGTCGGGGGTGACCTCGCCGATGATGCGCACGCCCAGTCCCGGACCAGGGAATGGCTGGCGCCACACGATCTCGTCGGGTAGCCCCAGCTCGGTGCCCACCTTGCGAACCTCGTCCTTGAACAGCAATCGCAGCGGTTCGACCAGGTCGAAGGCCATGTCCTCGGGCAGACCGCCCACGTTGTGGTGACTCTTGATCTTGGCGGCTGATGCCGTGCCACTCTCGATCACGTCCGGATAGAGCGTGCCCTGGACCAGGAATCGGGCGTCCTCGATTCCGCCCGAGACGTCCTCGAAGATCCGGATGAACAGCTCACCGATCGCCTTGCGCTTGTCCTCGGGGTCAGTCACCCCGGCCAGTCGCTCGAAGAAGCGATCGGCGGCGCGGACGTGGATCAGCTCGATGCCCTGGTGACGCTGGAAGGTCTCGACCACCTGGTCACCCTCGCCTTCACGCATGAGTCCGGTATCCACGAACACACAGGTGAGCTGAGGGCCGATGGCCTTGTGGACCAGGGCAGCGGCCACCGCCGAGTCGACTCCGCCCGACAGGGCGCAGATGACCCGGGCGTCACCCACCTGGGCGCGTACCGCCTCAACCTGGGTTTCGATAACCGACCCCATGGTCCAGGTCGGGCCACAACCGCACACGTCATAGAGGAAATGCTCGAGCACCTGCTGGCCGTGGGGGGTGTGCACCACCTCGGGATGGAACTGCACCGCGTGGATGCGTCGCTCGACGTTCTCCATGGCTGCCACCGGGATCTGATCGGTGACGGCGGTGACGGTGAACCCCGCCGGCGGCTCGGCGATCGAGTCGAAGTGACTCATCCACACCTGCTGGTGGGCTGGCTGCCCACCGCCGAACACCACCCCGGGGGCAACTACGTCGAGGTCGGTACGGCCGTACTCGCCCACACCGGTATTGGCCACCGAACCGCCCAACTGCTGGGCAATGAGCTGGGCGCCGTAACAGATCCCGAAGATCGGAACCCCCAGTTCGTAGACCGCCGGGTCAACTGCCGGAGCACCCTCCACGTGCACCGACTTTGGTCCGCCCGAGAAGATGATTCCCGCCGGGGCCCGTGATGCGATCTCGGCGGCGGTGACAGTGTGGGGGACGATCTCGCTGTATACGTGCGCTTCACGAACCCGACGGGCGATCAGCTGGGCATACTGGGCTCCAAAATCCACCACCAAGATGGCGCCCGTGGTCGGGGTGGGGGTCATCGTGCCTCCGGGGTGACGGTGAGCTCGGCCCGCTGGAGCTGTTTCAGATTGGGAGCGCCGCACGTGGCCATGGCGCGTCGCAGCCCTCCGGCGAGGTTGGTTCGTCCGTCCGAGCGACGAGCGGGCCCGACCAGCACCTCCTCCAGGGTGCCCACCGCCGGCGTCACCGCCACCTCGGACCGCGGCAGATCGGCGTGGCCGCTGTTCAGTCCCCAGTGGCGTCCCCCACCGGGTGCATCCGAGGCTGATGCCAGCGGTCGACCCAACATCACGGCATCGGCCCCGCAGGCCACCGCCTTGGCGATGTCGCCGCCGGTATCGAGACCACGATCGGCGATGATGTGCACATAGACACCGGTCTCATCGAGGTGACGGAGGCGGGCAGCGCGGACATCGGCAATGGCAGTGGCCTGGGCGGCCCCGACCCCCAGCACCGAGCGCGTGGTCGAAGTCGATCCCGAGCCCACACCCACCAGAACACCGGCGGCACCGGTACGCATCAGGTGGCGGGCCGCCTGGTAGCTGGCGCAACCACCGACGATCACCGGGATGTCGAAGCGACGCACGAACGTCTTGAGGTTGAGCGGATCACCGTCCCGAGTGACGTGCTCGGCTGAAACCACGCTGCCCTGCACCACCAACAGGTCGAGCTCGGCTGCCAGCAGCGTGTCGGCGAAGGCCGGCAGTCTCTGAGGCGTGATGGCGGCACATGACACCACGCCCGCCGAGCGGATCTCCCGGATCCGGTCGCGGATCAGCTCGGCCCTGATCGGCTCGGCGTAGATTTCCTGGAGCCGGGGGGTGGCGGTGGCCGGGTCGAGCCGGGAGATCTCCCTCAGCAGCGGTTCAGGATCGTCGTAGCGGGTCCACAGCCCCTCGAGAGCCAGCACCCCTACGCCCCCGAGTCGCCCCAGCGTGGCGGCGCTGGCCGGACTGGTGACACTGTCCATGGCGGCGCCCATCACCGGCAGGTCGAAGCGGAAGGCGTCGATCTCCCAACTCAGGTCGACGTCCCGGGGATCGCGGGTTCGACGGCTGGGCACGAGCGCCACGTCTCCCAGCCCATAGGCACGCCGCCCGGACTTGCCCATGCCGATCTCGATCTCAGCCACCGCTGTGCTCCTCGAACCCCGAACAGGA
>CAUJFC010000024.1 GCA_963169755.1 Actinomycetota bacterium | reverse complement strand
TGATAGCCGAATCCCTGGGTGGAAGCGACGGCGATCGGACCCTGGAACTGTTCGGCCCACCTCGACGCACCCTGGTACTGCGCTCCTCGGTACTTCTCGACCAGGCCGCCGGTGCAGAGTCAGAGGTGATCGGGGTGATGGTGACCGTGGAGGACGTAACCCAACGTCAACGGTCAGAGGCTGGTCGGCGCGATCTGGTGGCCAACATCAGTCACGAGCTGAAGACCCCGATCGGTGCGCTGGGAGTGCTGTCGGAGGCCTTGGAGGGCGAGACCGACCCCGAGACAGTTCAGCGGTTGTCGTCGCGGATCCAGGCCGAGGCCTTCCGATTGGCGGCCACCGTCGACGACCTCCTCCAGTTGAGCGAGGTGGAAGAGGGCGGAGGCTGGGAACCCGAACCGGTGGATCTGGCCAACGTGGTGAGCGAAGCCATCGAAAGGGTGGCGTCCACCGCCGACCGCCTGGAAGTTGGGGTCAAGGTCGAAGCTCCTCTGGGATCGGGGAGGGCTGTCGTGGCTGGGCAGCACCGTCAACTCGTCTCGGCGGTCGCGAACCTGCTCGAGAACGCCGTCAAGTACTCGGACCCGGGGGGCGAGGTCGTGATCCGGCTGATCCCCCACGCCGACCGGGTGGCACTCGAGGTGATCGACCGGGGGATCGGCATTCCCGGTTCCGACCTGGCGCGAGTGTTCGAGCGTTTCTACCGGGTTGACCGGGCCCGGAGCCGAGACACCGGGGGAACCGGTCTGGGGCTGGCGATCGTCCGACACATCGCCCACAGTCACGGCGGCGAGGTGACGGTTGAGTCCCGAGAAGGTCAGGGCTCGACCTTCACGCTGACCGTTCCCAGCGCGGTGGGTCTGGCCGACCGACCCACCACGGGGCATGAGTCATGAACGGCCAGGCGTCGTCGCCGACGACCACGGTCCTGGTGGTGGAGGACGAGGACAGCTTCGTCGATGCCCTCACCGTCGGGTTGACCCGTGAGGGGTTTCGGGTGCAGGTGGCTCGTGACGGTGTTCAGGCTCTGCTGTTGTTCGACGCCATCCAACCCGACCTGGTCTTGCTCGACGTGATGCTGCCCAAGATGTCGGGCATCGATGTGTGCCGTGAGCTGCGCAGTCGGTCCCGGGTTCCGATCATCATGGTCACCGCTAAAGCGGCCGAGATCGACACCGTGGTGGGGTTGGAGGTTGGGGCCGACGACTACGTGACAAAGCCTTACCGGATCCGTGAACTGGTGGCTCGCATGCGGGCCGTTCTGCGTCGATCCCCCTTGACCGACGGCGCAGAGTCGGTGGGTGGGGGAGACGTGCTGGAGGTGGGAGATGTGCGCCTGGACCCGGCGGGTCACCAGGTGGTGGTGCGAGGTGTCGAGGTGTTGCTGCCCCTCAAGGAGTTCGAGTTGCTGGCCCTGTTGCTGGAGAACGCCGGTCGGGTGCTGACCCGAGATGTGCTGATCGATCGGGTGTGGGGTCACGACTATGTGGGAGACACCAAGACCCTCGATGTCCACGTCAAGCGCCTGCGGTCCAAGGTCGAGCACGACCCGTCCAATCCGGTGCGGATCGTGACCATCCGGGGTCTCGGGTACAAGTACGAGATTCCCCGGGGTGACCGGACCTGACCCGTGGCCTCTCCGGGGGGCGGAGCGTCACAGGGCCTCCCTACGATGGCACCGTGACGGCGACTCCCTCCACCGACCCCTCCGGGGGGCGAGTGATCGGGCCAGCCACCGCGGCTGGCCGGCGGGCGTTCACCGTCACGCCGTTTGCCCGCCTGGCCCGCGCCCACGTGGCGGGCACGGTGGGAGATGCCATGGTGGCGGCGTCCTTTGCTGGTTCGCTGTTCTTCACTCTTCCGGCCTCCGATGCCCGGTGGCCGGTGCTGCGCTACCTGGTCATCACCATGCTGCCCTTCGCGGTGCTGTCTCCGTTGGTGGGCCCGCTGATCGACCGGCTTCGGGGCGGGCATCGGTTCGTGGTTCTCGGCGCCGCACTGGTACGGGCCCTGCTCTGCTATCTGCTGACCACCCAGATCACCGGAACCGGCACCGCCTTCTTCCTGCTCGCTCTGTGCCTCCTGGTTGGTCAGAAGGCGTACCAGTTGGCCCGGAGCGCCCTGGTGCCCACCGTGGTGCGCAGCGACCGAGAGCTGGTCGAGGCCAATTCCAAGCTCTCCCTGCTCAGCGGACTGTCCAGCTTTGCGGGAGCCGCGCCGGCCGGGTTGGTGCTCAAGATCTGGGGGCCACAGTGGTCGATCGCCATGGCCATGGTCACCTACCTGGTGGCGGCCGGTCTGGCGGCACAGATTCCCCCTTCCCAGGTCGCCCAAGCCCCTGCCGACGAGGCCGAGCGCAGCGAACTTCGCAGCGCCGGGATCGTCATGGCTGGTACGGCAATGGGCCTGCTGCGCGCCAGCGTCGGGTTCCTGACCCTTCTGATCGCGTTCGATTTCCGGGGAGACCGGGCCACCTGGCAGCTCGGGGTGGTGGGTGGCAGTGCGGTGCTCAGCCAGCTGGCGGGGGCGGCCGTCGCCCCTCGTATCCGCAATCACACCACCGAGGAGAATCTGCTCACCGGAGCGTTGGCCATCGTGGTGGCAGGTGGGGTGCTGGCCCTGTTGCTGGGAGACGTGGTTGGCGCAGCCATCCTGGGGGCCAGCGTCGGGTTCTCGGCCGCGGTTGGCAAGTTGGCCTTCGATTCGATCCTTCAGCGTGACGCTCCCGATGCCAACCGGGGTCGGGCCTTCGCTCGGTTCGAAACCCGTTTCCAGGTCATGTGGGTTCTGGGTGCTCTCATTCCGGTCGGCCTCACCCTGAGCCTCGACGTGGGATTCGGGTTGGTGGAAGGGCTGGCGCTGGCCGGTCTGGCCAGTTACACCATCGGCCGCATGGCCTTGGCGCACCGCTCGGGCGCCCATCAGACGGCAGCCACTGCGGCGGCCGCCGGTATCGAGCAACGGATCAGCGAAGTGTCCGAGGAGGTGAAAGACCGCATCACCAGTGTTCCCCGTGCCGTCATCGGAAAGGTTCGAACCGAGGATCGACGCCGTCCCGCCGACCCGTACAGCACCGAGATTCAAGACCGACAAGTCGGTCCCCGCGGCGAGGATGCTCCGACGGTGGCATGGGGACCGGGGATGCCCACCACGTCTCAGCCCGCTGACGCCCCACAGACTCGCCTCGACGCCGGGGATCTCTCGGTCGACGGGGTGGAGTTGGGAGATGACCCCGATTCCTGGCCCGAGCCGCAGTGGGCCGACGGAACGGGCTACCCGTGGGATCCTCCAGCCCTCGTGGACGAGCCGACCGATGCCTACCGGGCTGACCTCCCGCCCGAGGTGTTCAATCCCTACCCGTGGTCACCGGATCCCGAAGACCGCTAGCGCCACCGTCGCCCGAGGAGGTCAGAGGTCGATACGGGCCAGCCACAAGCCCGGAGCGTCGAGTTCATTGGGGGTCGGTAGGACCTCAGCGGCCGACCAGAGTCGTTCGAGGCCGTCAGTGCCGGCGCGTTCGAGGACCCCATCGACGAACTGGCGGCCCCGGTCGTACAGGTCCTGGGTCAGGTCCAGCCCCAGCAGCCGGGTAACGAAGCGGTCGCTGGCCGAAGCCTCCACCCGCTCGCGCCGCATCGCCTCGGTCACCTGGGGGTACGAGCCGATGAGCCTGGTGCCCACCGTGTCCATGATGTGATCGACGTAACCGGTGATCACCGCCACCAGGGTGTGGAGTCGGACCTGAATGTCATGTTGACGGTCTGTGCGCACGGCTCCGAGGATCACGTCGGGGTCCGACATCAGGTTCTGGAAGCTGGCCATCGGGTCGCCCGAAGTCATGTCCAGGTCGAGGTCGGCGAAACGGGAGGTGATCGAATCGGGGTCGAACTCGAATGCCCCGGCGTAGTCCAGCAGAAGCCGGTTCAGCTCGGAACGCACATGGGGCATGCCCAGAATCGAGTGGCTGGTGATCTGGTGGACACACACCCACAGTTGGAGGTCGTCCTCGTCCATCGACCAGTCGGTGCCGAAGCGGTCGATGTTGGTGGCGATGACCGCGATGTCGTCGGAGGGAGGCCGGGGAACCGGAAGGTCGAAGGAACCGAAGGAGCTGGTTGCCAGGTGTCCCACCAGTGAGCCAGCGGTCATGCCCAACAACATGGGGCTGAGCAGCCCCATGATCTGACCGAACCAGGCCTCGGTGGGGTCGCTGAACGAGGTTGGCAGGTCGGTGGGGTCGGGCGGGTTGGAGTCGGTTGAAGTCTTCAGGGCGGCGGCGATGGCCTCGACCAGTGGGCGGTACACGTCCAGGGTGTCGAGCACCCATTGGGTCCGGGTCACCGGGGTGATGGCCACCACCCGACCGGTGGTTGACGTGGAGAGCCCGGTGGCATCGGCCACCTGAAGATCTGCGACCCGGGCCAGTTGCTCGTAGCGGATGCGGGCCAGGGGATCGATGTTGGGTTCGCTCTGGCCTTCGGTGGCGATCGAGAGGGCCAGTTGTCGAGCTCCGTCCCACTGCACCGGGCCCTGTCCCGAGAGCATGCGCATCATGTCGCCGAAGAACGGCATGCCCTCGAACGGGTTGGAGTCACCGGTGGCCATGGCTTCAGCGTACGGCCACCCGGTCGGGTCTTCACCGTCGAGGGTGGCGGTCCGCGGGCTGTGGCGGGCATGCTCAACCAATGATGCGTGTGGTGGTCACCGGAGCAGCAGG
>CAUJFC010000023.1 GCA_963169755.1 Actinomycetota bacterium | reverse complement strand
TCTGGAAGCGTGAACACTGGCCCGGCGGAGCCGAATGGGTTAGTTGCCACCACCGCGGACATCGGGAGGAGGGCGACGCCTCGGGGTCGAGCTGGTCGAGGCGCGTGGCCGAGGTGACCCCCGCGTGAAGATCCTGGTGTACGTGCTGGTCCCGATGTTGGTGGTGGCGGTGGCCGCCACCATTTCGTGGTTCCGCAACCGTCAGCCGACGTCGATGGAGGCCGGGCTCGACTCGTTCCGTCGTGAGATGCGGGCGCTGTCACCCGAGGCGGCCCCCAACTTTCGGCGCCGCGAAGAGCCCGATGCCGCGCCGGGCCGTCCGCCGGGCCGTCCGTCGGGCCGTCCGTCGGGTCCGCCCCGTCCTCCCCGACCTCCGGGCTCTGTGAACTGAGATGGCCCGAGACCTAGCCATCGACCTGGGTACCGCGAACACGCTGGTCTATGCCAAAGGTCAGGGCATCGTGCTCAACGAGCCGTCGGTGATCGCCCTGAACCAGCAGACCGGCGACGTGTTGGCCATGGGCCAGGAGGCGTGGCAGATGATCGGCCGCACCCCGGGCTACATCGTGGCCGTGCGTCCGCTCCGTCAAGGGGCCATCACCGATTTCGACGTGACCCAGCGCATGATCCGCCTGCTACTGGAACGGGCCGGTGTCTCGCGCTTCAACCGTCCCCGGGTTGTCATCTGCGTACCGTCGGCCATCACCGAGGTGGAGCGTCGAGCGGTCATCGAGGCTGCCCGGCGGGCGGGGGCCGCTGATGCCCAGCTCATCGAGCAGCCCATGGCGGCGGCTCTGGGGGCCTACCTGCCGGTGAACGAGCCCATCGCCAACATGGTCATCGACGTGGGCGGCGGCACCTCCGAGACGGCGCTGATCAGCCTGGGTGGGGTGGTGGCCCTCCAGGCGGTGCGGGTCGGCTCCTTCGACATAGATGCCGCCATCCAGACCTTCATCCGTCGTGAGTACGGGATCGCAGTGGGTGAGAGGACGGCGGAGGAGATCAAGGTGGCCATCGGGTCGGCCTGGCCGGTGCAGGACGGGGTGAAGGCCGAGGTCCGGGGCCGAGACCTCATGAGCGGCCTACCCAAGACCGTCATCCTCTCCCCCGAGGAGGTGCGCGAGGCCATCGCCGAACCGGTGGCGGCCATCGTGGCCTCGGTCATCGCTTGTCTGGGAGAGGCTCCCCCCGAGTTGGCTCACGACCTGATCGTGCGGGGCATGCACCTGGTGGGGGGCGGTGGCATGCTGAAGGGCCTGGCCAAGCGCATCGCCGAGGAGACGAGCATCCCGGTGACCATGGTCGACGCGCCACTGGAATGCGTGGTGCTGGGTGCCGGTCGGTGCATCGAGCACTACGACGAACTCCGGGTGATGTTCATGGGAGCCCGCTGAGCACCCCCCACCTTGGGTGGTTCGGCCCGGCGGCCCCGGTCACCTTGGCTAGGGTGACCCCAACCTGAGGATGGATCCCCGGGATCCATCCCACCCCCGACCAATGAGGATTCGGCGTTGCCTCTGCTCGACGTGCAAGACATCGAGGTCCGATTCGGGGGCATCGTGGCCCTGGACGGGCTCAGCTTTGCGGTTGAAGCGGGCGAGATATGCGCCCTCATCGGCCCCAACGGGGCTGGCAAGACCACCCTTTTCAACTGTGTGAGCCGCCTGTACGAGCCGTGGTCGGGCTCGATCCGCTTCGACGGGCACGACCTGCTGGCCATGGCTCCCCACGGCATCGCCCGGGTGGGGGTGGCCCGCACCTTCCAGAACCTGGCTCTGTTCCCGGCCCTGTCGGTGGTCGAGAACGTGATGGTCGGTGCTCACACCAACGGCTCGGTGGGCTTTGCCCGCGCCATGGTGCGCCTGGGGGTCGGGCGGGAGGAGAAGCGACTTCGAGCCGAGTGCACCGCCATCCTCGAGCGCATGTCGCTGGGTCATCTGGCCAACCGACCGGCGGTGGGCCTGCCTTTCGGCACGCTCAAGCGCATCGAGTTCGCTCGGGCGCTGGCGGCCACGCCCAAGTTGTTGTTGCTGGACGAACCGGCCAACGGCCTGACCCACGGCGAGGTCGACGAACTGGGTGACACCATCAAGGAGATCCGCGACCAGTTCGATCTGACGGTGCTGTTGGTCGAACACCACATGAGCATGGTCATGGCCATCTCCGATCAGGTGGTGGTGATGGAGTTCGGACGCAAGATCGCCGAGGGTCCCCCCAGTCAGGTTCGCAACGACCCCAAGGTGATCGAGGCCTACCTGGGGGCACCGGAATGAGCCTGTTGGAACTGCGCGGGGTGTCGGGTGGTTACGGGCCGGTGCAGGTGCTGCACGGCCTGGACCTGACCGTCGACGAGGGTGAGGTGGTGGTGATCCTCGGGGCCAACGGCGCCGGCAAGACCACCACCCTGCGGGCCATCTCGGGCATGCTCGATGATGTCAGTGGCAACGTCTTCTTCGACGCCGCCGAGATCACGTCCAAGGCGCCCCAGGCCATCGCTCGGGCCGGTATCTCCCACGTCCCCCAGGGGCGAGGCACCTTTGGTGACCTGACGGTGGAGGACAACCTGCGTCTGGGGGCCATCAACCGACGCGACGGCGGAGTGGAGTCCGACATCGCCCGCTGGTATGAGACCTTCCCACGGTTGGCCGAGCGCCGCACTCAGGCGGCCGGGTCCATGTCGGGCGGCGAGCAGCAGATGTTGGCCATCGCCCGGGCGTTGATGGCCCGCCCCCGCATCTTGTTGCTCGATGAGCCGTCGCTGGGCCTGGCCCCGTTGATCACCCGCGAGGTGTTCGAGCGGCTGGGTCAGATCAACAAGGAGGACGGGTTGGCCATGTTGGTGGTGGAGCAGAACGCCAGCCTGGCTCTGGCCATCGCAAGCCGGGGCTGCGTGCTCGAAACCGGTCGCATCGTGGCGTCGGGGCCGGCCGATCAGCTCATGGCCGATGAAACCGTCCGCAAGGCGTACCTGGGGTTCTGATGGAACTGTTTCTCGACCAGTTGCTCAACGGCATCGGCCGCGGTGCGGTGTACGCGTCGGTGGGTCTGGCCCTGGTGTTGATCTTTCGCACCACCGGCCTGTTGAACTTCGCCCAGGGCGAGATGGCCCTGTTCTCCACCTTCGTGACCTGGTGGCTCACCGATCAGGGTGTGGGGATCGTGGTGGCCATCTTGGGGTCGGTGGTGTTCTCGGTGATTGCCGGAGCGGTCATCGAACGGGTCCTGATCCGTCCGGTGGAATCCAGCCACAACCCTCTCAACGTGGTGATCGTCACCCTGGGCATGTTCCTGGCCATCAACGCATTGGCTCAGCTCATCTTCATCAAACCCGGCCAGGAAGCGCTGCGCATGCCCTCGCCGTTCCCGGCGGGTGAGTTCGTGGGTATCCCCAAGCAGACCATCGGGCTGGTGGCGGTGTTGGCACTGGAGTGTGTGGCGCTGTGGGTGTTGTTGCAGCGCACCAAATTGGGGCTGTCACTGCGGGCGGTGGCCTCCAACCCTGAGAGTGCCCGACTGGTGGGCATCA
>CAUJFC010000022.1 GCA_963169755.1 Actinomycetota bacterium | reverse complement strand
GTCGACGCCTCGCCCATCGCCCCGGCCGCCCAGTACGTCCGGGTGGTGCTGGCCGAGGAGACCCCCCATGTGCACATCGCCGCCCGAGCGGTGCGTGAGGCAGCCGAACACACCGACTGGTTGGCCCGCACCGACGAGTTGGCGCTGCACTGCGAGAAGCTGGTGGCCGACACCCCCGGAGACGCCACCTGTCATCTGATGGTGGGCGAGATGCCGCTGGACCAGTACCTGGCCACCAGGGTGGTCGAGTTGGTGGTGCACGGCCTGGACCTGTCCGACGCTCTCGGGCTGGGAGTGGCCCCTCCTCCGGCGTCGGCGTCGGTGGCTCATCGGGTGTTGGCCGACCTGGCGGGTGACGACTACCGCACCACCGCCATACGAGCCCTGGCCGGTCGCCCCCTGCCGTCCACTGCCCACGTCCTGCAGTGACCGGGTCCTCACCAGACGCCCGGGCAGCCCGGGCCACCGGCCCCGCTGACGGGCCGTTGCACGACCTCCGCGTGGTTGACCTGTCCACGGTGGTGGCCGGTCCCGGGTGCGCCCGCTACCTGGCCGACTTCGGGGCCGACGTGATCAAGGTCGAACGGCCGGGAAGTGGCGACACCACCCGGGCCATGGGGTGGACCGACCCTCGCGACGACGTGACCTTGTGGTGGAAACTCATCGGCCGCAACAAGCGGTCGGTGGTCTGGGACCTCAAGGACCCCCATGATCTGGACAACCTGCGACGTCTGCTGGCTGATGCCGATGTCCTGGTGGAGAACTTCCGACCTGGCACCCTCGAACGCCTCGGCCTGGACCCCACCGACCTGATCGCCGCCAACCCTCGACTGGTGGTCACCCGCGTCAGCGGATTCGGGCAGGACGGTCCCTACGCTGGCCGCCCCGGTTTCGCCACCCTGGCCGAGGCCATGTCGGGGTTCGCGGCGATCAACGGTGAACCCGACGGTGCCCCGCTGCTGCCGCCCATCGCCCTGACCGACGAGGTGACAGCGCTGGTGGCCGCCTTCGCCACCATGGTGGCCGTCCACTCGGGTGTGGGTCAGGTGGTGGATGTGAACCTGCTGGAGTCGTTGTTCCAGCTGATGGGGCCCCTCATGGGCAACTGGCTGCTCAACGGAGATCTCCAACCCCGATTGGGATCGGGTATCCCCTACTCGGTGCCCAGGGGCACCTACCAGTGCGCCGATGGGCGGTGGGTGGCCATCTCCACCAGCGCCGAGTCGGTGGCCCGTCGGGTGCTGGAGATCGTGGGCCTGGACGATGACGACCGGCTCGGATCCTTCGCCGGTCGGGCAACCCATCGCGACCTGGTGGAGGGCCGGGTGGCCCAGTGGTGTGCCGGCCACAGCCGCGATGAGGTGCTGGCCACCTTCGAAGCGGCCGAGGCGGCGGCCGCTCCCGTCTATGACATGAGCGAGTTGGCCGTCGACCCCCACGCTCTGGCGCGAGGCCTGGTGGTGGAGGTCGACGGGGTACCCATGCAGGGCCTGGTGGCCCGGCTGTCGGTCACGCCAGGTCGGATCCGTTGGGCGGGGCGGCCTCTGGGAGCCGACACCGCCGAGGTCACCGCCGAGCTCGCCGGCGAGTGACTACTGGTCGCTGAACTCCAGCCAGCCACCGGTGCGAGATGAGGTGGCCACCAGCCCACCAGTGTCGGTCATGAACCCGAAGGCGGGCGTAGACGGCCCGCTGGTGAGTGTCTCGCTGTCGATACCGGTGGACCATGCGTCCAGGATGGTCACTGGTCCGGGCTTACCCATGCCGGCGTAGATCGAGTCCTCCTTGGTGTACAAGGCGAAACGGCCATTGGGGGTGACCGAGAAATGAACAACTCGCAATCCGTAAGTATCGAAGACCTTCACACCGCCCGCTGAGACGTGGATGGCTTCGGTGTCGACAACACAGGAGAGGGACATCGGTGCCGATGGGCATGGTCCTTCACCATCTCCCACCACCTGGCGATGGGTCAGCCATGCGGAACCACCGTCGTGGGCAAGGTAGGTGGAGTCGTATGACCAAGAGGCAGAGGTGTCGGTGTAGCTGCCGATTGTGTCTCCGCTGGGTACATGGATGAGGGTGAGTCCGGCGTTGAACCAGGAGATGTGGTCGGTGATGGCCAGGGTCGTACCGGACCCTGACAACCGGTACTCCACGGATCGTCCAGCGATGTCATAGGCCCGGTCATAGAAGGTGCCGGCCTCGATATCGACGACTCGCAGAGTGGAATCGAACCGGTACATGACCGTGTCACCGTCGTCGGAGACCCCCAGCACGGTGGGGGTGGAGCCCGCAGGACGGGGGAAGGCGGTCTCGACCGGGCGAGTAACGCCGGTGACCACGTCCTGGGTCTGGACGGTACCGTCGGAGCCCACGAAAGCCTGGGCGCTGAGGTCGGGCGACAGTACCCCGGTGGCTGTCGAGGTGGTGCCGTCGACCCACAGGTTGACGGAGCCGATGAGCACGCGCGAGCCGTCGCGGCTGATCGACTTGGGAGTACCGGCGGGAAGGGCGTCGGCTGCCCCGGTCTCCCGGTTGACCCGCCAGTTGCCGGCTCCGGGGACCACCGGACCGGCGGCCGTGGCGGAGAGCACCACGTAGCGGCCGTCCCCTGACATCAGCTTCAGATTGGCGCCATCGCCGGGGTTGGCCCGCGTGACCAGGTTGGAGTGGACGATCGGGTCGCAGGCGGTCGCTGCAAGCAGCAGCGCCGCTGTCGCGAGCAGCATTGCCAAGTACCTGCCGGGCCGTCGAGTTGAAACCTTCACTGTCACCACCGTCGCTTTCGTGAAGTCGAATCCCCCCGCATCGCCCCAAGAGGCGTAGCCGAACGATACATCGCAGTGCGACTCGCGGCCTCGGCTCAGTTGCGCCGTGCTGTCAGGAGATGAGGTCGAGGACCTCGGCCATCAGACGGGACAGTTCGAAGTCCTTGGGGGTGTAGACGGCGGCTACTCCCTGGGCCAGAAGTTGGGGTCGGTCGTCTTCGGGGATGATCCCACCGGCGATCACGGGGGCTTCGACGCCCAACTCTCGCACCAGCCGGACCACCTCGGGAACCAACTCCAGGTGGCTGCCCGA
>CAUJFC010000021.1 GCA_963169755.1 Actinomycetota bacterium | reverse complement strand
GTTCTCCTGAAAGAACCGGAATCCGGTGGTGATCACCAGATCAACCTGCTTCCAGCCTTCCATCTGTTCAGCAATGGCATCTTCCACCCGGGCTCCCCACTCTTCGAGGCTGATCCGGAACACCTCGGCGTAGATGGCCTCCTTGGATGGGAAGTGGTGGAGGAGGCTGGGACGGCGGAGGCCGACTGCCGCGGCGATGTCGTTGAGGGAGGTTCCGTCGTAGCCATGGTCGGCGAAGCACCGTCTGGCTTCGACAAGGATCGCCGATCGGGTGGACAACACAGGTTCAGTGGCTGCCATCCCGGACCAGAGTAGGGCCTCGAGGGAACGGTCGTGATGACTGTGGAGCCTGCGGCGGCCGCTCGGTGTCGACTGGTGGGCGCTGGACGGTACCGTCCATGGTCATGGAGATTCTTGCCGCCGTGTTCATTGAGAACATCGAGCTTCGACCGGCCCCTGGCCCGTCCACTCGGATTGATCTCGCCGGGGTTCACTTCTCGATGGCCGCGCCTCGGCCTGTGCCTCTGACCATCGACCCCCACCTGGTGGTACTGGTTCGATGTGCGGCCGATGAGATGGGCACCGGTGCCTTGGAGACGGTGTTTCGACGCGACGGTGAACAGGTGGCGCGCAACGTGCAGCCCCTGCAGGTGGAGCCCGGCAGGTTTGCCTACCGGCTGGTCAAGGCCGAGCTGGCCTTCGATGACTACGGAACGATCGAAGCGACGGTGCGAATCGACCTCGGGTCCACGGTCACCGTTCCCTTCACCCTCCTGCCGCCCGCCTCCGATCAGCCGGGCTGAGCCGGTCGCCGGATCGTCCCGGTATCGATTCCGAGGTGGCGTCAGTCGGGCCGTGGATCACAGCGAGATTGACTCGACCAGCTCGGCGGCTGCCACCACCGGATCAGGGGCATGGGTGACTGCCCGGCCGATCACCAACAGATCGGCTCCAGCCTCGAGGGCGGCCTGAGGGGTGGATGCCCGGGCCTGGTCGTGGGTGGGCGTACCAGCCGGCCGGATACCGGGTGTCACGATCTTCAGGTGTGGGCCCAGCGTCCTGGCTTCACGGGCGTCGGACACCGCGCACACCACTCCCCCACATCCGGCCTCTACCGCGGCGGAAACCCGCTTGGGAAGGATGTGGGCTGGGGCGCCGTTGTCGCTGGTGAGGACGGTCACCGCCAGCGTGCACGGCGCAGCGAGTCCGGCCCGGGCTGCTCCGTCGGCCAACCCCTCGACGCCCGCTTTGAGCATGGTCACGCCGCCGAAGGCGTGCATGGTCACATAGGAGGCTCCCAGTGATCCGAGGACACGGGCGGCCCGACCCACCGTGGTGGGGATGTCGTGCAGTTTCAGGTCACAGAACACCTCATAGCCGAGTTCGGCCATGGTCTCGACCGAGTCGGGCCCCGCCGCGGTGTAGAGCTCGAGGCCAACCTTCACCACTCCGAACCAGGGCCGCAGAGTCTGGGCCAGCCGGCGGGCTTCGACCAGGTCGTCCACGTCCAGGACCAGTGCCAGGCGGCGCCGCACATCATGGGGAACGAATGGTTCCTCCGTTGTATCCGCGCCTGCCGGGACGCCATCAGGACCGTCGATCATGGACCGCTCCAATCAACTCGCTCAGATCGCCAACGCCATTGTTCAGGCACCAGTCAACCAGGCCCGACGCAATCCGTCCGGCCGAACGGGGATCCCCGAAGCTGGCGGTTCCCACTTGGATCGCACTGGCCCCCGCCACCAATAGTTCAGCCGCCGTCTCGGCATCGGTGACGCCACCGACTCCGACGATCGGTACCTCGGGTCGGGCGGCGGCCACATCGTGAACCGCCCGGACCGCAATCGGGTGGATGGCGGGGCCCGACAAGCCTCCCCCGCCGTTGCCCAGCCGATAGGTCCGGCTCACCGGATCGATGGCCATTCCCATCACGGTGTTGACCAGCGTCACTGCCTCTGCTCCCCCCTCGACCGCGGCGTCGACGATGGGCACCAGGTCTCCGGCGTTGGGGCTCAACTTGGCCCACCGTGGACGGCCGCATGCCTCAGTGACAGCCATCGCGGCCGTCGTGGCTTCGGCCGAGTGGGCGAACATCCCGGCCCGATCCTCCACGTTGGGGCAGCTCAGATTGACCTCCACGGCCACCACCTGACTTGGAGCGGCCGCCATCGCCTCGGCGGCCCGTCGATAGTCGTCCACGGTCCGACCCCAGATACTGGCCACCACCGTGGCCCCCGTCTCGATCAGAGCTGGCAGATCATCGGCTAGCCACGCCTCTACTCCAGGCCCTTGGAGGCCGACCGCATTGAGCATGCCGGCGGTGGCCTGGTGGACCCGGGGGGCCGGATTCCCTGGCCAGGGGTCTGCGTGCACCGACTTGGTGACCACTGCTCCGAGACCGGCGAGATCGATGTAGGGCGCCAGCTCTGCTCCGTGGCCCGCGGTGCCCGAAGCGGTGAGAACGGGATTGGAGAACTCCACCGAACCCACCTGGGTCGGTAGCGAGGGAATCGAGGTGATACGACCCAACAATGGCGGTCGTCCAACCCGATAGCGCCACCAGGATTCGCCCCGGACATCGGTCCAGTAGCGCCGGGTGGAACCGCTCACCGCGCGTGGTACTCCTGAAGTGACTTGACCTGTAGCTCGTGGCTGGACCAGTCGCTCATTCCGTCGGCGGCGGCAAGAGCGGCGGCGGCGGTGGTCAGGAGGGGAATTCCCGCCACACCGGCCGCGGTCCGGATGTAGCCGCCGTCGGCACGAGGACCACGACCGCGGGGGCTGTTGACAACCATCTGGATCTCGCCGGCCTCGATCAGGTCCACCGCGGTCGGGGTCCCGGGTTGATCGGCCCCCAGTTTCGCCAGCCGCTGACGAACCGGGATGCCCGCCGCCTCCAGAGCGTCGGCGGTTCCTTCAGTGGCCACCACCGAGAACCCGAGGTCGACATAGCGCTGGGCGGCCCGAACTCCGTTGGGCTTGTCGCGGTCGGCCAGTGAGAAGAACACGGTGCCGGCTTCGGGCAGGCGGTCTCCGGCCGCGATCTGACTCTTGGCGAAAGCCAGTCCGAAGGACCGGTCGATTCCCATGACCTCGCCGGTAGAGCGCATCTCGGGACCCAACACCCGGTCGGCATCGGGGAATCGACTGAAGGGCAGGACGGCTTCTTTGACTGCCACGTGGCCATCGTTGACTGGCTCGGTGAGAAGGCCTTCGTCTCGCAGTTCGGCCAGGGTCGCACCCAGCATCACCCGGCTGGCCACCTTCACTAGTGGCACGCCGGTGGCCTTGGCCACGAAGGGCACGGTTCGGCTAGCCCGGGGGTTGGCCTCGATCACGAACACCTCGCCGTCGCGCACCGCGTACTGCACGTTGATCAGGCCGTGGACCCTCAGGGCTTCGGCTATCGCGCGGGTGTGGGCCTCGATGGTGGCCACCGTCTCGGCCGACAGTGAGTAGGGCGGAATGGCGCACGCCGAGTCACCCGAGTGAACCCCGGCTTCCTCCACATGTTCCATGACTCCGCCGATTATCACTTCGCCGGTGTCATCACGGATGGCGTCGACATCGACCTCGGTAGCGTCCTCCAGGAACCGGTCCACCAGGACCGGGCGCTCGGCCGACAGGCCACCCTCTCGTCCCAGGCTTCCGAATCCGGCCAGTTGGTCCATGGCGGCGTTGAGTTGCTCATCGTCGTACACGATTTCCATGGCTCGGCCACCGAGCACATAGGAAGGCCGAACCAGCACCGGGTAACCGACCTCGGCGGCGATGGCGCGGGCGGCCTCGGCGGTCACCGCCGTGCCGCCGGGGGGCTGGGGAATGCCGAGACGGCGGCACAGCGAGTTCCATCCCTCCCGGTCCTCGGCCAGGTCGATCGATGCCGGCGAGGTGCCCAGCACCATGCCCTCAGGCAGACGTCCTGACAACTTGAGCGGGGTCTGCCCACCGAGCGACACGATCACGCCCTTGAGGTCTCCCCCGCTGGCCTGTTCGGCTTCGATGACGTTCATCACGTCCTCGTAGGTGAGGGGCTCGAAGTAGAGACGGTCCGAGGTGTCGTAGTCGGTTGACACCGTCTCGGGATTGCAGTTCAACATGATGGTCTCGTAGCCGGCGTCGCGAAGGGCGAAGCTGGCGTGAACGCAGCAGTAGTCGAACTCGATGCCCTGGCCGATCCGGTTGGGTCCGGAGCCGAGGATCAGCACCTTGTCGCGGGTGCCGAGCCGGACCTCGCTGTCATCCTCGTAGGTCGAGTAGTGGTAAGGAGTCTCGGCCTCGAACTCGGCTCCGCAGGTGTCGACCGTCTTGAACGTCGCTGCCACCCCCGCCGAGAGCCGGGCGGCTCGCACCTGATCTTCGGTGACACCCCACAGGTGGGCCAGTTGCGCATCACCGAAGCCCAACCGCTTGGCCCGTCGCCATGCGTGTCGGGTCATGGCGGACAGACCGGTCTGCACGATCACAGCCCGCTCCTCGGTGACCAGGCTCATCTGATCGAGGAACCAGGGATCGACCCGGGTACGGTCGTGGATCTGTTCCATCGGGATGCCACGCCGGATGGCAGCTTCGAGCTGGAAGGGTCGTTCCGGGGTGGCGATGGCGGCGGCGGCCACCAGTTCGTCGTCGCTCAGAGCGTCATAGGCAGCTTCGCCGGGGTCGGCGTTGAGACCCAGTCGACCCTGCTCGAGCGAGCGCAGCGCCTTTTGAAGCGACTCGGGGAATGTCCGGCCAATGGCCATGGCCTCTCCCACCGACTGCATCTGGGTACCGAGCACCGGAGCCTGCCCGGGAAACTTCTCGAACGCCCAGCGGGGCACCTTGGTGACCACGTAGTCGATGGTGGGCTCGAAACTGGCCGGAGTCTTGAGGGTGATGTCGTTGGGGATCTCGTCGAGGGTGTACCCCACCGCCAACCGGGCGGCGATCTTGGCGATCGGAAATCCGGTTGCCTTCGAAGCCAGCGCGCTGGATCGGCTCACCCGCGGGTTCATCTCGATCACGACCATGTCGCCGTTTTCTGGATTGAGGGCGAACTGGACGTTCGAGCCTCCAGTTTCAACGCCGACCCGTCGGATGCAGGCGAAGGCGGCATTGCGCATCCGCTGATACTCGACATCAGAGAGGGTCTGGGCGGGAGCGACGGTGACCGAATCACCGGTGTGGACCCCCATGGGGTCCACATTCTCGATGGAACAGATGATCACGCAGTTGTCAGCCCGGTCGCGCATCACCTCCAGCTCGTACTCCTTCCAGCCGGCGATGCTCTTCTCGATCAGGATCTCTGAAATGGGGCTGGCGTCGAGCCCACTGAGGGCCACCCGCTCGAACTCTTCGGTGGTGGAAGCGATTCCGGTGCCCTTTCCGCCGAGGATGTAGGCCGGGCGGATGACCACTGGAAGGCCGATGTCGGCTACCACCCGGCGGGCAGTTTCCATGGCGGCGGCGACCTGGTCGGCTTTGGGGGCGGAGCGAAGCGAGTCAGGTGGGGCTGCCACTCCCGATGCTGGAACGTCGAGGCCGATTCCGATCATCGCTTCCTTGAACCGTTCCCGGTCCTCCGCGGTGGCGATGGCCTCGGCGTCAGCACCGATCAACTCCACCCCGAACCGTTCGAGCACGCCGGCCTCGACCAGCTCCATCGCCAGGTTCAGAGCCGTTTGCCCACCGAGGGTCGGCAGCAGAGCGTCGGGCCTCTCTTTCTCGATGATGCGAGTGAGAATCTCGACATCGAGGGGCTCGATGTAGGTGGCGTCCGCGAAATCGGGGTCGGTCATGATCGTGGCGGGGTTGGAGTTGGCCAGGATCACCCGGTACCCCTCCTCACGCAGTACCCGACAGGCCTGAGTACCTGAGTAGTCGAACTCACAGGCCTGGCCGATGACGATCGGTCCCGAGCCGATGAGCAGAATTGAACTGATGTCTTCGCGGCGGGGCATCAGGGGTTTCCTCCGGCGGATCGACCGAGGTGGCCGGAAATGAGGCCAGCGGGCTCCCGGTGGGTCGGACGAAGAGGTGGGGTGGGAACAGAGATGGTGGTGGGAACGGGACGGCCCATGTGATGGCTCATCAGCGAGGCGAACTCGGCGAACAGGTAGGCCGAGTCATGGGGGCCGGGACCGGCTTCGGGATGGTGCTGGACTGAGAAGGCCGGCACATCGAGTGCCCGGATCCCCTCGATGACACCGTCGTTGAGATTCACGTGGGTCACCTCGGCCGATGAGATGGAGCCCTCGACCACCGCGAAGTTGTGGTTCTGGCTGGTGATCTCGATCGTGCCGTCGCTCAATCGTCGAACCGGGTGGTTTCCACCGTGGTGTCCGAAGGGAAGTTTCTCGATGGAGCCTCCGAGCGCGGTGGCCAGGAGTTGGTGGCCCAGGCAGATACCGAACACGGGTACCTTGCCCAGCAGGGCGGTGATTGCTTCGCTGGCGTAGTTGACCATGCCCGGGTCACCCGGTCCGTTGGACAGGAACACTCCGTGAGGTTCGAGCGCCAGGACCTCGTCGGCGGAAGTGGATGCCGGCACCACCTCGACCCGGGCGAAGCCGGCCAGGTGACGCAGGATGGTGGTCTTGACTCCGAAATCGAAAGCCACCACCCGGTAGGACGCCTGCTCGGCACCCACTACGTAGCGCCGGTCGGTGGTCACCTGGGCCACCAGATCCACACCGCTGGTTCCGGGCTCGGCAGCGGCGGCGGCCACCAAGGCGGCCTCGGTTACCAGGGTGCCGTCGGTGGCTTCGCCGAGTGCTCCGAAGGCCCCCGGCATGGCACCGCTGTCGCGGATGTGACGGGTCAGCCGCCGGGTGTCGATCCCTCCGATTCCGGGGATGCCCTGGGCGCTCAACCAGGTGTCGAGGTCCTCGGTCGATCGCCAGTTGGACCGGCGACGTGCCATCTCGCGGACGACCACGCCTCGGCAGAACGGTCGCCGGTACTCGTCGTCCACCGGGGTGACGCCGTAGTTGCCGATGTGGGGATAGGTGAAGGTGATGATCTGCCCGGCGTAGGAGGGATCGGAGATCACCTCCTGGTAGCCCGACAGAACGGTGTTGAACACCACTTCTCCGGTGGCGATGCCTCCAGGCGCGACCGCGCCCAGGGCCTCACCTTCGAACACGGTGCCGTCGGTCAGTACCAGTAACGCCTCTCGCACACCGCTCATGGCTGCGTCCGGGCAAAAGAAAAGCCCCCGTCGGGGGGCAGCGTGAACCGGGTGCGTTGTTCCACTCGACCTTCTCCTGTCCGTGCGGGCCTCACTGGACCCGCTTCACGGTCAGACGGGCAGGCTACCACCGAGGGTAGGGATCAGCCGCACGGAACTCGGCAGTGGTCTGTTGCCGAGGTCATCGCAGGATCAGGCGGTAGTCCTCCTCGACTAGGGATTGAACTTCGCCACGTTGGCAAGCGCTTGGACCTAGCGTCGGCGCCATGGCTCTTCCTCCACCTTCTCCGAAACACACGGCTGTGATCACCGGGGCGTCCTCGGGAATCGGCGCCCAACTGGCCCGGGAACTTGCCGGTCGCGGCCACGGTTTGGTTCTGGTCGCCCGCCGGGGTGATCTTCTCATGAGTTTGGCGGAGGATCTGCGGGGCTCGGGCGTACGAGTTGAGGTGGTGACCGCTGATCTGGCTGATCCAGAGGATCGGGCTGGTTTGCTCGACCGGGTGCTCGAACTGGGCCTGACGCCCAGCATCCTGATCAACAACGCTGGGCTGTCGACCTTGGGCCCTGTGCACTCGGCTGATGTGGACCGTGAACTCAACATGATCGCGGTGGACGTGGTGGCAGTAGCCGAACTGTGCACCAGATTTCTGCCGGGGATGGTCGAACGGGGGCAGGGCGCCATTCTGAACGTGGCATCCACCGCCGCATTTCAGCCGTTGCCCGGCCAGGCTGGCTACGGCGCCTGCAAAGCCTTCGTGTTGTCGTACTCACGTTCGCTGGTGGGAGAGCTGGCCGGTACCGGGGTGTCGGTGACCGCCCTGTGTCCGGGGCCGGTTCAGACCGGATTCATCGATGCTGCTGGGTTCAGCCGTGAGCAAGCTGAGAGCGCACTTCCGTCGTTCATGTGGGAGTCAGTCGAGAACGTGGCCCGCTGCGGGATCGACGCCCTGGCCAAAGGGCACCCGGTGGCCATTCCCGGAACCGCCAACCTGGTGGCGGCCATGGCGGCACACCTCACCCCCAAGCGAATCCTGGTACCCCTCATGGCTCGCCAACACCCTGGCCTCAAGGATGTGCGCCGCTCCAGTCCTGGGGCCGGCAAGTAGGCCCATTCCCAGCCCTGATGTCCGGGGTCAGCGCTGGGGTTCGCCAGCTATCACCACCGGCTCGCCAGCCAGAATGGTGTGGCGAACCCGGCCTTTGAGCTCGCGTCCCTCATAGGGGCTGTTCCGACTCCGGCTGGCCATTGCATCGGCCCGGACGGTCCAGGTGATCTCGGGGTCGATCACACAGAGATTCGCTGGTTCGCCCTCGGCCACTGGGCGACCGTGGACATCGTCCACCCCGGCGACCTTGGCCGGGTTCCACGACATGGCACCGAGCAGAACCGGAAGCGGCAGAGCCAGTTCGGTCAACGCCAGAGCGAGAGCCGTTTCCAGTCCGAGCATCCCTGGAGGGGCCTGATCGAAGGGCAGCTCCTTGCTCTCAGGCGTGTGGGGAGCATGGTCGGTGGCAATGGCGGTGATGGTGCCGTCGGTCAGTCCGGCGCGGACCGCGGCGACGTCAGCCTCGGTGCGCAGGGGTGGGTTCACCTTGAACACCGGGTCGTAGGAGGCGCACTCGGCGTGGGTCAGGGTGAAGTGATGGGGTGTGGCCTCGGCGGTAACCGGAAGCCCGGCCGCCACCGCATCGCGGACCATGGCCACCGATCGGGCGGTGGAGAGGTGCTGGAAATGGATTCGGCACCCTGTGAGCCGAGCGAGGGCGATGTCGCGCATGACCATCAGTTCTTCGGCCTCGGCAGGCTGGCCGGCAATACCCAGCCGAGCTGACCACTCGCCTTCGTGCATGTGGCCGCCGCCGCACAGGGCGTCGTCCTCGCAGTGTTGGGCCAGGGTCACACCGAGGCCGGTCGCGTACTCCATGGCTCGGCGCATCAACCGGTTGTCTTGGACGCCGGCTCCGTCGTCGGTGAACACCCGGACTCCGAGGGCGGCCATCTCGGCCATTGGGGCCAACTGCTCACCTGCCCGGTCCACGGTGATCGCACCCGATGTGTAGACGTCGCATGGAGCGGTGCGGCCCAGCTCGAGGACCTGGTTCACGACCGCAGCGCTGTCGATGGCGGGAGTGGTGTTGGGCATGGCGAGGATGGCCGTGTAGCCACCCAGGGCTGCCCCTCGGGCACCGGTCTCGACCGTCTCGGCCTCTTCGCGACCTGGTTCTCTCAGGTGGGTGTGCACATCGACCAGGCCAGGCGCCACGATGCATCCGCTGGCGTCCAGAACCCGGTCGGCGCTCAGGTCAACGCCCACCGCCCGCACCACGCCGTCGGCGACCACCACATCGGCCAGCCGCTCACCGCGGGCGTCGACCACTCGACCTCCTTTGAGTACGAACGTCGGGTGATCACTCACCGGTGGCCTCCTCGGCTCGGGTCTGGGTTGTTTCGGGCGAACCACTGGGATCAGTGGGACCGGTGGCACCCAGGCTGGTCCCGGCCCCCAGTAGCAGGTACAGCACCGCCATGCGGACCGCGACACCGTTGCGTACTTGATCGAGAATGAGCGAACACGGCAGGTCGGCCACGTCGGCGGCGATCTCCACTCCGCGGTTCATGGGGCCGGGGTGCATCACCACGGCGTCCGGGCGCAGCAGTTCGGCCCGTCTGATGGTGAGGCCGTAGGTGGACGTGTACTCGCGTAGCGACGGCAGCAACGCCTCGGTCATGCGCTCACGTTGCATACGCAGCAGGTAGGCGACATCCACGGTGGGTAGCACGGCGTCCAGGTCGTGGCTGACCCTCACCGGCCAACCGTCGAGGCTGGGAGGAAGCAAGGTCGGAGGTGCGACCAGGGTGACCTCGGCTCCCAGAGCAGTGAAGGCTTCCACATCCGAGCGGGCCACCCGGCTGTGCTTGATGTCGCCGATGATGGCGATGTGGCGGCCCGCGATCCCCCCCAGGTGCTGGCGGATGGTGTAACAGTCGAGAAGGGCCTGGGTGGGGTGCTGATGCCAGCCGTCGCCGGCATTGATCACCGAGGCGTCGACCCACCCGGCGATGCGGTGGGGGGCACCGGCCGAAGCGTGGCGCACCACGATGGCATCGATGCCCATGGCTTCGATGGTGCGGGCTGTGTCGCGCAGCGACTCGCCCTTCTTCACAGAAGAGGAACCGACCGAGAAGTTCATGGTGTCGGCCGAGAGACGTTTGGCCGCGGTCTCGAACGACAACCGGGTGCGCGTGGAGTCCTCGTAGAACAGCCAGGCCACGGTCCGACCCCGGAGGGCGGGTACCTTGGGAATGGCCCGCTCGGATACCTCCACGAACGAGTCGGTCAGGCGAAGGACCTCCTCGATTCCTTCGGCGCCGCCCAGATCCTCCACCTCGAGGAGATGGCGGCCGATCATCGGACCATCTCGCCTAGGTCGACCCCGTCGGAGTTGACGTCCACCACTTCGTCCCGACGGGTCGGCAGGTTCTTGCCCACGTAGTCGGGTCGGATGGGAAGTTCCCGGTGACCGCGGTCGATCATCACTGCCAGCTGTACCGCCCGGGGTCGTCCGTAGTCGGCCAGCGCGTTCAGCGCGGCCCGGATGGTACGGCCCGTGAACAACACGTCGTCGCACAGGACGACCACTCGGCCATCGAGGTCCCACGGAATGTCGGTGACCGCTTCGGGCAGGACCGGCCGAAGTCCGATGTCGTCGCGGTAGAAGGCGACATCGAGGCTTCCGACCTCCACCTCGGCCTGGTCGATGGATGTGAGGGCCTCGGCGAGAGCCACGGCCACTGGAACTCCACCGGTCTGGAGTCCGATGAGCACCACGTCCTCGGTGCCCTGATTGGCTTCGATGATCTCGTGGGCCATCCGCCAGACGGCTCGTTGGATGTCGGACCGGTCCATCACTCGGGTCCGGGCCCGGAACACTCCCCCGTACGGGGGTGCCTGACGTCTCTCTCGTTCGGCCACGTGGCTCGCTTCCTGTCCGTTCGGGCCTCACCGGACCCGCTTCACGGTTGGGGTCGAATCTACAGCGGCGGTGGCTGGTCGATCACCAACACGATCGTTCCATCGGCGAGTTCTCCCGCCGCCTGGTATCCGCAGCGCTCTACCACGCGGGCCGAACGGGGGTTGTCGGGATGGGTTCGGGCGAAGATGCGCCTGATCCCGTGCTCGTTGAGCAACCAGTCAGTCAGCGCGTCCACCGCCAACGAGGCTCGGCCTTCACCCCGGACCCCGGGAAACAGCCAGAAGCCGATCTCGCACCACCGCTTGACGGGCTCGGCCATGGTCACACCGACCTCACCGAAGATCACCTCTGGCTGGCCGAGTTCGGTGATCGCCAGATCCAACGCCAGGCCACGGTCCCGGCGGTCGGGTTCTCCAGCGATCCACGCCGCCGCCGCATCCCGGCCGTGGTCGACGGGGACCGAACAGAACCGGGCAATGTCCTCCTCCGCCCAAGCGGCGGCGAGGAACTCGGCGTCCTTGGGAGTAGCTCCCCACGGACGCAGTGCCACCCGGCCAAGCGCCAGAGGGGGCCACGGCAGACGGAACGGCTCGACTTGGGGTGCTTCGGCGTCGGTGGTCTCGTTGGCGTCGATGCGTCAGTCTGGCCTATCGGGGCGGACCTCGCGGGCCACCGCCGCCAGCATCCCGTTCACGAACCGGTGGGAGTCATCGGTCGAGTACCGCTTGGCCAGTTCGACCGCCTCGGAGATGCAGGCCCCAGTCGGTACCTCGGTGTGGCTCAACTCGTAGGCGCCGATACGCAGCAGAGCTCGATCGATGGCGGGCATCCGTGACAGTGGCCAGGCTTGGGACAGGCGGGCCAGCATCGAGTCGATCTCGGCTTGATTCGAGCTGACCCCCTCGACCAGATCAGTCGTGAAGTCCTCGGGTGGAACCGGCAGACCAGTCAGGACGGCGGCCAACGGATCGTTGCCCCGCTGCTCTGACTCGAACAACAACGCCAGGGCACGCTCGCGCCCTTCGCGGCGGGTTCCGAGTCCATCCCAGCCTGACACCCGGTCGGCAGATGGAAGGTTGGTGTGATCGTCGATGACTTCCACCGACTCCACGATGTCGTGGTCGCCGAGATCGAGTTCGGGAGGTAGGTCAGGATCGGGCACGACAGGGTCAGGCGCGGGTGATGTACTCGCCCGAGCGGGTGTCGATTCGCAGCGTGTCGCCGATGTTCACGAACAGCGGGACCTGGACGACCTTGCCGGTCTCGAGGGTTGCCGGCTTGCGGGCGCCGGACACCCGGTCTCCCTGGATACCTGGCTCGGTCTCGGTGACGGTCAGCTCTACGGCGGCGGGCAGGTCCACTCCCACGATCTCGTCGCCGTACATCTGGAGGATGGCGCTGTCAGATTCCCGCAGGTAGTCGGCAGCGGAGCCCAACGAGGCGGGCGCGACATTGAGTTGCTCGTAGGACTCGTTGTCCATGAACACGTAGTCGGCGCCGTCACGGTACAGGTACTGCATCTCACGCTTGTCGATGACCGCCTGCTCGACCTTCTCTCCCGCCCGGAACGTCTTGTCGAGCTGACCACCGGTACGCACGTTGCGGAGGGTGGTCCTCACGAAAGCACCGCCCTTGCCGGGTTTCACGTGCTGGAACTCCACCACCTGGAACAGGCCCTCGGGCAAATTGAGGCTCATGCCGTTCTTGAGGTCGTTGGTGGTGATGGCCATGGTGATTCCTTTGGCAGCTACTGGACTGGCAGGTCGATGTGGGAGCGACCGGCCACGCTACCGTCCCGGGCCCGGCAGCTCCGAGCCCGGGGGCCGATCTCAGATGTTCGACTCCCGGTGAGTGGTGGTGAGAACCCGACATCCTGAGCCGGTCACCACCACCGTGTCCTCGATCCGGACACCGCCGTGGTCTGGCAGATAGACACCGGGCTCCACTGTCACCACCTGGCCCTCAGCGAGTTCTATCGTGCCGCCCTCGGCGACGCTCGGTGCCTCGTGGATGTCGAGCCCCACGCCGTGTCCGGTGCTGTGGAGGAATGCATCCGCCCATCCGGCGTCTGCGATCACCTCCCGACAGGCCTTGTCCACTTCTCCGGTGGTGGCACCAGCTCGTACCGCTGCCACGCCCGCAGCCTGGGAGTCACGCACCACCTGGTACATCCGTCTCTGCGTCTCGTTACCCTCACCTACCAGCACGGTGCGGGTCATGTCGGAGTGGTATCCGTCCACCAGTGCGCCGAAGTCGATGACGACCAGATCTCCATCGCGGATCGGCCTCGGCCCCGGTCGATGGTGGGGCCTTGATCCGTTGGGGCCCGAAGCGACGATCGTCTCGAAGCTGATGTCGTCGGCTCCCAGCCGCCGCATTGCGGTGTCGAGTTCGAGTCCGAACTCGACTTCGGTCGGCCCATCGTCCAGCTGGGAACGAACCTGTTCCAGGGCGGCATCGGCGAGGGCGGCGGCGGACTCGATACGGGCAACCTCACCGAGGTCTTTCACTTCTCGAAGCTTCTCGACCAGAGACCGCGTGGGTACGACTTTCAGGTCGACTGATTCGAACGCGTCGAGGTAGTCACGCTGGGCTGCCCAGGTGACCGACTGGGCTTCGAGTCCGAGTCGGGATCCCCCGGCCAGCCGACCCAGGCGGGCCACCAGGGCCGAGGTCTGACCGGCGGCGCCGGCAACTTCGATCTGGGCGGTCACCGACGAGTCCGCAAGCTGCGCCGTGGCCTGTTCGCCGTAGCGCCCGTCGGTCACGAACAGGACTCCGTCGGCGTCCACCAGGAGACGCCCGGCCGTCCCGGTGAATCCGGTGAGATAGCGAACGTTCGTGAGGTTGGTCACCAGCAGGGCATCCACCTTGGCGTCTGTCAGGGTGCTCCTCAGCCGCTCGACCCGGCTGGAGACGTCCATCGGGGGAAGTGCATGGTCCATGGGTGAGATTCTCGCGCCGTCGGGTGAAACCGTCAGGCCGCCAGGAGTCCGGCTACCGCCTCCACCGCCAGGCGATAACCCAGACCTCCCAGCCCCGAGATAGTGCCAGTGGCCACCGGGGCGACAACCGATGTGTGACGCCAGGGCTCGCGGGCGTTGGGGTTGGAGATGTGCAGTTCGATCACCGGCCCGTCGAAAGTCGCCAGGGCGTCATGGATCGACCAGGCGTAGTGAGTGAAGGCTCCCGGATTGATGATGATGGCCGCTGCTCTACCTCGTGCGCCCTGGATCGCCTCGACCAGCTCTCCCTCGAAGTTGGTCTGAAGGTGCTCCAGGTCTAGCCCGTGGTCCGCCGCGGCTACCCGTGCAACCTCTACGTGGTCGGCCAGGGTCGTGTGACCGTATACCTCGGGTTCACGTTGACCCAACAGGTTCAGGTTGGGGCCCGACAGCAAAAGGATCGGACCGAGAGCCCTCATCTCGTCAGTCATGCCCCATCATCGCACCGCGTCGAAGGCGGCCCGCAGAATTGCAGGGTCTTCCACCCGGACGGGTTCAACACCTTGAGGCCCGTCCAGGACGAACGTGACACCACTGACTGCCTTCTTGTCGCGGGAGAACAAGCTGATCACCTCGTCGGAATCGAGCCCATCGGGAACACGCATCGGAAGGTCGTAGCCCGCCACCACCCGTCGGTGCTCGGCCACTCGGTCTTCATCGATCCGCCCGAGACGCAATGCCAGTTCGGCGGCATAGATGAGACCGATCGCCACTGCCTCGCCATGGCGGAGGTCGTAGCTGCCGGCGGTCTCGAGGGCATGGCCCAGGGTGTGCCCGTAGTTCAATATGGCCCGCCTACCGGCCTCTCGTTCGTCGCTACCGACCACATCAGCCTTGCAACGAACGCACGCCGCCACGGCCTCATCCAGCGGCAGATCGGTCAGGCCGTCAACTCCCAGGAAGGCGTACTTGGCCATCTCCCCCAGGCCGTTGCGGTATTCGCGGGGCGGGAGACTGCCCAGTACCTCGGTGTCGCACAGCACTGCGGCGGGCTGCCAGAACGAGCCGACCAGGTTCTTGCCCTCGGTGAGGTTGACGCCGGTCTTGCCGCCGATGGCGGCATCGATCTGGCCCAGAAGAGTCGTGGCAACGTGCACCACGGCCACACCCCGGTGGTAGACGGCGGCCGCGAACCCGGCGGTGTCGGTGACCACTCCCCCGCCTACCGCCACCACCACGTCGGCCCGGGTGAGACCCCAGCGGGCCCACTGCCGGCACAGGTCCTCGACGGTGGAGAGATCCTTGGCCTCCTCGCCCTCACCCATGACAAAAACCCGATGTTCGACACCGGGATCAACCGGGACAGGGATGGAAGCCTGGGTGACGACCGCCACCCTGGCCGCTCCGGCGGGAAGAACCCGCGACAGCTGGTGACGGACTCCAGCTCCCACCAGCACCGGGTAGGAGCGGTCGGCCAGGGGAACCTCAAGCTGGATCATCGCTGAAGCCTTCATCGTCGGCGCCATCGGCTGCCACCCGGATTCCCATCGGAGCCAGGGCCTCCACCACCTGTTCGGCCAACCTCCACTTGGGTCGTTGGCCCGCCTCGTGGGCGGGGCGCACCTCGACCACGGCGTCGGCCACCTCCCGATACCACCCATCCCTGGCCTGGTACATGTCACCGAGCACGGTGGCCGGATCGCCAGTGAGTAGAGGGCGGTGAGGTTTGCGTTGGGTCCTCGATGCCAGGAAGGCCGGATCCGCGTGCAGATAGATCACCGCGACATCGGGGCCTTTGAGGCGATCGCGGTTGGTGGCGGTGACCACCAACCCCCCACCGGCGCCGAACACCACTGGATCGGCGGAGGCGCCGGCCAGAACCATCTCCAGTACCCGGCCCTCCTCCCGGCGGAAACGGTCCTCTCCCTCCTCTGCGAACCAGTCGGCCACAGTTCTACCGCTCACCCTCTCTATCTCAGCGTCGCCATCCACGAAGCGCCACGACAGCAGGCGCGCCACCTTGCGGCCGACCGTGGTCTTGCCCGAGCCCATCAACCCGACCAGGACCACGGCCCGAGGTGGTTGTGGGTCAGACACCGACAGGCCCAGCCGCCAGGGCTGCGACCGAGGACTGGTGGTTGCGTACCAACTCCACCACCGAGTCGCCACCGAACTTGCGCATCGCCTCGTCAGCCAGCACCAAGGCCACCATGGTCTCTACCACCACTCCCAAGGCCGGAACCGCGGTGACGTCGGTTCGCTCCTTGAAGGAGACTCCGGGTTCTTTGGTGGCGGTGTCGACGGTGGCCAGCGTCGGGCGGTTGAGCGTGGCCAACGGTTTCATGGCGGCCCGAACGACGATGGGTTCTCCAGTGGAGATGCCGCCCTCCACGCCTCCCGCCAATGCCGAACCCCGCGAGTACCCACCCTCAGGAGACCAGCTGATGGGGTCGTGGGCCTCGCTGCCCCGCCGACCAGCTACCTCGAAACCATCACCGATCTCCACTCCCTTGACAGCCTGGATGCTCATGACCGCTCGGGCGAGGGCAGCATCGAGCTTGCGATCCCAGTGAACATGGCTACCCAGGCCGACCGGAGCGCCATAGGCGATCGCCTCGACCACTCCTCCCAGGGAGTCACCGTCGCGGGCCGCGTCTTTGATCTCCTCGACCATGGCCTCGGCTGCCTGCGGGTCCAGGCATCGGACCTCGTTGGCGTCAACCAGATCCAGCTCTCCGGGCCCGGGCCGCCGGCCCCTTTCGGCCCGTGCCGAACCCATCTGAATGACGTGCGAGACGATCTCCACGCCGAGTGAGCCAAGGAGCTTCTTGGCAACGGCACCCGCCGCCACTCGGGCCGCGGTCTCGCGGGCCGATGCCCGCTCGAGTACGTCGCGTGCGTCGGTGAAGCCGTATTTCTGCATACCCGCCAGGTCGGCGTGACCGGGGCGCACCTGGGTGAGCGGTGAGGCCGTTGGGCCGTCCTCGGCTCGGGGCGACATCTCGGTTTGCCACTTCTCGGGATTGCGGGTCCACTCAGAATTGGCGATCTGGATCGCCAACGGTGACCCGAGGGTACGGCCGTGTCGCACTCCGCCCAGCAGCGTCACCTCGTCCTGCTCGAATCGCATCCGCGGACCCCGGCCGTAGCCGAGACGTCGACGGGCCAGGTCGTGGGCGATCTCCTCAACTGAGATCTCGAGTCCTGCGGGAAGGCCCTCCATCACCACCATCAGGGCGGGACCGTGGGATTCGCCGGCGGTTAGATAGCGGAGCACGGCGCAAAGCTACCGGCGCACCGTCACACCGGCGAAGCTCACCACGCTGATCCCAGCCGGTTGAGCGAGGCCAGGATGGCGTCACTGCGAACGATGGCAATGATGGCGCCGATGGCCAACCAGGGCCCGAACGGGAAGGCTCGACTCTCGCGTCGCGCTATCAGCACTATGACGCCAACCACCACGCCGATCACGCAGGCGAAGATCAGGGCGTAGGTGACCAGGATCAGATGGATCCAGCCGACCCACATGCCGAGCAGTACCGCGAGCTTCACGTCGCCCATGCCCATGCCTTCTTTGCGAACCACCAGTTCGTAGAACAGCAGGATCACGACGAGAAAGCCGGCGTAGCCGAGTCCTCCCAGATATGCCGAACGGATGGCGGTTACAGGATCCTCGCGCAACGGAACTGACAGGATCGGGATGGCCAGCGCGGATACGACGATCGACGGGTAGGTGAGCCGATTCGGTAGCAGGTACAGCTCCAGGTCGATCACCGATAGCGCCAGCAGAACCGAGAACAACGCCAGATAGATGGGCAGTTCCCAGGACCACCCGAAACGCGCGGCTGCCAGTCCCCAGAGCGCCACGTTGGCCACCTCGACCAAGGGATAGCCCACTGGTACTGGCTCACCACAATGGCGGCACCTTCCCCGCGAGATCAGCCATGAGATGACCGGGATCAGATCGCGCCATCCGAGCCGGGCCTGACAGTCGACGCAGTGAGGACCGGGGCGCAGGATCCCCTCATCGGTCGGGATTCGAACTATGAGGGTGTTCAGAAAGGAGCCGACCAGAAGGGCCGGGATCGCCAGTGCAGCGATCAGGACTGGGGTGGTCAGGGCTTCACCGATGACAGGAAGTCCAACAGGGCTCCCCGATCCGGGTCATCGTCCTCGCCGCCCGAGCCGGCGCCGGCGCCGGTCGAGGGCGTCGAGTCCAAAGGGTCGTCCGACACCTCCCCCTCGTTTCCGCTCGATGATCCGAAGAAGTCGTCGGCGGCGTCGAACTCGTCTGTTTCCTCGACCTCTGCGGTGAGGTCATCGTCGTCCTCGGTCACGATGTCGGTATCGGTGACCACCGCTGGAGGGTCGGGTTCGCCGAACTCGATGCCGTGAGCAACTTCGGCCTCAGGGTCGAAGTCGGCCTCAGTTGCCGGAGCCGATCCGCTGTCGTCGTCGCGACCGTCCACCGCGGTCACATCGATGTCTTCGAGTTCTCCTCCGAATGACGTTCCCTCACTTGGCAGCGGCTCGGGTAGGAGTGCTTCTTCGCTGGTCTCGATGACCACCGGCCCATCGTCGGCGGCGAGAACCGACAGGTCTCCGTCGGCGTGGGTCGTCGGCGAGGGAGTCGCCGCAGGGGGTGGCGGTGTCTCACGGTTTGCGGGGGTGTCGCCCAGCGTTGCCAGGCCAGCTTCCACCAGTTCCTTCACCTGTCGGGAGATGGCCAGATCGGTCTGGGCGAAATGGTCACCGAGTTCCGTGACGGTCAGTCCTCCCCCCAGGGCGGCCAGAACCTTCCATTGCGCGGCGCTGACGGTCGTTCCCGCCGGGTCGATCTCGGCCGCGAACACGACCCACGAATCCATGGAGGGAACGACGGCTTCCACCTCGGCCCACTCCTGAAGCAAGGCTTCGGCGCTGGCCAGGGCAGCCTCTACCTCGACGGGAGGTTGAGGTGAGTCCGCGGCTTCGTCATCGTGGAAATTGAACGCGCCCCCAGGAAACCGGAGCAACTCGAACACCACATCGATCAGATCGGTGGCGTGAGGGGCGCTTGACACGCCACCCCCCACAATCTGGCCCGAGTCGAGCCAGAGATCACCGGTGCGGTCGTCAGCGGCCACGGCTAGGCGCCCCGATTTTGCTGTGCCGGCCAGAAGGCGCAGCACGTCGTTCAGAGCGAAGGATTGAAGGTCACCCTGTAGACCCACGGGGCCCTCCCTAGGGACGATGGAACTGGTATTGCCGTCACTGAAATCGGCAGATACCGACCGAAATCAAGGATTCGAGGTCTGGCGGTGCCAGCATTACAGCTTCGGCGGGTTCACCAGTCCACTGGGCCTTCCTCGGCTGGGAGGCTCAGAGGCTCCGTCTGGCGGCTGCCGCCATGGCTTCTATGTCGGGTTCCTGTCCGGTCCAGCGCTCGATCGTGAGGGCTGCTTGGTGCACCAGCATCCCCAAGCCGTCGACAGCGGTGGCTCCCATCCTCCGGGCCGCCCTCAGTAACGGTGTCTCGAGTGGCTGATAGACCAGATCGACCACCACCTGGTCGGGGTGCAGTAGCCCCGGGTCGAACGGAGTGGGGTCGACAGCATCGGCTGAGGCGCCCATTCCGACTGACGTGGCGTTCACCACTAGATCTACCTCGGCGATGTCGGCTGGAGATCCAACCCGTCCCCGGGAGCCGGCCAAGGTTGCAGCTATCTCGGCCCGCTCCGGCGTCCGGTTGACCACGACCACCTCCGATGCTTCACCCTGGGCCAGCGCGTGGACCACTGACCGCGCCGCTCCACCAGCACCGATGACCGCACAACGCTGACCGATCACCTGATAGCCGCGGTCGAGCTGGAGTGAGCGGACCAGACCCTCACCGTCGGTGTTGTGACCGACCAACTGCTCTCCCGACCAGTAGATGGAGTTGACCGCTCCCAATTCTCGGGCGCTCTCGGTGAGGTCATCGAGAGCGTCGATGACCTCAGCCTTGTGGGGCATGGTCACCATGAGGCCACTGATCCCGAGAGTGCGGGCCGCCGAAATGGCGGCGGGCGCGTGACCCGCGGGGACCTCGAACGCGACCATCGTCCAATCCATGCCTCCAGCGCGGAAAGCGGCGTGGGCCAGAGCTGGCGACCGGGAATGGCGCACCGGGCTACCGATGACGGCAGCCAGGCGGGTGGTACCCGATGGCGACCAGCTACTCGAGTCAGCCACAGCCCAGACCCAGTTCTCTACACCGGCGCTTGGCGGCCAGGAACTCTTCGTCGGTCACCACGAAGACGTGCGACCGGGGAGCTTCGAGTACGTAGTAGAGCCACGGACCGTCGGCCGGTACCAGCGCAGCCTCCAGGGCGAACTCTCCAGGGGCCGAGATGGGTGTGGGTGGCAACCCCTGTCGGCGTCGGGTGTTGAACGGGAGCTCACCGTCGGTGAAGTCGACTTCGGTCCCGGCCAACTCGGCGCCATAACGGTCCACGGCATCGATGCCGAGCGGGATTCCCCGCGACAGTCGGTTGTAGATGACGGTGGCGATCTTGGGAGCCTCATCGGGGTTGCCTGCCTCGGCCTGGATCATCGACGCGACCTTGAGAAGGTCGTAGTCGCTCAGGTCCAGGCCCCACCGCGAGTTGATGGATTCGCGGGCAGAGGCGATGCCCAGACGGTCGAGGCGGACCTCCATCTCGGTCGCCATGTCGCCGAGGAGGCTCACGGCGTCAGCCTGCGGGCCGACCTCGTAGGTGGCGGGGAACAGCAGTCCCTCGAAGCTGGGCTGATCGGCGGGCCGAAGTGAACTTGTGATCGCGCCCGAACGCAGAGCCTCCTCGAGGCCAGCTCGGTCGGTCCCGGGAACGGACTCGACCAGCCGGTCCAGAATCCGTGACACCGTGTAGCCCTCGGGTATCGACAGGCGTGCCACCGGCTGTGCTTGGGCTGGACGGGCCGGGCCGGCGGCCAGCGCATCGAGCACCGAGTCGAAGTCCGAGTTCGCTCGCAACTCGTAGGTACCCGCCTGGAAGGGTCCCGCACCCCGACGGCCGGCATAGAAGTTGAAGACGCTGGCGTTGGAGATGATTCCCTTGTCTTCGAGGATTGCACCAATCCCTCGCACAGACACCCCGGTCGGTACCTCTATGTTCACCACCGCTCCCGGAGGGCCGGGGGGATTCACCTGGCGTCCGTACCAGATCCAGACCAGTCCCACCACCAGTGCCACACCGACGGCGATGCTGACCAGTGCCACGACGATTCGGCTCCGGCCGGGGCGATCGTCATCGTCGTCCCAATGTTCCGAGTCGTCGTCGATCCAGGGCTCGGCCTCGTCGTCGTGGTCGTGGTGGTCAGAAGTCTCCTGATAGGGGTGATCATCGTGAATCCACTCGTCGTCGTGGATCTGGGGCGAGTCCGGCCGCTGGTCGGGTAGTTCGGTGGCTGAGGTCGGGACCGGGGTGCGCCGAGGCGGCGCAGCTGGACCCGCCGGCTCGTCTCTCGGGTCGAGTTCCGTCACCGTTGCTCCTCTGATCTGGTGCTGGGCTCGACCCGGTCATGGGGGCGGTCCAACCAGTCCTGAAGGATCACCGAGGCCGCCACCATGTCGACTACCTTCCGTCGGTCCCGACCGTCCATGTCTCCCCGGGTAGCGAGGGCACGGTCCGCGATGCGGGTGGTCATTCTCTCGTCGTGGGTGACAACCGGGATGGCCAGCTCTTCGGCGAGGCGATCGCACTCGTCGAGTACGGCGCGGGCCGCGGGCCCGACCTCGCCCGCCAGGTCGATCGGTAGGCCGACCACGAGCTGCTCGATCTCCCACTCTCGGACCAGCTCCCTGAGCTGTCGTAGGAGACGCGGCCGATCGGAATGCCGCTCCAGCACGGTCAACGGGGTGGCCACCGTCTCGTCCGAGTCTGACACCGCTACTCCGATCCGTCGCGCCCCCAGGTCAAGGGCCATGACCCGCACGACTCAGCCCAGACCAGCGGCAGCGCGGGCCTGGGCAAGTGCCTCTTCTATGGCCTCGGGGTTGCGGCCTCCGGCGACCGCGATGTCAGCACCCTTGCCGCCGCCTCCTCCCACCGCCCGGGCGGCCGGGGCGATCAGATCTCCAGCCTTCAGGCCACTGTCGGCGGTCACTGCTGCGGCCAGGGCGACCCCTCCCCCGGTTGGCGCTCCGATCAGAACCGCGGCGCGGACTTCGGGACGGTCCCGAATCGCCACCGTGAGGCTGCGAAGGTCGTCACGGTCGAGTCCATCAACTCGGGCCACCACCACGCCGTCACGGGCCTCGGCGGCCAGGTCGGCGGCGCCACTGGTGGCCAGGCGGGCTCGCAGGTCACGGACCTCACCTCGTAGCTCGGCCAACTCGGACAAGCGCTTGTCGATACCGTCGAGCAACTCGGACCGCGGTACGCCCACCCGGTCGGCCGCCGCCGCCAGTTCGGCCTCGTCTCGACGAATCCTCTCGATCGGCCCGGTTCCAGTCACCGCCTCGATACGGCGGAGGTTCGAGCCGATCGAGCTCTCGGAGATGATCTTGACTGGGCCGATGTCACCCGTGCGAGACACGTGGGTTCCACCACACAGCTCCATCGAGTGAGGCCCGGCCCGCAGGACCCGCACCGTGTCTCCGTACTTCTCGCCGAAGAAGGCGATGGCTCCCAGTTCGGTTGCTTCGTCCTTCGAGGTCTCGAAGTGCTGGACCTCGTGGTTGGCCAGTACATCGGCATTGACCAGATCCTCGATGGCCGAGATCTGCTCGGACGTGACCGGTTCGAAGTGGCTGAAGTCGAATCTGAGCCGGTCGGGACCAACCCATGAACCCTGTTGCTTGACGTGGCCACCCAGGACTTCCCGCAGGCCCCAGTGGAGCAGGTGGGTGCCGGTGTGATTGCGTCGGATGGCAGCACGACGGTCGGTGTCGATCCTTGCGGTCACCTGGTCGCCCACTTTGGGGACGGGGCACCCGGCAGCCAGGACGTGTCGGTGAAGGCCGGGTAGAGCGTTCACGGTGTCCATCACCTCGTAGGTGATTGTGCCGTCGTTGGACGTGAGAGATCCGGTGTCTCCGACCTGACCTCCGGACTCGGCGTAGAAGGGGGTTCGATCAATGAACACGCCAGTGGTTCCATCGTCGGATGTCACCACGCCGATGACCTCGGCAGTCACCTCGCTTCGCTCGCGACCAACGAAATCTGTGGTCCCGAAGCGGTCGAGGATGGACTGGATCGCCTCGGCCTGTGCTCCGGCTGCTACCGATCCCTTGCGGCTGGCATCGCGGGCCCGCTGGCGCTGCTCGGCCATGGCTTGGTCGAAGCCTGGTCGGTCGAGGGTGAATCCGCGGTCGGTCACGATCTCGGTGGTCACCTCCAACGGGAACCCGTACGTATCGTGAAGTTGGAAGGCCACCGCTCCTGGAAGCTCACCCCCATCGGACAATTCGGCCAGGGCGGTGTCGAGGATTCCGAGGCCACTTCGCAGGGTGCGACGGAACTGTTCCTCTTCGCGGGTCAGCACCCCGATCACGGTGTCGACGTTCTCGACGAGTACCGGATAGGCGTCTCCCATGAGTTCAACCGTGCGTTCGGCGAGCTTGGGAGTTACCGAGGTCTCGACGCCGAGTAGGTAGGCGAATCGGATGGCCCGACGGATGATTCGCCGGAGCACGAAACCACGCTCCTCGTTGGAGGGCACCACGCCATCGGCGGCCAGAAACGTCATGGTCCGGGCGTGATCAGCCAACAGCTTCAGAGCAACATCGGACTCGGCGTCGGTACCCAGCCGCGTTCCGGTCAACTTCTCGCCGGCCTCGACCAGCGCCCGGAGTTCATCGGTGTCGAAGACACTTGGCGAACCGATGGTGGTGCACAGCATCCGTTCGAGACCGGCGCCAGTGTCGATGTTGCGGGTCTCCAACGGCTCCAGACTCCCGTCCGGTTGGCGGAAGAACTGTTGGAAAACCAGGTTCCAGAACTCCACGAACCGGTTCTCGGCGGCCGGGTTGGCGGGTCCACCTTCGGGCCCGTAAGCATCGCCGAAGTCCCAGAACAACTCAGAGCTGGGCCCGCAGGGACCGGTATCGCCCATCTCCCAGAAGTTGTCCTTGTCGAGGCGCTGGATCCGTGCGGCCGGAAACCCGACCTCTGAAATCCACAGCTCCGCCGCCTCGTCATCGTCCACGTGGCAGGTGACCCAGATCCGGTCTCCGTCGAGACCGAGCACCTCGGTGGAGAACTCCCATGCCCACCGGATCGACTCGGCCTTGAAGTAGTCACCGAAGGAGAAGTTGCCGAGCATTTCGAAGAAGCTCAGGTGACGAGGCGATCGACCGATGGCGTCGAGGTCATTGTGCTTACCGCCCGCTCGTACACAACGTTGGATGGACGAAGCCCGTCGGGGAAGGTAGGGAACCTGCTCCTCACCCACGAAGTAAGGAACGAACGGCATCATTCCCGAGTTGGTGAACATCGGGGCCGAAGGATGGTGAGGGATGAGGCCGGCGGAAGCCACATCGGTGTGGTCTCGAGCGACCCAGAAGTCCGTCCACGCCCGTCGCAACTCGTGGGCGTTCATCGTTCCGGGCCTCCATCAGGGTTCGGGCGGCATCTCCGCCTCAGGGACTCATGAAGCCTACCGGCGCCGCCGCCAGAGACCGAAGGGGTGGGCGACCGGTGTGGTGCTCAACGGCGGTGCCGGCGCCGGGCTGGTGACTCAGGAGTTCCAATTGAAGGAGTGCGCCCGGGCCGACTCTGGCGGCGAGGACCGGGTGGCGTGACTGGCCGACCAGGTACCTCGTCTTCATGGGGCCGTTCACCCACGAAGGTGCGGGCCTCCACTCGCGCTCGCAACTCTGTCTCAGTAGCGCGCATGGCGTCTCGGCCCTCAGACGCAGCCTGACGAACCACCTGGCTCACGCCACGCGCCGAGGCGGCTGCCCGGTCCGCGACCTGCTCGGGTAGGTAGCGGTCGATGGTCTCCTCGAGCTTTCGCTTGGTCCGGAATGCTCCCGCGGCGCCGATCGCCATTCCGATGCTCATCCAGGTGATTCGCTTGAACACCGACTACTTCCTTCCTGATCGTCCACGGCGAGGCTCGTCTACCGGGCCCCTCAGCCGTCTCGCCGCCTTGGATGCTCCGGATGTGACCGCCACCGTCTTGATCACCGGAGCCGACAGAGCTCGGTAGGCGAGCTTGGAGGTGGCGTCGACAGTGGCCGAGATGGACTCTGCGCTACCCACCAGCCGATCCACCCTGGCGAGTTCGGCGTTGGCTTCGGCCAGGCTCTCGGCTAGTTCGTCCATCAAGGGAATCGCCTGCTCAGTGAGGTCACCAAGGGCGGCGGTCAGACGCCGGACGGTGCTGAGCAGATGGAGAAGAACCGCCACCATGCTCGCCACCGTCAAGATGCTGACCACGGTGACCACCACCAGAACCATGTCGGTGGCGGACAGTTCGCCCAGCACGGCAGGCGGGACGAACCTCATCGCCTCAGCTCCTCGTCGCCTCGGGGCGGCGATGCCGGGGTGGGTGGCGGGTGGAGGGCCATTCGTTGGGCGATCTCGTGCTCGTAACCGTGATCGGATGGAAAGTAGAAGCGGGCGTCCGCAACTTCCGGTGGCAGGTGAACCTGTTCGACCCACCCTCGCTCGTCATCGTGAGGGTAGCGGTATCCGACGCCGTGGCCGAGCCGACCAGCTCCCTGATAGTGGCCATCGCGGAGATGGGCTGGGACACCTGATGACGGTCGGGACCGGACGTGGTCACGGGCCGACCAGATGGCAAGAGCGGTACGGTTGGACTTGGGGGCGGTGGCCAGATGGACAACTGCTTGAGCCAGGTTGAGTTGGGCTTCTGGAAGGCCGACGTGTTCCAGGGCCTGGGCTGCCGCCACCGCCACGCTCAGAGCCGAAGGATCGGCTTCTCCTACGTCCTCAGAGGCCAAGATGATGAGGCGACGGGCAATGAATCGAGCGTCTTCACCGGCTTCGAGCATGGTGGCGAGCCAATAGATTCCGGCATCGGGGTCCGAACCTCGGATGCTCTTGATGAAGGCTGAGACCACGTCGTAGTGGTCGTCTCGGCCGTAGCGCAGGGCCTTGGTTCCCAACGCGGCTTCGGCGTCTCGGAGAGAGACCGTGGCTGGAAGCCCTCGGGCACTGGCCAGAGCGATCGCCACCTCGAGACTCGTGAGGGTGTGGCGTCCATCGCCGTTGGCCCGTTCGGCCAGGTGTTCGATGGCGGCAGGCTCGGCGGTGGCGCCTTCGATGCGCAGGGCCCGATCTATGAGAGCAGTCGCTGCTCGGGGGTCGAGGGCGTTCAGCCTGAACAACGTGGAGCGGCTCAACAGGGGTGGGTTCACCTCGAAGTAGGGGTTCTCGGTCGTGGCGCCGATCAGAGTCACCAGACCGCTCTCCACCGATGGGAGCAGCCCGTCCTGTTGGGCCTTGTTGAACCGGTGCACCTCGTCGAGGAACAGGATCGTACCGGTCCCCCGTTCTCCCAGTCGCCGCTGAGCCCGACTGATCACATCCCGAACGTCCTTCACCCCGGCGGTCACCGCCGACAGCACCTCGAACTCCTTGGCGGTGTGATTGGCGATGACCCGCGCCAAGGTGGTCTTCCCGGTGCCCGGTGGTCCCCAGAGGATCACCGAAGACAGTCGGTCCCCCTCGATGAGGACCCGCAGCGGTTGTCCGGGGCCCAGAAGGTGATCCTGGCCGATGATGTCGTCCAGGTGTCGAGGGCGGAGCCGTTCGGCCAGCGGGGCCCTGCGGCTCAGTTGCTCATCGGCGGCGGCTCCGAACAGATCATCAGCCACGGGCGATGGAGAACCTTGATGACGGGACGCGATGCGCTGGCACGGCCGAAGGCTAACGCCGCGCCACCCGCTCGGGTCCTCAGAGTGGCTACGCTGACACGTGGCGGGTGCGGGTCCGCCGCTCCTGTCTGCCGGGTCGCTAGCGGCGTCGCGGGGTCCACAGGGGGTGGAAAACAGAATGGATCGTCGACAGTTTCTGATCGGTGCCGGCGCTGCTGGGGGTCTAGCGCTCGCTGGAGGTTTGCTGGGCGGCTGTACGCCTCCGCCCGGTTCGATACTCAACCTTCCGGCCTCGTCGAGCCCCATCGACCACGTCGTGGTGTTGA
>CAUJFC010000020.1 GCA_963169755.1 Actinomycetota bacterium | reverse complement strand
GGGGGTCCGGTGTCGCCTCGCTGGCTCCCAGCCCGAGCCTTTCGAAGGCTGTCAGGTCAGTCGATGACACCACCCAGCCCGACCCGACGCGGCGGGCCGGGAGTCGACCGGTACGCACGTAGCGGTAGGCGGTCATGTAGTGAACGCCCAGGTGATGCGCAACCTGCTTGAGGTTCAGATCGGTCGACTCTGAGCCGTCCACTTCAACTCCATCCTCGTGGCCGAGGGCGCGCTGCCCACGGGCTCGGGAGGTGTCTGGCTCACCTCAGCCCTTGGGGAGAGGTTCACAGTGGCGGGACCGCCCCGGACTCGCACCGGGTTCCCTGCACCGAACGGGAGCGACCATACCGGGTGGAACCGGCGGGCACCTCATTTCGCCTTGCCGGCATTTATCACCAAATGGTGCTCCTTCCCAGAGTGGGTCACATCTGTGTAGTTACAACCACGACATCCAACATCTTGTGGCTTGCTCGGTCATCAGAGCAGTCCAGCCACCAGATGTGGTGACCCACCAGACCGGGAAGGACGCCCCAATGGCCGTACAGGAGACCTTGATCGAAGCTGCCGACTACGGGCCGGGTGGGGTGGCGGCCATGCAGGTGCGTAAGCGCGACGGCTCCATGGAAGACGTGGACGTGTCCAAGATCGTGAGGGCAGTGGACCGGTGCGCGGTGGGTCTACACCGAGTGGACCCGTTGCGGGTGGCCACCCGCACCATCAGTGGTCTGCGTGACGGGGCCACCACCAGCGAACTCGATGACCTGTCGATACGTACGGCCGCCGGCCTCATCGCCGAAGAGCCCGAGTATTCCCGACTGGCGGCCCGACTGTTGTTGAACGTGATCCTCAAGGAGGTGCGGGGCCAGGGCATCATGTCGTTCAGCCAGTCGGTGGCGACAGGCGCGGCGGTGGGGGTCATCAGCGAGACCACTGCGGCCTTCGTGGCCGAGTACGCCCGCAAGCTGGATCACGCGGTGGATGTGTCGGCTGACCTCGACCACGAGTTTTTCGGGCTGCGCACCATCTATGACCGCTATCTGTTGCGCCACCCCACCGAGCGCACGGTGTTGGAGATGCCCCAGTACTTCTTGTTGCGGGTGGCCTGTGGCCTGGCGGCCACCCCCGAGGAGGCCATCTCGCTCTATGAGGTGATGGCCCGCTTCGACTACCTGCCTTCGAGCCCCACCCTGTTCAACTCGGGCACCAACCATTCCCAGCTCTCGTCGTGCTACCTGGTGGATTCGCCCCGTGACGAGCTGGAGTCGATCTACGCCACCTACGGCAAGGTCGCCCAGCTCTCCAAGTTCGCTGGCGGAATCGGGTTGGCCTTCCACCGCATCCGTTCGCAGGGGTCGCTGATCAGGGGCACCAACGGGTTGTCCAACGGGGTCATTCCGTTCCTCAAGACCCTCGACGCCTCGGTGGCAGCGGTGAATCAGGGTGGCCGTCGAAAGGGGGCGGCCGCCGTCTACCTCGAGACCTGGCACGCCGACATCGAGGATTTCTTGGAGTTGCGCGACAACACCGGTGACGAGGCCCGGCGGGCCCATCACCTGAACCTGGCCAACTGGGTGCCCGACCTGTTCATGGAGCGGGTGGAAAAGGATTGGATCTGGTCGCTGTTCGACCCCAAGGAGGTGCCCGAACTGTGCGATCTGTACGGGGAAGCGTTCGAGGCCGCCTATACCCGGGCCGAGGGTGAGGGGCGGTTCGTGCGCCAGGTCAAGGCCCGTGACCTCTACGGGCGGATGATGCGCACCCTGGCCGAGACCGGCAACGGGTGGATGACCTTCAAGGACGCCGCCAACCGCACCTGCAACCAGGCCGCCGAACCTGGAAACGTGGTGCACCTGTCGAACCTGTGCACCGAGATCTTGGAGGTGACCGACGCCGATCACACCGCGGTGTGCAACCTGGGGTCGTTGAACCTGGGGCGCTTCGTGCGAAACGGCCAGTTCGACTTCGAGCGGCTGGGCGAGGTGGTGCGCCTGGTGGTGCCGTTCTTGGACCGGGTGATCGACATCAACTACTACCCCACCGCCGAGGCTGAGCGCTCCAACCACGGCTGGCGCCCGGTGGGGCTGGGGGTGATGGGCCTTCAGGACGTGTTCTTCAAGCTGGGGTTGGCGTTCGACTCGGTCGCCGCCCGGGACTTGTCGGCGGGTATCGCCGAGGAGATCTACGCCTCGGCGTTGGAGGCCTCAGCCGAGTTGGCCGCCGTACACGGTCCCCATGTCCGCTACGCCGAGACCCACGCCGCCCGGGGCCGTCTTCAGCCCGATCTGTGGGGCACGACTCCCACTCAGGGGCCGCGCTGGGACCAGATCCGGGCCCGGGTGGCCGAGGTGGGGTTGCGCAACTCGCTGTTGATCGCCATCGCCCCCACCGCCACCATCGCGTCGATCTCGGGTTGCTATGAGTGCACCGAGCCCCAGGTGTCGAACCTGTTCAAGCGCGAGACGTTGTCGGGCGAGTTCCTTCAGATCAACCGCTACCTGGTGGCTGACCTCCAGCGCCTGGGGTTGTGGAACGACGCCACCCTGGGCCGGCTGGTGGCCGACAACGGGTCGGTGCAAGGCCTAGAGGGCCTGCCCGATGAGCTGAAGATGCTGTATCGCACTGCCTGGGAGATCCCCATGCGGTCTCTGATCGACATGGCAGCCGACCGCAGCCCGTTCATCGACCAGAGCCAGTCGCTGAACCTGTTCGTAGAGCAGCCCTCCATCGGAAAGTTGTCGTCGATGTACCTGTACGCCTGGAAGAAGGGCCTCAAGACCACTTACTACCTGAGGTCCAGGCCGGCTTCGAGGATCAAGAGCACCACCCAGGCTGCGCCCGTGGTGGAGGACACCGCGGCGGTGACCTGTTCATTGGAGAACCCCGAGACCTGTGAGGCCTGTGACTGATGAGCACCAACTTTGCCCACGCGTTGGACCTGACAGCCAACCATCACCCCGACGCCAACCCGACCACCGAGTTCGTGGCGGGATATGACGCTGAGCCACCAGGGGTTGAAAGCTCCGGCCCGACCACTGACGGCCAGCCGGGGCGGGCCATTTTGGATCCCGGTCTGGATCTGACCCTACGCCCAATGCGCTACCCACAGTTCTACGAGCACTACCGCACTGCCATCCGCAACACCTGGACGGTGGAGGAGGTGGATCTGAGCGGCGACATCGTGGATCTGCGTTCCAAGCTGAGCCCTTCCGAGCTGCATCTGGTGCGCCGCTTGGTGGCGTTCTTCGCCACCGGTGACTCGATCGTGGCCAACAACTTGGTGCTCAGCCTGTACCGCCACATCAACGCCCCGGAGGCTCGGCTGTATCTGAGCCGTCAGCTCTACGAAGAGGCCTTGCACGTCCAGTTCTACCTGACCCTCCTCGACACCTATCTGCCCGACCACAACGAGCGGGCGGCGGCCTTCGCCGCCATCGAGAACATCCCATCCATCCGGGCCAAGGCCGAGTTCTGCTTCCAGTGGATGGAGGCCATCTCGGCCATCGAGAGCTTGGAGACCCGTGAGGATCGTCGAGCGTTCGCCCTGAACCTGGTGTGCTTCGCCGCCTGCATCGAAGGCCTGTTCTTCTTCGCAGCCTTTGCCTACGTGTATTTCCTGCGATCCAAGGGGGTACTCCAGGGCCTGGCGGCCGGCACCAACTGGGTGTTCCGGGACGAGTCCATGCACATGGCTTTCGCCTTCGAGGTCGTAAGGGTGATCCGCGAGGAGGAGCCCGACCTGTTCGATTCGACCTTTGACCAGCAGGTCCACCAGATGCTCGACGAGGCCATCGAAGCCGAGATCGTGTTCGCGGCTGACATGCTCGGTGAGGGGGTGTCGGGCCTGTCGCTCAGCGACACCCGCCAGTACCTCCAACACGTCGCCGACCAGCGGCTGGCCGATCTGGGTATGAAGCCCCGCTTCGGTGCCAGCAACCCGTTCGGCTTCATGCAGCTCCAGAACGTGCAGGAGCTCGCCAACTTCTTCGAACGGACGGTCTCGGCCTATCAGGTGGGTGTGACCGGTGACGTGGCCTTCGACGAGGACTTCTGACCAAGTTCAGGCCCCGCCCCACGTTGATCATCTGCGCTGATGGTGACCCTGAAGCGGCCGGGACCTTCGATCCACATCGGGAAGTTGGTGCCCCAACAGTTGTTGGCCAGCAGCAGGTGCCAGCCCCCGGCCATGTCGGGGGTCGGAGGGTTGGCGTCGAGCAGGTTGGGCTGGCCGGGCGCCACCAGGGAGGCGTCGGCCGAGTCCAGTTTCAGGGCACCGTCGGGGCCGCGGTAGCGCAGGCCGCCCTCGCCGACCGCGTGCAGAGAGCGTCCACCGTGGGCCACCACATCGAGGGGTGAGATCTCTCGACCCAGCTTGTCGATGGTCCAGTTCTGCGGCACGGCCACCACTGGGTTGAACGACCACCACAGGGCTTCGGGCAGGCGGTTGGCGGGTTTGTCCAACCAGATCAGTTCGGCGTGGAGCACCGCGGGTCCGCCGCCCGAGTCGTGGTCGCGGCTGTCGCCACTCTCCGCCCACCAGCGGATCCAGGCCCGATCCGGAGCACCCAGGTCGGTGTGGAGGTCGGTTTCGAAGACAACCCTCACGACCACCTCTCGGCCCGGTAGCACCCAGATGTCGGCGACCACCGGCGACCAGCGCCCCGACCGAGCCTGGGGCACCCGGTCGATGCCCGGCTTGGTGTTGTCCCAGCGGGCCCACCACTCGTCGGCGGGGGTTGGGGCCAGTCCGGCGTAGAACCGTTGGTAGTCGTGGTCGTCGAACGACTGATATGACAGCAGGCCCAGGCGGTGCTGACGGTCGGCCAGACAGCGGCCCGATGCCGTGTTGGTGAGGCCTGTCAATGATCCGTCGCGGGGGTCGATGCTCAACGTCCACCCATCGAGTGTCACCGGATCGTGCGGGTTCACCGCTAGGAACCCGCGGTCTTCGAGCACATGGGGAAAGGAGGCCCGGTCGTTGAGTGGGTACGAATGCCGCCTGGACGGTGATGGTGCGGAGCTGGTCCTGACGTCGGTTCGGATATCCGGTTCGGACGCTCCGTCCGCGCTTGCACCGTCATCTGATGGCAGGGCGTCGATGGTGACAAGGGAGTTCTCGACCCGATCCAGGTAGGCGCGTTGTTCAGCCCACGACGACTCGAATCGCTGTGCAGCCGCGGTCGACCTGAGCTGGGCGAGTCCGGCTCGGTCCCAGTGAGTGGTGTCGGGGAGGGCTTCCTTCTGGTCCAGACCCCAGGTGTGTTCGGTCACCAGCAGGAGTGTGCGGTCCACCTCGGGATCGAGGTCGGTCCCTTGGGCTCTGAGCCGGGTCCTGCGCCGCAGTAGGTGGCGGAACCGGGCCAGCTTGGCAGGGTCGCTGGCCGTGCCGAACAGCCAAGGGTCTCCTATCTCGGCGGTGACCACCGGTAGACCCTCCACTGCTCCCGACCCCGTCAGGGCTCGGGCGAAGTCACTGAGGGTCGAGGCCCTGACCTCGGCCCCCGGGAAGCGGTGACGCAGGTCTTGGTGGGCTTCGAGTACCTGGGTGGGGGCAGGGGGTCCCTGGTTGTCACCGGTGTGGAGAAAGGCCAGTACGTGGTCGCAGCCCGGCACATCGACGATGCCGCCGTAGCCGCCGGCTTGGTAGGCGACCACCACCTCGGCCCCATCGGGGTCTTTCCAGCGGAACACCGGGGGTACGTCAGGCACCGGCCACGCCGGATTCACTCCGATGTGAAGGAAGGTCACTCCCGCTGCCGCCAGGGGAGCGACCATGGCTCGGGTGTGGCCCGGCACGTCGGTGAGCTTGGCGGCCACCGTGGGGCGCTGTGACCCCGCCCGACCGACGCGCGCGTCGAGTTCGGCGCTGATCGAAAGGTTGGTCTCCATCAGCGCGGCGTCCATGAGTTCGGTGTGGGTGGTCACCGCCAGGGCGTGCCAGGCCAAGTCACCCCGCTGAACCCCTTCGGCCACGGCCCGCGCCCGGACCGGGTCGGGGTCGTGCAGGGCTCGATGCAGAATCCACGAGCCGGTGGTCCACACCAGCCGCTCGGGGCCGCCCCGCTGCCGTAACGCCGCTGCGGTGGCCAAGGCCCGAGGAAACAGCCCGGTCAGGTATCGCTCCTCGACCTCAGAAGCCAGGGCGGTGAACCCCAGGTCGAGGTGGGTCTTGGCCACTACATGGACCACGGTGGCAGCGCCGTCGAGGGCGCTGTCAGGCTCCTCCACTCCTCGGACCGGGCCCCGGATCAGTCCGTGGCTTTTTCGGTGGTGGAGGTCATGGTCGTGCTCGACGTCGCCTCGGGTGGAGCCACCGTGGTGCCGGGCAGCTCGGTAGCCGGAGGCTCGGTAGGCTCGGTGGAGGGATCCACGGGAACCACCTCAGCCGGCGTCAGCGGTTCGTCTGGGACCTCGGTCAGGGTGGCATAGCCGTTCAGGAACGCCTGCACCTCTGGGGTGTCCCCGTTCACAGGCTGGGTGGATGCACAGTCCTGATCGGCCAGAGCCTGCGACGGGTCGCCCTTGGCGTCACTGGGCACCTCGACCATGCCCCGGATCTCTCCGGAGTCACAGCTAGGCACGTTCAGGTTGGCAACCTCGACCTCGGCGTCACCGGCCGCCAGGGCGCTCCGGTTCTCTTCGACCCACTCGAGCACCAGCGGTACGGCGTTGTCGTATTGGAACTCGGGAGTACCCGAGCCCGAGCTCACCGCCAGCGCCGGCACCCCTCGGGCCACCGAGGCCCGGGCTGCTCCCACCGTGCCCGAGACGTCGACGATCGGCCCCAGGTTCTGACCGGCGTTGATTCCGCTGATGGTCAAGTCGACGTCGAGGCCCATCTCGTCCATGGCCACCCGCACGGTGTCGGCTGGGAAGCCGTCAACCGCCTTGGCTGGGTGTCCGCTCTTGAGGGTGACATCACTCACCGCCAGGGGACCCGAGTGGCTGCGGCCACCGGATCCGCTCTGCTGTTCGAGGGGGGCCACCACCGTGACCTCGACGTCCTCCAGGGTGCCCAGCGCGTTGACCAGGGCGTCGATTCCATCAGCGGCGTAGCCGTCGTCGTTGGTGACCAGGATGCTCACGGCGGCATCACCGCGGTCTCCGCCGCTGGTGGCTGATCCTGGGGCCGTGGTGGTGGGGGTTGAAGCGGTGGTGGAGGCGGGGCTTGCCCCATCGTCACCACCACAACCGGCGAGCGCCATGGCTCCCACGCACAGCGCTACCACCGTGGTGCGCAGATCGGTTCGGGTCGGTCTTCTCATGTGCTCACCTCTCGCTGCGGCCCTTCGCCTGCCGGCCACCCTACGCACCGTCACACGGTTCCGGTGACCACTGCCACATGCCGAGGAAGACCGTCGGGCTCGTCTACCGAAAGGGGGTGAGGGTTACCATCGCCTCACTTCTTCTCACCTGATCTGGGAGTACAAGGTGCGTAAGTTCTGGTCGGTACTGGCGGTTCAACTCGGCAAAAGGGCCGGGTTGGTTTCGATCCTGGGGCTTCTGGTCACCGGGATCATGGCCATGGGCCTGACCCGCCTCGAGTTCGCCACCGGTCAGGACAGCTACCTGAACAGCAAGGACCAGGTGGCCAAGGACAACGTGGCGTACCAGAAGCTGTTCGGCGGTCAGATCATGGTGGTGCTGTTCACCATGGATGAAGGCCACACGGTGGCCGACCTGGCCTCGGCGAAGAACCGCAAGATCTTCGAGGAGGTCAAGGCCGAGCTGGCCGAGATCCCCGAGGTCCGCACGGTGGTTTCTCCGCTCGACGGTCTGGAGTACAGCGAGATCCTGCTGTCTCGCACCCCCGACGACCCCACCAACGCCGACACTCCTTTCAACGTCGACACCGCGCTGGGTTCTATTGCATCCACCACCCTCAACGCCGCCATCACCGCTGCCCGGGAGGCTGGCGATGAGAAGTCGGTGGAGATCCGCGAGGCCGACATGGCCAAGACCACCGAGCGGGTGGCCCCGTTCCTGGCACCCGACGCCGACCGCAGCTTCGACAATCCCGAGTGGGTCGACATGTTGCTGCGCGACAACCAGGGAGAGATCCGCAAGCCGTTGAGGTCGTTCTTCTTCGACGACACCCATGCCCAGATGGTGGTTCGCCTGGTGGGTAACGCCTCCATCGAAGACGAGGGCCGGGGGGCGGTGGCCGTGAAGGAGGCCTGGGCCCGTCACGACATCGAGAGCGGCGAGGTGTTGGTAACCGGAGCGCCGGTGCTGCTCAAGGACCTCAACGACTACCTGCGGGGCGGCATTCTTCGGCTGGGAGCCATCGCCTTGGCGGTGATGATGCTGATCCTGCTGGTCCTGTTCGACGTGCGCTGGCGGCTGCTGCCCCTGGCGGTGATCGTGGTCGGCGTGATCTGGGCGTTCGGCCTGGCCGGCTACCTGGGCATCCCCCTGTCGGTGGTGACCATCGCCGGTCTACCGGTGATGATCGGCGTGGGCATCGACTACGCCATCCAGATGCACGCCCGGGTCGAGGAGGAAGTGCTCATTGACCGAGCCGACCATCCAATTCAGGAGACGTCTCGCAACCTCGGTCCGGCCCTGCTGGTGGTCACCTTCGATGCCGTGTTCGCCTTCTCGGCACTGCTGTTCGCCAAGGTCCCGATGATCCGGGCCTTCGGCCTGCTGTTGGCGGTGGGCATCGCGGTGATCTGCATGTGCTCGATCTTCGTTCCTCTGGCCGCTCTGGGAGCCCGGGAGTACCGCTCCCCCACCACCGGGAAGGACTTCCGCGAGGGTTTCCTGGGACGGTTCGTGCGCTGGCTGGGTGCGCTCACCCCCAAGGTTGCTCCAGCGTTCGCGCTGTTGTCGTTGGCGGTCTTCGTGGGAGGCATGGCGGTAGAGGGTGATCTGACCCTCCAGACCGACCCAGTGCAGTGGGTGGACCAGAGCTCACAGAACCGCAAGGACGTAGCCACGCTCGAGGAGCGGGCCGACGTGTCCTCCGAACTGGGGGTGTTCGTCGAGGCCGGGAACCGCGACCGGCTGTTCAGCGACGAGACCGCCGCCTGGATCGATCGCTTCACCGATGACAGCGTGAAGCGCTTCCCCGATCAGATCCTGGTGGCCTCGAACCTGCTCACGCCGCTCTCCTACCTGGTCGACCTGGAGGGCGCCGCCAACTACTCCCCCACCGGCAAGCTCATGGAGGCCGCCCATCTGGCGGCACCCGAGTCGATCCGTGAGTTCACGGTCAACACCGACGCCGCCGCAATCAACTTGCTGTTCGTGACCAAGCCCAAGTCGCTGGAGGAGCGGGCGGTGATGGTCGACGACATGCACGACCGTCTCGCTGACCGCAGCGCCGAAGGCATCGCCCCACCTGAGGGCGTACGGGCCACTCCGTCGGGCCTGGCGGTGGTGGGCGTCGGCCTGCTCGAGAACCTTGAGGCCAACCGGGTGGAGCTGACCTACCTGGCGCTGGGTCTGGTGTTCGCCTTCCTCGCGGTACGGCTGCGTAGCGTGGTCCGGTCCCTGCTGTCTTTGGTGCCGGTGCTGGTTGCCACCGGTGCGGCTTCGCTGGTGGCTTTCGTGTTCAGCCTGAAGCTCAGCCCCATGACGGCGGTGGGCGGCCCGTTGGTCATCGCCATCTGCACCGAGTTCACCAGCCTGATCCTGCTGCGGTTCGTGGAAGAGCGGCACCGGGGACTGGCCCCCGACGCCGCCGTTCACGTGACGGCGGCCCGCACCGGTCGGGCGTTCGCGGTGTCGGGTCTGGCGGCCATCTCGGGCGTGGCGGTCATCGCTACCTCGTCACTGCCGATCCTGCGTGACTTCGGGATCATCGTGGCCATGAACGTGGTGGTGGCCCTGTTCAGCGCCCTGGTGATCCTGCCGCCAATGCTGGTGTGGGCCGATCAGCCCGGCCGCTACTGGGTAAGTCGCAATCTGGTGCCCATGGAGATCTTGGAGAACGCCACCAAGACCCATGACGAGGCCACCTCCGATACCGAGGATCTCGGCAAGGCCGGCTCCGGCCGCCCGGCCGCGACCTGAGCACCAGCCTGCGGCGCCGCTGCTCTCTGCCCCCGGCTGGCCAGAGCGTCAACAGCTAGGGGTTAGCCCACACCCCGCCCGGGTACAGCAACCCGATGCCACTGCCTGCTCAGGCCCCACAACCTGCGCCCCCCTCCAAGTCACCCCGGCCATCGCCCCGCCGCCCTCGGCCCCGCATGCCTCGACTCCGCGCCCTCACGATGCTGGTCGCCTTCAGCGCTGGAGCCCTCCTAGGCGGCTGCGCCGACAAGCCCACCGAACCCACCGCCGCCTCGACCAGCACGCCCCACCCCGTAGCGACCTCGACCCCCTCGACAGCTCCACCCACCACCGCCACCCCCACCAGCCAGCCCCGCGGAACCTCCCCCTACCCTCCCGGCACGCCCGAACACGAAGTAGCCACCGCCTACATCGAGGGAGTCACTCAGTACTTCCTCGCTGGGGAAAGCCCCGAGGTGGCAAGTGAGCTTGACCGATACTTCGCCTCACCAGCGCTGGAAGCAGCCCAGGCAAATGTTCGCCGGCTGGCCGAGAGTGGCGTCCGATCGGTCTTTCCTGACGGACCACCTTCCATCTCGATCGAGTCAGTTGACCTCACGGCTCCGACTCAAGCCGCCGTCCTTGCTTGTGTGATTGACACCGGGCATAGACAGAACATTGCCACTGGGGAATCAGAGGAAAACGATCCGATCTCTCGGCGCACAGAAGCAACTCTCATGTTCGATGGCCACTGGCGAATCGTCGCGACGAGCACAGTCACAAAATGGGAGAACCGCTTGGAGTGCTCCCGGTGACCGGCGTGAGACAACTATTAGCTCCGCTTGCCTTCCTGCTGGTGATGGTTCTTCCGGCACTCGTTGCCGGCTCATCTCCACCGTACGGCTCTACTGAATACATAGAACTCGGCTCATCCTCGGTTCTCGTAGGACGACAAGGCTTAGGCCATGGCCGTGGCGGGAGCGGCGGGGGTGGAACACGCGGTGATCACGGAGGCGGCCACAGCTCCTCGACCAACGATGCACCTGCGCTGCCACCAGGCACCAAAACCGTCCCCGCCGTCGGTTTCGACCAAGCCCCAGGCTGGCTCTACGGCCGCCTCGGCCTCACTCCCGCCGACCCCACCAACTCGGCGGCCGGGGCCGTGACCGTGGCGTCGATCGCCCCTGCGGCGAGCGACCCGGCGAGCTGGGAGCTCATCGTCGCGTTCTACGGCAAGCGCATCGCGTTCACCCTCACGCGAGGCGCGACCGTGCC
>CAUJFC010000019.1 GCA_963169755.1 Actinomycetota bacterium | reverse complement strand
CGCGGCCCCGACGGATCGGGCGACTGGACCGCTTCGGCCAGAAGCACGAGAAGATCTACATCTTCAACTTCCACGTGCCGGGCACGATCGAGACCGACATCTTCGAACGGCTCTACGAACGCATCAACATCTTCAAGGAATCGATCGGCGACCTGGAACCAATCCTCCAACAGGAGTTCGCCGACGTCGGCCGGGTGGTGCTCGACGGCAAGCTCTCCCCCGAGGAGCGCAAGCGCCGGGTGGAGGCCGTGGCCGTCGCCATCGAGACCCGAAAGCGCGAGCTGGAGAACCTGGAAGAGGCTCGAGACCAGCTGGCCGGCATCGACCAGTTGCTGATCGACGGGTTCGAGCGGGATCGCAACGAGCGCGGCCGTTTCGTGGGCCCGAGCGAGCTGGAACGCCTCGTCCGGGACCTCGTCGACCGGACCGACGGGTACCTCAGCCGCACCTCCACCGCCGACATCCACGAGCTGCGGGGTGACAAGGCCCTCGCCCAGGCGGTGGGTGCGTTGCGGGGCCAGCACCCCGGTGTACGTGGTGGCGGCAACCTGGCCTCCAAGCTCCGCAGTGGGACGAGCGTCTACCTGACCTTCGACGCCGACCTTGCCAGTCACCGAGACCTCGACCTGGTGACGATCCGACACCCGCTGGTCCAGGCCGCTCTCAACCTCAACAACGGAGCCGAGGTGCCGTTCGGGCGAGTTCAGCTGGCGACCGCACCGCCCGGCCACTACCTGGCGGCGCTGTACCTCGTGACCACCAGCGGCCTCCGACCGCGCCTGGAAGTTGCCTGTATCGCCGTCGATCTCACAGACCTGAGCCGTCACGACGGTGTGGGTGACGCGCTTCTCGCCGCCATCGCCACCGGCAACGTGCATGACCCCGGACCACTCTCCCGCGACCGGGCCACTGAGGCCTTCGAGGTCATCGACACCGCTGAAGCAGCCATGCGCAGCCACCTACGGGCCCAACGATCAGCCGAGAATGAAGCCCTCGTCGACGCCCAGGTCGCCATCAAGAAGCTGGGCTACGAGCTCAAGATCCAACGGGCACGCGACACCCTCGACGGGCTCGTGCAGGACGGCCGGGACGAGTCCATCCAGCGCATGTACCGAGGCCGTATCGCCAACCTCGAGGTGGCTCGTGACGTGGCCATCGCCAAGCTCGATGAGGGGCGAAAGCTGTCAGTGACGACCCGGGCCGTGGCGCTGGCACTCGTGCACGGCACCGGTGCTCACGCGGATTAGTCGAACTGCCACCAGTTGTCGTCGTGGTAGTCCCACGCCGCCTCCTCGTCCGGGGCCATCTCCAACGCCCAGTCGTGGCGGGCGCCCCGCAACGTCGGCCACCGCTCCACGGTGTGCACCACACGGGTGCCACCTTTACGGTTGCCGGTCCACAGGATGCGGCCGTCGACATAGAGCTTGAACAACCCCTCCGCACCCGGCTGCATCTGCACCGGGACGCCCCGGAACTGCTTCGCACCCACCCGGAACTTGACCGAGGTGACATTGCGGTCCACGGCATGGCACACCAGCACCGCCTCCACGGGCCCGCGCAGCTCGGCCGGGTAATCGAAGGGCTTTTCGTACCCCAGAGACATCTCCCCTCGCATCACCTGAGCGGGGGTGAACAGCGGCTCGAAGGCGGGGTACAGCACCTGGTCATCCAGTGTGACCATCTCTCCCGTGCGGCGGTCAATGCCCCGGAACACCACCGAGAACGTGAGTGCCGGACGCGGCAGGTTCAGCCGGCCGTAGGTGTCGGCATACGAGAGGCCCGACACCACCGAGGCCTGGGTGGAACTGACCCCACGGTCGGCGAGAACCTCAGCCTGGGGGAACAGCTCGGCCAGGGCCCGCTGCATCGCCGGAATGGCCGAGGTGCCGCCCGACAGGATCACGTGGCTCACCGTGCCGGCCAGCTCCTCCCACGGCTGCTGGCGAATCTGGGTGGGCCCGTCCTTCAAGAAGAGCTCCCGGGACCGGCCGGCGCGCACCGCGGCCTGGGCCAGTTGCGTCGCCCGCTGAATCTGGGGCGCGATCTGCTCCTCGAGTTGGCTGCGCCGGTAGGTCGCCGGCAGCGATGGCTCGCCGGTGACCAGCACGGTGTGCTCCTCGGCAAAGCTCAGCAGTTCCTTCAGTTCCCGAGCCGCCATGGTCACCAAACGGGTGTGGTGGTGGTGGCGCTCGGCCAGACTGGCTGAGCTTCCGGCCAGGTCGGCGGCGACGGCGTCGTCGACCGCGTCGCCCGCCTCGTCCAGTCCGGCCACGGCCAGCACAGTGATCTCGGGCTCCTCCTCCCCGCCCACCAGCAACAGGGCGACGTCGAGGGTGCCACCGCCACTGTCGAACACGAGCACCCGACCACGGGGCCGTCTACCAGTGGTGGCCCACTGATGTTCCACCCAGGCGATCCCCGCCGCGATCGGCTCGTCGACTATGTCGGGCGTATCCACCTCGAGCCCGAGGTCCGACGCGATCCGGGCCAGACGCTGACGTTGAGGCTGTCGCCATATCGCCGGACATCCCATCTGCACGCGCATGGCGGTGAGGTCATGGCCGAGAGACCGGGCCCGCGCCAGCGTCTCGGACAGGATCGAACCGACGATCTCGTCCACCTTCACCGCAGACCCGTCGCGAAGCTGGACCTCTTCTTCCTCTTTGGTGATCGCGCGCTTGATCGAGCGCAACACTCGGTCGGGGTGTCCCGCCTCGGCGACCTCACCCACCAGATACCCGCCCCCCGGAGCCACCTCCACCACGCTCGGCACCCACAGGTTCGACTCCCCCAGGAAGAGCACCCTCTCGTGGCCCCCTGCGGGCCTGACCGCCACCAACGTGGTGGAGGTGCCGAAGTCGATCCCCACCACTGCCTCACCCATGTGCTGCGCTCCTAATCACGAACCGGTCACCCTTCCGTACCGCAGAACCGTGACGGCGTCTCCGGACTGCACCACGTAGGTGGGTTCGATGACCCTGACCTGGGGTGTGCCGTCCTGCGGTCGGGCCTGATCGATGAGCCGGTGCCGCGAAGGGTCGAAAGGAACGGTGTCACCGGCCTGTTCGAGGGTGCTCACCCCCAGCACCTGTGCCTGGGTGGAGGCGCCCAGGTGGAGGTCGGCCACCGACAACACCTCGCCGTCGGGGGCAGCCGCCACCCGCCGCAGGTCCTCCACGATGTTGACCACCGCCCTGAGCGCGTCCAACCGGGCCTGTTCGAGCCCATGGCTGGCCGCCTCTTTCGACTGTCGAGACAACTGCACGACCCGGTTCTCAGCATCAACCCGGGCGGCCTGCTGCGACGCCAGCTCGGCTTCGAGTATCACTATCTGTTCCTTCGCGGCCAGGAGGCCGAGTTCGTACTCCTCCAACTCAGCGGCGACCTCGGCCCGCACGCGGCTCTCCAACTCACCCGCATGCGTCGCCGCGAACCGGCCCAGTGCTCTGCTCAGCAGCGACTCGGACTCGGACTCCGTCCTGAGACGTTGCGCGAGCCGGTCCGTCCGGATCTGGGCGACGAGCCGAGCGGGCGCCCCTTCGATGAAGGCGAGCACGTCGGGCAGTGGTGCCAGCTCCACCAACATCCGCAACTGGGTCTCCACACCAGCGGCGACGTGTCCCTCCAGGAGCACTTGGAGCTCCGGGTCGCTGAACAGATCCCGTAGACCGTCCAGATCCAGCAAGTTGAATGCACCATCCCGCTCGAACAGATCTACGTGGTCCGAACGCAGAACCACCCGGTACCAGAAGATCCGGCCCGGATGATGACCGCCGGAGGGTTTGCGGAGCACGTGCTGGAACGCCTCCACCTTCCGACGGTCACTCGGTAGCGCGCTGAGAACGTGCTGGGGCACAGCACCGTGAGCGGCGAGGAGGCCCATGAGCTCTTCGACCAGTGGACCACGCACCTCTCGCTCCAGGTAGCCAGTTGCCACCGCGATCGCCAGCGCCATGACAGATCGGGCCACAGTGGGGTCAGGCTCCAGTGGCATGAGGGTCTGCGCCAGTTCCAGCCATCGCTGCACCTCGCGATGTGCCCTCGGGTCCGGCGTGGTCAAAAGCAGCTCTGCGGCTGCGAACCACTCGACCAGGGAGCGCCGCTGATCTTCGGCCGGGGCCTCCTCGAACGCAGCCAATGCAGCAGTCGAGACCGTGGTGCGGGCATCGGCAGCGAAACCCAGCACCACCCCCCACAACCCGAACTCAACCGCAGCACTGACCACGACAGGCGCAATCGGGGCGGGCACTTGTGTGATGTCGAGTTCCGCCAAGGCGGACTCACGGTTGCCCGCGACGCCGCCCAGTACCACGGCGAGTTGCCTCTGGCTCGCCGACAGCTCCCCCTTCGCATCCTTCTCCGTGAGCAACTGGAGGGCGTCTGTCCTGCCTTTCGCCGACGGCTTGGCCACCAGCTCGAGCAGTTCAGCCACCGACAGCTCCTTCTTGGCTGCCGCCACCTCTACCACTGGATCGTCGCTCCACGCGTACCGCACCGGCTTGCCGACACGGGTGATGTGCGCGTGCTTCACCAGTGTCTTTTGCAGGTCCTTCCATCTCGCCTTGGCCTCGCCCGGTGCGAGGATCTCGAAGGCCTCCAACACCAACTGGATCTCACCGGCCTCGAGCGGCTGTCCACGATCTCGCAGCAACCGAGCCACCACGGCCGCCGGTTGCTCAGCGAACGAGGCACGGATTCCCTCGATGTCGAGGAGTGAATCGAGCTCCAAGCTGCCCTCTGCCACCTCGTGGACGCTGTTGGGTAACCGGTCCCACTGGAACTTGGCACCATTGATGACCACGCTGAACCCGGCCTCGGTCTCGGCCATGATTTGACCCAGTGCCCGCCCCGCCTCCGTCCGCTGCACGATGTAGCGGTGCCCGTTCACCTGTGATGCCGTAATCGGCGACTGCAGCTCTGGTGATGGAGTGTCGTTCGGCGCGCCTCGGCCGACATCGGCCGCCGACGCATCGCTACCGGGCGTACCGGTGCTCTCCGGCTCTAGCTCGCCGGGGTTGGGGTCGATTGCCATATCAGAACTCACCTCGTGATGCGCCACCCTGACGCGACCGCCCATCATGGCGCGTCGTCATGCGCCGGTCGCCGCCTACGGATGAGCGAGATCACCGTCTCCTCGCTGTGGCGGCTCACCGCTACCAAATGCAGTCGCAGCCCCGCCAGACGCGCGCCTCCGTCAGTCCCCGGCTCGGGGTAGGCCGAGGCTGGGGAGGAGGATCTTGTCGCCGTCGATGGAGCCGGCGATGTAGGTCATCTCGATCGGGGAGGGGACGCGGTGGATGTGGCGGAGGGTGCTGATCATCAGGGCCGCCACCTCCTCGGCCTGCCAGTGCTCCCCCAGCTCCATGAAGTGGTTGGGCGACGCGCCCTCGGGCAGCGGGCCGCTAGACGGGAAGTGGGTGGGCCGGGTCCAGCCCTGTTCCTCGAGCAGGTCCAGCACCTCGAAGCCCATCCGGTGTTCGGGGGCCAGGAACTGGTTGCTCACCGTCTCCAACTGGGCGTCGTGCTCATCCACGAAGAGCTGCACGAACCGGTTGTCGGGGCCACTGAGGATCAGGAACTGACCGGGATCCAGAACCTCGATCACCTCGATGAGGTCGCAGGACAACACTTCCCAGTCCCCCATCGGCGTCGTACTCATCGACGTCCAGGTCCCAGACCTCCACGAGATCCGCGGGACAGGTGTCGCTGGGCTCTTCCTCGGCAGCCCGGGCCAGTTCGGCGGCGATGGCGTCAGTGGCCAGTCGGTCCACCGTTGGCCAGCACCAGGAGGGGATCAGGACCCGGACCGTGCGCTCCTCCTCGTCCACCAAGGTCTTGCCATGGAACGCGATCACCACCGATGGGCCGCCCTCCAGCGCAGCGAGGGAGGCCTCCCCGAAGTCGGTGCAGATCACCTGGAGGTGGTCCACCACCACCGTGTCGCCCACGTCCACGAGATCGTCTGGGTGCACCTCGTCAGCGGGGTCATGACCAGCCATATCCGAACCTCCACGCTCGCGGCATCCTCACCACATAGGTACCGCCCAACTGTGACCGTAGAGCCCGTGGCGGGCCCGTCAACTCATGGGCTGGGCCGGTGGTCGCGACCGAGTTCGGCGGGGTTACACCGGGTCCCAGCGGTAGCGGGTCCAGCCGTCCACCGGCTTGGCGCCGAGCGAGTCGTAGAACTCGATCGACGGGGTGTTCCAGTCCAACACCGCCCACTCCACCCGACCATCGGTCAAGGTGCGAAGGCGTTCCAGCAGGGCTCGGCCGTAGCCGGCCTTGCGGTGCTGGGGACGCACGAACAGGTCCTCCAACCAGATCCCCGGCACCCCCAGCCACGTCGAGAACGTGGGATACCACAGGGCCATGCCCGCCACCTCGCCCCCGGGGGTCTCCACCAGCAGCACCCGCGCCGCCGGGTGAGGGCCGAACAGGTGTGTACGCAGCTGCTCGGCAGTGGCCACCGCTTCGTGGCGAGCCCGTTCGTAGTCGGCCAACTCGGCGATCAGGGCCAGGATCTCGTCGACGTCGTCGACCGTTGCATCACGAATCAGTCCGTCCATCCCGGCGAGTCTGACCCACTCCACTGACCCCCACCGGGGAACGAGTGGTACCCCAGAGGTGATGGATCTCTCAGCTCAACCGTGGTCCGGCATCAGGGCGCGGACGTGCTTCAGATGAACGAAGAGGTGGAGTGGATCGGTTGGTGACGACACGAACTCACCGTGGTGTTGGTAGACCTCAGCCGGTGAAGCTCGGGCGGCCGGGGGTGGCTTCGGCGGCGGGAGCCACCCCGACTGTCGGGTCGGACTCGCTGATCGGGCGGCCGGGAGCGGTGGTCGTGACCGCAGAGACGGGGGGTGGCGGCCCGGGGGTCGGTCCGACGGCCGGGATGGATCCAGTTGTCGAAGGGACGGACGGGTCGGTCGTGGTCGTGGACGTGATCGTGGTCGAGGACGTGGTCGAGGACGTAGTCGTGGTCGTGGTCGTGGTCGAGGAGGTTGGCGGTGTTGGGTCCTCGGGGTCGACCACCGGGGCCTCGGCCACGTCGATCGAGGCCAGCACCTCCTCGGCGGCCACACACGTCCACGAGGTCGTGACCCCGCCGGTCAGCGGGAACTCACCCAGCACCACCCCGACATCGAGCACCAGGTCGAAGGCCAAGGGTCCGGGCACCAACTCGATGGTTCCACCCGGCGGCGCCGCGGCATCGACGGTCACACTCCACGACACCGCGATCTCCACCGGAGGCCGACTCGACCGGCTGTCGGCTGCCAGATCCTGCGCTCGCACCACCAGGGAGTCCCCGTCCCAGGCGGCGGCCACGCCCTCGGCCGGGCTGATCACCGTGGGCGTACCGCCGCCACTGGTACCAGCCGGGGCCGGAAAGGTGATCTCGAGGTTGTCGAACTCGAAGGCCATCCAGGCTGTGGCCGCCAACTCGGGTCCGTAGCCGGCCTGAACCACCGGCTTGACGCGGGTCTCGAGCATCTCGGCCGCCAGGGCGTCGAGATCGATGGTGATCTCGGCCCGATACTCAACGGTGTCACCGGCCGACACCGGCCCGGTCGGATCGACGGTGACCTCAGTGGCGGGCCCGAACGGCAGCGGCACCCGGGCGATCTCCGACGCCACCGGATTGCTGATCAGCGCCAATCCGTGCTCGACGATGGGCTCCACCGGCAGGCAGGTTCCGGGCCCGGCCATCGGGGGCGGCGGAGGCTCGGGCGCGGCCGGCATACAGGCCGCAGCCGCCGCCGGGGTCAGGAACCGGACCCCTTGGTCCTCGAACGGCACCAGCGCCGCGATCAACTCGCCCACCGGGTTGCTCCAGTTGGTGGCCGAAAGAAAGCTCACCAGCGGACGCTCCACCGGGGGTGTCTCCAACAAGGCGGAGATGTGGGCGGCGATCTGGGTCGGGTTCTCGCCGTAGACCGACCGTGACGTGAACGCCGGTCGACCGCCCGGGCTGTGAAAGGCCGACCCGACCGCGTTCCCGTAGCCCACCAACACCGCATCGGGCACGCCGCCGTTGGCGTCGGCGGCGGCATCGAAAGCCGACCAGTAGGCGGCGCCGGGCGTCTCCAGCCCACCGCCGAGCGACCAGAAGCTGGTCATGCCCAGCTCATCCATGAGCCGGAACGACTGGGTGTAGAAGTCGCTGGGATCCGACAGCAGAGCGGGCGCACCGTAAGACCAGCCGATCATGGCCACCAGCTCGTCGTTCGGGGTCGCCTCCTGGGCGTAGATATCCCAGGCCGCCGGGGCCAGCACCGCCAGACCCGGGCCGATCGACCACCCCAACGCCAGCTCACCCCGCCGGGGATTGTCCCAGTTGGTCGGGCGCAAGAAGTGATTGAGCGGCACGTTCATGTTGTCGCCGTCGGTGACCCCCACCACCACGTTCACCGCATCGGGCGAACACGGTTCCACCTGCGACAGATCCGGCGGAGTGGCCCGCTGGCGCGGCCGGTCGGCCGCCACCGCCACATGGAACGACAGGTTGCGGGTGGTGTCGCTGGGGACCAGGGTCAGGTCGGTGCTGGCCAGAACCGCCAGGGCCACCGCTTCCTCGTCTCCGGTGTCAGACACGTAGCCGTACACCGGTGACCCGTCGGGTACGTCCTGAAGCAGCGACACCACCGTCGACCAGTCGCCGTCGCTGGGCCGGGCGAACACCGGCAGGATCCCCTGTTGGACAACGAAGTCCCACAGCGTGTCGGTGCTACGCACGATCGCCACCGTCTTCGACGGCAGCCGGTCGCGGTAGCCGGCCGCCAGATCGAGATAAGCAGTGGAGGCGTCGGGCCAGCGGCCCCGGGTGTCGTCGATCTCGCTCAGACCCATCGACTGGACCAGAGCCACCTGGTCCGGTGTGGCCACCACCCCGCCCTCCACGCTGGCGATCACCGCGGCACCATGGACACTCCACGGCTCGGCCAGGTCGGCCACCACGTATCCGGATACCTCGGCGGCGTAACGGGACAGGGCGTCATCGAGAGTGCCCGAACCGGCCACCGTGACCAGACCCCGGGCCACGTAACGGTCCAACAACCCCTGGGCGGCCGGGTCACCACCATCGATCACATACATCCGCGCCTCGGTGCGGTTGACCAGCCCCTGAAGGGTTCGGGCCAACAGGATCCGCTGCTGAGGCTCCCCGGAGACGTTGACCACGAACGTCGGTCCCACCGACGGCCGGGTGGTGAGGAACCGGCCCTCGAGTTCGTCGAGCGCCGCCGCCTGAGCCGGACCGGGGTCGAGCACCGATCCCCCGGGACCGACAGCGACGGTGGCCGCTGCCAGCAGCACCACCATGACCACAAGCCTCAACCAGCGAACCATCACCGGAAGCTACCGGAGCGCCAATCCGATACTTCCCCCCACGACAACCGGCCCACCGAGCCATCCACCCCAGCGGGACTCTCATCGAGGCCATCGTGAGCCTGGGTCAGATGGCCGACGAGATCGACGAGCCCCTTCAGGAAAAGCTCGGCGGATCAACCGCCCACGGCACCGAGGCTCCCGAGACCACCACCCCCGAAACCACCCCCGCCCCCGGCTACCTCTGATCAGTCCGGTCACATCAACCCTCGACGCCCGTAGGCTCGCCCCCGGGGAAGATCACAAGGGGACTCAGACATGGACCATTCCACTGCCGCCGGGGGCTCCAGCCGGGCCGACCGGTTGAGCCGAAACGGACGGATCTGGCCGGCGGTCGCCGCCCGTGATGCCAACGCCCTCATCACCTTGGCGGTCGATGTGTTCGGGTTCCAACGCCAACTGGTGGTACCGGGCGAGCAGCCCGATGAGGTGGTCCACAGCCAGCTCGTCTGGCCCGAGGGAGGTGTGGTGCAGATCTCCTCTGCCGGGCGGGAAGGGTCGGAGTTC
>CAUJFC010000018.1 GCA_963169755.1 Actinomycetota bacterium | reverse complement strand
AGGACCTCTACCTCACGCAGCTGCGACTGCACGTCCTCCCGCCCTTCGGCTCCAGCCGACTGGCCCGCATCACCACCGCCCAGGTCCGCGAGTGGAACGCCCGCCTCCGAGGACCCAGCGGGCCCGGGGCCAGCACAGCGGCGAAGTGCTACCGCCTGCTCCGCTCGATCCTGACGACGGCGGTGGAGGACGGCCTGATCCCGGCGAACCCCTGCACCATCAAGGGCGCCGGCGTCGAACCAGCCGACGAGCGCCCGATCCCCACCGTCGCCCAGGTCCACGACCTCGTCGAGCAGCTCCCCGAGCGGATGCGATGCGTCGCCCTCCTCGCCGCCTTCGTCGGCCTCCGCCGAGGCGAGATCCTCGGACTGCGACGCGGCGACGTCGACCTCGGCCGCCGAGAGATCGCCATCGTCCGACAGCGCCAGCTCGACCGCCACGGCAACCACCTCGTCGGACCACCCAAGTCCGACGCCGGCCGACGGGTCCTCACCATCCCGGCGGCGCTCGTTGCCGACCTACGCGGCCACCTCGACGCCTTCGTACAGCCCGGCGACGACGGCTACGTCTTCACCGGCCAGAAGGGCGGCCCGCTCGCGCCGCACGTCTGGCAGGACGCATGGGACAAGGCCCGCACCGAGGTCGGCATCCCCGAGATCCACCTCCACGACCTCCGCCACCTCGCGGGCACCCTCGCCGCGAGCACCGGCGCAAGCACCAAGGAGGTCATGTACCGGCTCGGCCACGCCACCCACCAAGCCGCCCTCCGCTACCAACACGCCACGAGACAACGCGATCGAGCCATTGCCGACGCTCTCGACCAACTCCTGGGTAGGTGAGGCGGACCACCAGCAATGTATTCATGGAGGTACGCCGCCCATGGCCTCTGACCTGCACTTTCGCGAAGGCGGCGGTGAATCACGATCCGAAATCACAGGTTCTGAAGGTGCCAGCGCAGAAACCGCTGCGTCGTGCCCTCCTGCAGTGCGCGAGGAGAATCGACTGGTAGCCCGAGCTCGCCATGAACTCGGGCGGCCAGTTCACGATGGGTCCATGGGTACAACTGCCACTTCAGCACGAGCACGAACCCGCCTGCGTTCTGGACCTCGTAGATCCAGGTCTTCGGCATCATGCGAACCACGAACACCGGTCGGATGCCCAGGTGCTCACACATTCGCACCTTGACTCGCAACTCGCGCTGGTCCATGTAGCCCAGGGTGTTCTTGACCTCCACCCCGTACACCTGACCGTCACGCTCGAAGATGAAGTCGAGGTCGTGTGCGGTCTCCGTCCACTCAACTCCGCCGAAGGCCCGGACCTCTCGTCCATGCAGAACGAACTGGTTCCGAGCGAATCCCTCAAGCGTCAGCATCTCTCCCTGGAGTCCGAGCGACGCACCGATGTTCGGATGGGCGTACTCCTCGACGAGTCCCGCGACGCGGGCAGCCTCGCGCTTCGGGTAGCGGTAGCTGCGATGCCACATGAGGTGGATTGACCCTCCCGTCGACAAGGTTTGCTCTTCAGAGCGGATGGCCCCGTCCTCGATCAGCGTTCGCAGGGCTCGGTTGGTCATCCAGTGGAACCAGCGGTCCTCGTGAGCGACCTCGACCTGGCGTGAGAACCGAACTCGTTGACGCTCGCGGTCGAAGAGCTCTGCAAGAGCAGCAACGACCGACTCGTCTGATCGCGCGCCGGCAGCTTCCTCGACCGCACCAATCAGGTCGTTGCTGGGATCCGACTCGGGTAGGTCCGTCACGCTCCACTCCACACAGCCCGACGTCACGCGAGCCTGCCCCGGTATCGTGACAGGGCAACAAAGCCGCCCCGCGGACTCGAACGCTCGACTCGTCGATCCGTAGGGTCACGTTAGGGTCACGCCGCCGATTTCGTGCTCTGCGCGACGAAGGTCCAGGGCACCGGATCTGCCGCGTGACCTGGACCTTCTCGTGAGAGCGGGTGAGGAGAATCGAACTCCCGTATTCAGCTTGGGAAGCTGATGTTCTACCATTGAACTACACCCGCAGGGGCGCCCACCGTAGCATCGACGACGCCGGGTTCGGGCAAGTGTGGCCTGCCACTAGCGGTCGTTAGCCTGCGGTGATCATGGCCGAAGTGTCCCGAACCCGTGATGCGACCGGCCCCGGAGGAACGCATCGGTCCACGGCTGATGGTCAGCCCGCTACTGGTGGCCCTGGCGACAGCGGGGAGGTTCGCTACCTGAGCCCGAGGGTCCGTCTGTTCTGGGCGGCTCCCGGGGTGATCGTGACCCTGGCGGGGCTGCTGATCGTGATCTTGGTGGTGGTCGCCGGCGACCCCCCACTGCTCCCGGTGGCTGCGGCGACGGTCGTCGTGGGCGGGGCGGGCTGGCTGTTGGCTCTGGTGGTGCCACGGGCCCGTTACCGCCGCTGGACCTTTCGGATCACCGAGGATCACCTCGAACTGAAGCGCGGGTTGGTGGTGCGACGAGAGTCGTCGGTGCCCCACTTCCGGGTACAGCACATCGACTTCCACCAAGGGCCGCTTCAACGTCTGGCCGGAGTGGTGTCGGTTCAGGTGTCCACTGCCTCGGCGGCCAGCGACGCGGTGCTACCAGGAGTAGAGCCCACCGAGGCCGAACGGGTCCGGGGCCTGGTACTGGCCCGGGCCGAGGCCGATGACGCCGTCTGACGAGCGGTCACCGTCACCGCTGCCACCACCGTCACCACCACCATCACTGACACCGCGGCCGCCGTCATCGGTGCCGGTCAGGCTGGGTGAAGCGGGGATGGGCTCAGGAGCGGCCGCGGGGGCTGAAGGTGATCTCACCGTGCCCCGTCGGCTTCATCCCCTCTCTCCGGTTCTCGTCGTAATTGCCCAAAGCGGCCGAATTGTGCTTCCGGTAGTGGCATTGATGGGAAGCATGCGTCTGGTGGGGCTGGGGTTGGCGGTACTGCTGCTTGCCGGGTTTTTTGGCTACCAGGTGCTGGTGTGGCGTCGCTTCACCTACGCGGTGGTGGATGGCACCCTCAGAATCGAGCACGGCGTGTTGCAGCGCCACGTCCGAGAGATCCCGGTCACCCGGATCCAACAGGTGGATGTCCGTCGACAACTTCTCCATCGCATCGTTGGGGTCGTGGCCCTCAGGGTCGACACCGCTGGAGGAGGATCCAACGTCGAGGTGACGCTCGACTGCTTGGGCGAGGAGTCGGCCCGGGTTCTGCGGGCGGCTCTGCTCGATCCGCGCCATCGGGTCAGCACCGAAGGACCGACCGCCGCCATCCTCACCGACCACGAGGCTCCTCAGGTTCGACCCTGGGACGCAAATGCCCCTCAGGGGGCGGTGTGGGCGGCCGCCGATCCGACCTTGGACTACGCCTCAACTGTTCACGACCACCGCAACCTGCCTGGTCAGGTTCCCCCGGCGGCACCATCGGTCGAGCAACTGCTGCGGCTGTCGACCCGTGACCTCGTCACCGCCGGTCTCACTGGTTCGGGTCTTCTGGCGGGACTGTCAGTAGTGGGCTTCGTGGCGGTGACGACCGGCGAGATGGGGTTCTCTGCAACTGAGGCCGGGGGATGGCTGACGGCGGCGCTGGGAACGGTGGTCGCGGTGGTTGGAGCGGTCCTGCTCACCCTGCCGTTCATGCTGATAGCAGCCGCGGTCGGGTCGATCCTGCGGGACCACGACCTGACCTTGGTTCGCTACGGCAACGATCTCCACGTGAAGCGGGGCCTGCTCGACCAGCGTGAGGCCACCATCGCCCTGCACCGAATCCAGTCGGTCTGGGTGGCCGACAATCCGCTGAGGCGCCGGCTCGGCCTGGTCTCGTTGCAGCTTCAGAGCGCCGGTGGTGCCAGCGGACCGGGGCAGGCCGACACCACCACCATCCCCCTGGTTCGAAGGCGTGACCTGGCCTGGCTGCTGGCCGCTCTTCTGCCCGAGACCGACGCCGACCCACCGATCGATAACCACAACCCCCCGGGTTCTGGTGCCGATCAGTCCCAGCAGTCGGTGGATCCGGCCACCGGCCTGAGGGTTCGGTTGGTCGGCGCCCCCCGGCCAGCTCTACGACGCTCGGTGGCACGGTTCCTGATTCCCTCGGCCTGCCTGGTGGTGATGGGGGGTGTCTTGGCCGGGTCCCTGGTAGCTGCGGTCGGGCTGAGTGTGGTTCTGATGATCGGGTCGGGTCTGGCGGGTCGGGCGCGTTATCGGACGCTGGGCCACGCCATCACCCCGACCACCGTGGTCACCCGCACCGGCCTGGTGATCCATCGCACCGCGGTGGTCCCGGTGGCGCGCACCCAGAGCTGTGAGGTGCGGGCGAGCCCCTTCCAGAGGCGACTCGGTCTGGTGTCGGTCTTCGTTCATGTGGCAAGTCGGTCGGGGGCGGCTCGCCTGATCGATGTCGAGGACCAGCGTGGCCGCGAGGTCGTGGACCACGCGCTGGGCTCTCCCACGACCCGGCGTGACGAGGTGGCGACCCGCCGGGCCCTACGGCGACGCCGGCTGCTCATGGCCGATCAGGCCTCCAGCGGGTGAGTGCTCGCCACGCGACCGGGCGGCCTCCAGATCGGTTCGGCGAAGGCCCGAAGGCCCCCACTTCGGTGACCAACTACCGTTCGCTGCCGTGATCCTCTCTGACCGCAGCATCCGCGAGGCCCTCCGCAACGGCCGAATCGAGATCGACCCCCTGGACGAGTCATGCATCCAGCCGTCGTCGGTCGACCTCACCATCGACCGGTTCTTCCGGGTGTTCCGCAACCACACCACCGGGATCATCGACGTGAAGGAGAACCTCGAGGACCTCACCGAACTGGTGGAGATCCCCGACGATCCTGACCGGGCGTTCATGCTCCATCCCGGTGAGTTCGTGTTGGGCTCCACCGCCGAACGAGTGAAGCTACCCACCGACCTGGTGGGCCGACTCGAGGGCAAGTCCAGCCTGGGACGGCTGGGCCTGCTGATCCATTCCACCGCCGGGTTCATCGATGCCGGCTGGGACGGTCACATCACCCTGGAACTGTCCAACATCGCCACCCTCCCCATCACCCTCTATCCGGGGATGAAGATCGGCCAGATCAGCTTCTTGGCCATGACCACCGCCGCTGACGTTCCCTACGGCTCAGCCGAGGTGGGCTCCAAGTATCAGGGCCAGCGGGGCCCCACTCCGTCGCGCTACTGGGAGAACTTCACCGACCCGGTCTGAGGTCGTGGGCACCGAGCGCCTCGGCCTCGGCGTCGCTCAGCGGAAGTCCGGTGGCTATGTCGATGAGGCCCCGGTCGGGATCCACGGTGAAGCGTCGGGGGATCCCATAGGCCAGCGCCAACAGGGTGAACACCGAACCCATAGCCACCGTGCGGGCGTCGGCGGGGAGAGCGTCATCCCACACCAGAAAGGTGACGAGGTTGGTGATGGCGTGCCCGGTGGCCATGGGCAGAACCGAACCAGATCGGTAGACGAGGGCGGCCGCCAAGACGGCGAACGCCATGAAGGGCACAGGCCCGGCACCGGCTGTCATCTGGCTCTGGTGGCCGGGCAACAGCACGAACCAGGCACCGGCCAGAGCCAGCCCCGCCAACCGAGCCCGGCCCTTGGCGACCCCGCCGAACATCAGGAGCACCGAGAAAACCGCCGGTGCCGCCAACCGGTACACGAGTTCCTCACTCATGGCGGCCAGAACCAGGGCACAGAACCGTTCGAACTCGCCTTGTAGGGAGTAGATGGCCAACAGCACGGTCAGCAGGGCTCCGGCGAGAATCCAGAACCAGGCGGCCACCCGGCGTAGCGATGATCGTCCGAACAGGCGGTCGCCGCAGGCCACCGCCAGGGCCAGGCCCGGCAGGATCGACATGGACAGTTGAAGGCCACCCATGGCGATTCGGGGTGTGACCCCGGTAAGCACCAGGACTTCGGTGACGGTGGTGGCCAGCGCTGCCACCAGCACCAGCCGTCGACGGCTGCCCCGCTCACCGATGTCGGGGCCGGGCTCGTCGGGCGGGAGGATCGGGGGGAAGAGCTGGAGGTGTCTCAGGCTCACGGCTCAGCGGCCCCGTTCGGCCGAGACCTCAGCGTTCGTAGACCAGCGGCCTGACCAGTCCGAGAACTGAGGTCGTACCGGTCTGCTCGGGCTCCGGGTGAAGTATCGGCGGTGGCGCGGCAGCCAGGTGGCGACTTCTTGGACATCAGCACAGGGTCATCGGGGGGGTCTGGTCACCCTACAGGGGCCGATCCTGCCACCGAGCGCACCGTGCCAGTCACCGTTTGCCACCCGGGCAGCGTCGTAGTCTCACTTCTGTGACCGGGGAGAAGCCGCCAGTAGGCGAGGACCATGCCGTCAATCTCGTCGGAACGGGCGCGAAGGGGTCACGGTTCACGCTGTCGGAGGGTGGACGCCCGTGGAGTCGCCACCCAGCCGATTCGGCCCGGCTGGTCTTCGCGGTGGTGTTGGCGCTGGCGGGGCTGGCATTGGTGGCCACCTATCCGGGCGATCTTCGAAGCTTCTCGACTGATCTGGTCCGGCTGGCCAACCATCTTCCCGATCTGGTGCAGAAGGGCCTGATCGGTCTGGTTCAGCTTCTGGCGGTGGCCACTCCGCTGGTTCTGCTCGGTCTGGCCGTCTGGTGGAAGCGACCGGTCCAGATGACGGTGGCTCTGGTGGCGGCCGGAGCGGGCGCGGTGTCGGTGGCGCTCCTCCAGAGCTGGATGGACCAGTCGACTCCCATGGCGATTCAACGGGGACTCGATGGCCGAGGTTGGATAACAGGGGCGGCCTTCCCGTCGGCCAGCTACCTGGCCGGTCTGGCGGCGGGAATCACCGTTCTGTCGACCTCGTTCTCGCACCGGTGGCGTCGAGCCGCCTGGATCTGGATGGCCATCCTGAGCCTGGTACGGATCCTCACCGCGGTGGCGCTGCCGGTCCACCTGGTTACCACCATCGCTCTGGGTGTGGCGGTGGGGTCGGCCCTGCTGGTGGTTCTGGGCTCACCGGCCCGGTGGCTCGATGTAGAGGCGGTACGGGCCGCGCTGGTCCGCACGGGGCTGAACCTCGAGAACCTGACCCTCCGGTCCGGCCCGGCAACCCTGACTCGGACCATGACCGGTCAGTGGGAGCAACAACCGGTTCTGGTCCAGGTGGTGGGGCGCGACGAGCGGGACGCCGAATTGCTGGTGCGAGCCGTGAACCTGGTGAGGGTGAAGGGCCTCGACGATGACCGTCCGTCCTGGTCAGCCGACGCGGTGGTAGCCCATCAGGGGCTCTGTGGCCTGCTGGCACAAGCAGCCGGAGTCAACACCCCCGCCGTTCACGCGGTGACCGAGACCGAGGAGGGTGACGGCATCCTGGTGACCGCCGACCCTCGAGGTTCTCGGTTGGTCGACGTCGACGACTCGGTGTTGAGCGACGAGGTGCTGTCGCAAGCCTGGCTACAACTGAGTCGCCTTCATGCCCGTGGGATCGCGCACCGTCGGGCCAACCTGGGGCGCTTCACCCTCGACCACGACGGTGAGGTGAGCCTGACCGGCTTCCAGTTCGCCAATCTGGTGGCGTCCGAGCAGCTTCGGGCCACCGACGTGGCCGAGTTGGTCATGTCCATGGCCGCCCGGGTGGGGGTGGAGCGGGCTCTTCAGGGAGCCTTGACCCACATGCCCCAGGGTGAGCTGGCAGCGGCTCTTCCCATGATCCAGCCGCTGGCAGTGTCGCCCGGAACCCGTCAGGCCGTGAAGGCCTCCAGCGGCAAGGCGCTCTGGGATGAGACCCGGGCCGCCCTCCAAGCCCGCCTCGGAGTCGAGTCCTATGAGCTGACCCGGCTGGATCGCATCAGCCTCAGCCGATTGGTCGGGATCTTCGGCGGAACGGTCATGGCCTACGTGCTGTTGGCGTTTGCATCGAACTGGGCCGCTATCGGGCAGTCTCTGAGCCAGGCCGACTGGACCTACCTCCCTCCCCTGGTGGCCTTGGCCCTGGTGGGGTTCGTGGGCGGGGTGTGGTCCCTCCAGGGAGCGGTGACCGTTCGCCTCCCCTTCTGGGAGACGTTGCAGGTGATGTTCGCCCAGTCCTTTCTCAACCGGTTCACTCCTGCCAACGCCGGGGGAATGGCGCTGCGAACCCGCTACCTCTAGCGCCACGGTGTCGACCTGACCCTCAGCGCGGCCTCCATCGGGCTGACCAGTGCCGCCAGCGGCGTCATGCAGGTTCTTCTGCTGGTCACCTTCATGGCCTGGGCTGGTTCCAACCAGGATCTGGCCTTCAGCTTGCCCGACATGGTGGTGATAGCCCGCGCTCTGGTGGTGGTGCTGGTCTTGGCTGGTGGGCTTTACCTCATGCCGTGGGGTCGACGGCTGTTCGGTCAGCTGATCGGCAGCGTCCGCGAGGCGGCGGGCGAGCTGATGGTGCTGGCCCGGGACCCGATGAAGGTGCTTCAGCTCTTCGGGGGTGCCGCCTTCTCCAAGGTGGTCACCATCATGGCCTTCAACACTGCCGTGCACGCTCTGGGGGTCGACGGGATCGGGTTCGCCACTTTGGCGGTGGCCTACATGACAGCCAACACGGTGGCCTCAGTGGCTCCGACGCCCGGGGGAGTGGGGGCGATCGAGGCTGCTCTGGTGGCGGTTCTCACTGGCCTGGGCGTGGACCCACCGACGGCGCTGTCCATCGTGTTGGTGTTCCGGCTGGTCACCTACTGGATGACGGTGCCGGTCTGCTGGTTCTTCCTGGGGCTGGTGAGACGGTCGGGAATCGTGTGAGCCCGAGCCCGACTCTCTGCGTGCTCAGAGCTGTCGGCCCATCCGGAGAATGTCGGTGAAGGCGTGGCCCACGTCGAGGGGCGGCGGACGATTGGTGGTGTCAGCCGGGTGATCTGAGCCGGTCGGCTGGGATGTGGGCGCTGTGGCATTGGGGTCGAGAGCGAATGCCACCGCGTTCTCCAGATCCCGCTGGTGGAACGGCCGCAGGAGGACCGCCGAGGCCCCCACCGCCAAAGCCTGGTCATGGGAGATGGGACCATCCACCACCCCTAGGACCTTGGCCGGATAGCTGCGGGTGGCGAAGGCTTCGATGATCGCCGCTATGTCTCCCAGCGAGGTCGACCGGGTGTCGACCACCACCACCAGGGCCATTTCGTGCACGGCGGTGTCAACCACCCCCGGTGGGGTCGGATCATCCAGTCGTACGCATTGATGGCCCGCGCCCTCCACGACGCGGGCCATCAACTCACGGAAGTCCGGATCAGCGACAGCGATCAGAACGGTGGCGGCACCGTCTTCAGCCAAGCTGGGCTCAGTCCTCGACGGTGGCGACCATGCCGGCGGTGCGCTCGGCCTCGCCCTTCTCCAACGCCTCGAGCAGGTGGATGGCGATGTCGGCCACCTGAACCTCCTCGTCCTTGCCCATGCCCTTCACACCGTCGTCGATCATCACGTAACAGAACGGACAGGCCGTGGCCACCCGGCTGGCACCGGTTTCCACCAGCTGTTCGGAGCGGGCGTCGTTCACCTTGGTACCGACGTTCTCCTCCATGAACATGCGGGCACCGCCGGCGCCGCAGCACATGCCCTTGGTTCCGTTGGCAGAGGCCTCGACCAGGTCGATACCGGCTAGGTTGCCGATGACGTTGCGGGGCGCCATGTAGACGTCGTTGTGACGGCCCAGGTAGCACGAGTCGTGGTACACGATCCGCTCTTCCAGACGAGCCTCGGACAGATCCAGCTTGCCCTGGTCGATCAGCCACTCCAGGAACTGACTGTGGTGCACCACCTCGTAGTGCCCACCGAGCTGGGGGTACTCGTTCATGAGGGTGTTGAAGCAGTGGGGGCACTGGGTGATGATCTTGCGGACGCCCATGCCGTCGAGGGTCTCGATGTTCTGCATGGCCAGCATCTGGAAGATGTACTCGTTGCCCGAACGGCGAGCCGGGTCGCCGGTGCAGTTCTCGGACGGGCCGAGGATGGCGAAGTCCACGCCGGCCCGCTGCATCAGCTTGGCCAAGGCCTGGGTGACCTTCTGGTTCTTGTCGTCGAAGCTTCCGGCACAACCCACCCAGTACAGGTACTCGTGGTCGAAGGGCTCAGAGCCGTCGACGATCGGAACGTCGTCGACCTTGGCGGTCCATGCCGCCCGGTCGCTCTGGCTCATACCCCACGGGTTGCCCGAGTTCTCCATACCTCGATAGGCCGAACCCAACTCGGTGGGGAAGTTCGACTCCATCAGCGACAGGTAGCGCCGCATGTCGAGGATCTTGTCGAGGATCTCGATGTTCACCGGGCAGATCTCGTCACAGGCCCGGCAGGTGGTGCACGACCACACCTCTTCGGGGGTGATGCGCTCGAACAGCGAGTTGGAACCGATGGTGATCTCGGCCACGGTGCCGATGGGGGGTGAGACAACCGGGCTGCCGGAGGCGGCCATGACCTCGCCGGTCTTGAGCACGATCTCACGGGGATCGAGCGGCTTGCCGGTGGCGTGAGCGGGGCACACGCTGGTGCACCGGCCGCACATGGTGCAGGCATCGGTGTCGAGCAACTGCTTCCAGGTGAACTCCTCCACGGTGGAGGCACCGAAGCTCTCGAGCTCGGTCTCCATGAGGTTGGGCATGGCCCGCATGGCACCCTTGGGGCGATCCTTGTCGCGCAAGTACATGTTCAGGGGCGAGGTGAACATGTGGCGCATCATCGTGACTGGCAGGATCACCAGGAACACGATGAACGAGGCGACGTGAGCCAGCCACCAGATCTGGTGGCCACCGTGGAGAGTGCTCATCCCGTCGATCAGGGTGGCGATGGGATAGCCGACGAAGGACCACTTCTCGTACTCAGGCATGCCCTCGGCTGCGATCCGCCAAGCCTCGGCACCGAAACCGGTTACCGCCAGAGCCAGCAGCGTGCCCAGGCCCAGCACATGGTCGGGCTTGGATTTGATGCGAATGCGGTAGGGGCGCACCACGTAACGACGCACGATCGCCCACATGACACCTACGAACAGGCCCACACCGGCGGCGTCACCGACGAAAGAGAACGCCTGATAGGTGGTGCCGTGGAGGAACTTGAGGCTCTCGGGAAGCTGGTGGTTGATCTCCAGGGTGGTGGTGACCGCCAGCAGGATCAGGAACGAGAAGTACAGCAGGCTGTGCATCAGCCCGGCGGCCGGGTCGCGCAGCAGGGTCTGCATGTAGACACCGCGGCGGAAGTCCTCCAAGCGGTTCTTGGCGTTCTGGGGGGTGGTGCGCCGGTTGTCGGGGGTACCCCGTTCCCAGTTCTTCACCCGCATGGCGAACATGACGGCGCCGTAGACGATGACCAGCGGAATCACCACGTAGAACGCCAGCTTCACCGCGCTGGGGATGTTGCCGAACACGTGGCGTTGCACCGGGGAGTCGTCGTGCCATTCGGTGATGAGCGGGACGACGCCCGAGGTGGCGGTGAAGAGGGCGATCCCCGCGCCCAGCCCGATCACCAGATGGTGGGGCTTGATGCGCTTCACGGGCTGATCGGCGGTGGTCTCGTCGGTAGCCATAGCACACCGAAACCTACTCGCGGTCTCGGCTGACCGCCGAATGTCGACGAGGCGTCGATCACCCCACGGGCAGGCCCGTCGGCGTCCCGGGCCGGAATGCCCATCGGGTGGTTGGATCCCGAGTTGCTACCGCGGGTCGCTGTCGAGAATCAGTGAGGCCAGGTCGAGTTCGGTGAAGGTGGTGGAGGCCCCGGCCGGCAGGTGTCCGACGTACCAGCCGCCCTTGCCGGCATAGGCCCACTCGGCCGGGAGCTGGACTGAGCCGGTGTGACGAGGGTCGGACCAGGAGGGTTCGGGTGAACTCGCTGGCCAGCCCTTGATGGTCACCCGGTCTCCGGTGACGCGGGCACACACCCGCCAGGGCAGAGGAACAAGGCGTTGGCCCGGCCAGAACACAGCGGCCAGATCGACCGACCCTCGTACGGTCCAAGGCGTCTGGTCCCGGGTGTCCCAGGTGAGCACGTTGAGGTTCCAGTTGGCACCCCAGACCACGTTCTTCATCACCGTGACCGCCCGCCAACGACCCTCGGGAAGGTCATGGCGGACCCTCAAGGCCAGCCCTTGCTGGGCACCCAGGTTGGTCTGGCTGGCCCAGGTGGCACACGACTGTTGATCGAGCGACATCGGTTGGGCGGGCGGATACCACAGCAGCCGAGTGTTGGTCCCGGTGTTGGTGGCCGGGGCGCTCAGTGTGATGTGCCCGGGCGCGGCCTGGGTCGAGTAGCCGTCTGAGCCGTCTCGGGTGAGGTATCTGAAGCTGAACGCCGGCGTCGACTGGTGGGTGAAGGTTGGCTGGGCTGCCCACTCACAAGCCGAGAGCAACAGGGCGAGCAGGGCCACCATGACAGTTCGTCGCCAGGACAGCGCGGCTCGGTTTCGGGGGGTTGGCAGCACCGGGTCCTCGTTGGTCAGGGACCGGAAAGCCTTCCCGTCTCGATCGACCGGGTCAAGGCGGGGGAGCCGCGGTGGGGGTCGAGGTGGTGGTCAGCCGTAGATCTGACGGTCCAGCTCGCGTACCCGAGAGGCGAGCTGGCCCAGCAGCTTGTGGGCCAACCCCGGTACCTCTTCGATGACGCCCGCGAACTCTCGGGCGCTCAGCACCAAGGCGGTCACATCGGTGGTGGCAACCACCTTGGCGGTCCGGGGACCGTGGTCGAGTAGCGACATCTCTCCCACCGCGTCGCCGGGTCCGACCGTTCCCACCTTGCGGCCGTTGCGGCTCACGGTGGCGGTGCCCTCGACGATCACGAATGCTTCGCGGCCCATGTCGCCCTGGTCGGCCAGCACGGTTCCGGCTTCCAGCACGACCTCGTTGGACGCCTTGGCGATCCGCTGGAGGTCCTTCTTGCTGAGGGCCGAGAAAAGGGGGATCTCGGCCAGGTGTTCTAGGTGCTTGCCACGGGTCGCCATGGCCGGAGTGTACGAAACCCTGAAGCCCGACGTCGCCATGTTCCCCACAGGGTGGCCATGGCAGCCGGTTCTCGGCTATTGGGCGGAGACCGAGATCAGGTCGATCACGAACACCAAGGTGTCGTCGGGGCCGATGTCGGGCGGGTTGCCGGTGGGGCCGTAGGCCAGATCGCCCGGGATGAGGAGCTGCCGGCGCCCGCCTTCCTTCATCCCGACCAGGCCCTGGTCCCAACCTTGGATCAACTGGCCGGCACCGACCGGGAATGACACGGTCTGGCCACTCTCGAAGCTGGAGTCGAAGACCTCACCGGTCGAATGGGCCTTGCCCAGATAGTTGACCTCGACGGTCACCACCGAACCCTCGGGGATGGCGTCTCCGCAACCCTCGATCAGGTCGGTCGTAACCAGTTCGGTGGTCTTCTCCTTTGGGGCAGCGAGCTCGGGCGCGCCGGCGCTTCGGGCTTCGGCCCCGGTACGGCACGACTCTTGTCCGGCACTGGTGGTCGAGGTCGAGGTGCTGTCGACCTTGTCGTCGGAGCCGCACGATGCCGCTCCCAGCACCAGTATCAGAACCAGGCCGGCGGAGGTCAGACGGCGCTTCACTTGGCACCCGCGGTTGCCTGACGGGCGACGGCCTCGGCGGCTGCCGCGATCGCCTCGGCGTCACCCAGTGCCCGTTCCAGGACCGGCTTGTTCTCGACCGGTCGGGCATTGGCATCGAGCTCGTAGACCAGCGGAACCCCGGTGGGGATGTCGAGCCCGGAGATGTCGGCGTCGCTGATGTCGTCCAGGTGCTTCACCAGAGCGCGGAGGCTGTTGCCGTGGGCGGCCACCAGCACCGTGCGGCCTCCACTCAGGTCAGCCACGATGGCATCGAACCAGTAGGGGAGCATGCGGGTCACCACGTCGGCCAGGCATTCGGACCGGGGGAGGACATCGGTGGGGAGGTGGGCGTAACGGGCGTCGGCATTGGGGTTGTGGGGGTTGTCATCCGCGATGGGCGGGGGCGGCGTGTCGTAGCTGCGCCGCCACTCCTTCACCTGGTCGGCGCCGAAGCGGGCGGTGGCGTCGGCCTTGTTCTGGCCGGTCAGGTCGCCGTAGTGGCGCTCGTTGAGCCGCCAGTGTCGCTTGACCGGAAGCCACAGCAGGCCCATGGCATCGAGGGCCAGGTTGGCGGTGCGGATGGCGCGAGTCTGAAGCGATGTGTGGACGACATCGGGACGAAGGCCGGCCTCCGCCATCAGGGTGCCCGCAGCGCTGGCCTCGCTGCGACCCTGCTCGGAGAGGTCAGCGTCCCACCAGCCGGTGAACAGGTTCTCGGCGTTCCAGGTGCTCTGCCCGTGGCGGAGCAGGATCAGGGTCGAGTTCATGGGCGACGAGCATACGGTCCGGGTGGCCCGCACCAATCTTGGGGGAGCTTTGGTCCGGGTCTGATGTGATCCCCGGTCTCCTCAGGCGTCGCGATTGCGACGCAAGAGGACTTCCTGAGCCACCGACGCCACATGGATGCCGCCTTCGGTGAAGACCTCTCCGAAGGTGAGCCCTCTCGACGAGATGAGTCCGTGGCAGGCCATGGTGGTCAGGTGCCAATGATCGGCTCTGGTAGGTCGGTGGAACCACAGGGCGTGGTCCAGGCTGAAGGCGATGAAGGGGTACTGATCCTCGTCCTCGGGTCGGGGACGGTCCGGGTGCAGAGATATGGCAGCGTCGGTGGGGAAGTCGTCTGACATGTAGGCCAGTGCACAGGCGTGGAGCACGGGGTCGTCACCGAGATCGCCGAAGATCTTCAACCAACCTCGAGCCCGGCCAACGGTGTCACCAGCGGGGACGGTTGCCCGGTCATACATCGTGGTCCATGACTCGTGGGCCAGGTCCCGGTGCAGGGGAACGTCTCCCGGCATCTTCGCGGTCTGGTTGTCGAGCACCGACTCGTCGATTTGGAACGAAGCGGACATCGACAGGATCGCCCCCACCGCCTGCCGGGCGGTGACGGTGCGGGTCACGAACGACCGCCCGTTGCGCACGCGGTCCACCTCGTAACGAACCGGCTCAGAATGGTCGCCCCTCCGGATGAAGTAGGCGTGCAGGGAATGCACCCGATACATGGGATCGACCGTCTCGGCGGCGGCCCGCAGGGCCTGGGCCACGATCTGTCCGCCGTACAGGCCGCCCCAGGGATAGCGGGGGCCGTGCCCGACGTAGGTATCGGGGCCGTGGGGCTCCAAGGTCATCATGGCCACGAAGTCGGTGGTGGGATCGCCCATGAACGAATGGTGCCACGTTGGACGGGGTTATCGGCCCAGAACGGCAGAGCGCCCCGGGCGGTGAACCCGGGGCGCTCTGTTCGCATTCCTGGTCAGATCGGCCTCGATCGAGGCTCGGACCTTTCCGGATCAGTTACCGGTGAGAGCCGAAGCGGCTTCCTGGCTGCAGTCGGCGACGGCCTGGGCGTCCTCGGCCGACAGGTTGGAGGCGGCCAGCTCGGTGGCCTTGTCGGTGAGCTCCTTGCCCTCGTCGGCCAGCTCAGCAGCCTTGGCGGGATCGCTCATGGCGTCCTTGGCCTTCTCGACGTACGCCTTGACGGCATCGCAGTAGGCGGCGACTTCGGAGTTGCCGCTCCCGCTGTCGCCACCCTCGTCGCCGGTGTCGCCGCCGTCGTCAGTAGCGGCGGTGGTCTCAGTGGCCTTGTCGTCGTCCTTCTTGTCGTCACTGCACGCCGCAGTTCCGGTGAGCAGGAGCAACGCAAGAAACAGACTTGCTGCACGCTTCATGAATGGTTCCCTTCCCGTCTGGGTTTCTGTTCCGGCCGAGGTGGCCGGTCGAGTTGGAGATTACCCCCATCGTCAACCCGGATAGCTGATGGACGATGAGCTGGCAGAAAGGTTGATAATCCGAGACTCAGGTTTTATCATTGCCACTGTCGTACCCTGCGCTCAGCGCATCCAACCACAGGAGTTTCGCCATGCCCAAGGCCGTCGGAATCGACCTCGGCACCACCAACTCGGTCGTCAGCGTCCTCGAGGCGGGCGATCCGGTCGTGATCCCCAACGCTGAAGGTTCACGAACCACCCCGTCAGTGGTCGCCTTCTCCAAGAGCGGTGAGGTACTGGTGGGTGATGTCGCAAAGCACCAAGCCATCACCAACCCCGATCGCACCATTCGTTCGGTCAAGCGCCACATGGGCACCAACTGGACGATCGATATCGACGGCAAGGCTTACACCGCCCAGGAGATCTCGGCCCGCACGCTGATGAAGCTCAAGCGCGATGCCGAGGCCTACCTGGGCGACACCGTCACTCAAGCGGTGATCACCGTGCCCGCTTACTTCGACGACGCCCAGCGAACTGCCACCAAGGAGGCCGGCCAGATCGCGGGGCTCGAGGTGCTTCGCATCATCAACGAGCCCACCGCGGCAGCCCTGGCCTATGGCCTCGAAAAGGACAGCCAGGAGCAGACGATCCTGGTGTTCGACCTCGGCGGCGGCACCTTCGACGTCTCGGTGTTGGAGATTGCCGATGGTGTGTTCGAGGTGAAGTCCACCCACGGCGACACCAACCTCGGTGGTGACGACTGGGACCAGGCGATCATCAACTGGCTGGTCGAGAGCTTCAAGGGCGACCACGGAGTGGACCTCTCGAAGGACAACATGGCGGTTCAGCGCCTCAAGGAGGCGGCCGAGAAGGCCAAGATCGAGCTGTCACAGGTACAGACCACCCAGATCAATCTGCCCTTCATCACCGCCACCGATTCGGGTCCGCTGCACCTCGACGTTTCGCTGTCGCGGGCCAAGTTCCAGGACCTGACCTCCGATCTGCTCAACCGGTGCAAGGTCCCGTTCGAACAGGCCATCAAGGACGCCGGGCTCACCAAGGGTCAGATCGACCACGTGATCTTGGTGGGTGGTTCCACCCGCATGCCGGCGGTCACCGAGCTGGTCCAGTCCATGACCGGCAAGGAACCCAACAAGTCGGTCAACCCCGACGAGGTGGTCGCCGTCGGTGCCGCCGTACAGGCCGGGGTGCTCAAGGGTGATGTCAAGGACATCCTGCTCCTCGACGTCACCCCTCTGTCGCTCGGTATCGAGACCAAGGGTGGCGTCATGCACAAGCTGATCGAGGGCAACACCACCATCCCCACCAAGCGCACCGAGACCTACACCACCGCCGACGACAACCAGTCGCAGGTGGAGATCCACGTGCTCCAAGGCGAGCGTGACATGGCCCAGTTCAACAAGACGCTGGGCAAGTTCAAGCTGGTCGACCTGCCGCCCGCCCCGCGCGGTGTGCCCCAGATCGAGGTCACCTTCGACATCGACGCCAACGGAATCGTGCACGTGTCCGCCAAGGACAAGGGCACCGGTAAGGAGCAGTCGATGACCATCACCGGCCAGTCCTCGCTGTCGAAGGACCAGATCGACCAGATGGTCAAGGACGCCGAGGCCCACGCCGCCGAAGATGCTCAACGACGGGAAGAGGCCGAACTTCGCAACCAGGCCGACTCGCTCGTGTACAGCGTCGAGAAGTTGCTCAAGGAGCAGGGCGAGAAGGTTCCCGGGGCCGAGAAAGAGGCCGCTGAGGCATCTCTGACCCGCCTGAAGGACGCCCTTGGCGGCTCAGACCTGGAGGCCATCAAGTCGGGACTGGAGGACCTCACTTCCACGTCGCAGGCCTTCACCCAGAAGCTGTACGAGGCCACCGCCTCTGAGGGAGCCGGTCAGTACGATGCTCCCGGCGGTGCATCTGGTGCCAGCGCCAGCAGTGACGACGATGTGGTGGACGCTGAGGTCATCGACGACGAGGACGCCTCGTGACCGACCAGCCCGATAGCAACCAGCCCGGAACCCAGGCCGAGGGGGTCGAAGATCCGCTCGGCCCTCCGGGAATCGGCGACGTCGAGGCCGCGGTCCCGTCGGATGAACCATCCGACGGCGCGCCGGGAGAGAGCGGCGTAGACCCGTCCACGGCCACGGTCGAGGAACTGATCGAGTTGCTCGAGTCAGCGGTGTCCACGCGCGACGAGTACCTCGATGCCCTCCGCCGCAACCAGGCCGATTTCGAGAACTACCGTAAGCGGGCCGCCCGTCAGGTTGCCGATGAGACGGCTCGGGCCCTCGAGTCGCTGGTAGAGAAACTCCTGCCGGTGCTCGATGCCTGTGACGCGGCCGCTCTCCATGGCTCCGCCGAGGTGGCGCCCATTCAGGCGGCCCTGGTCGGAACCTTGGAGAAGGACGGTCTCGAACGGGTTGATCCGGTCGATGCCGAGTTCGACCCGAGTAGGCACGAGGCGGTGATGCACGAGCCCGCGGCCGAGGGTGACGCCACCACCGTGGTATCCGAGGTGCTCAGGGTGGGCTATGCCTGGAACGGCCGCGTTATCCGCCCCGCCATGGTCAAGGTTCGGGGCTGACGGATCGGGTGATCCGGTTGCAGCCAGACGAGTCGGGAGGAGGTGATCCCTGATGGCCCCGCAACGGGAATGGTTCGAGAAGGACTATTACAAGGTTCTCGGCGTGTCCGAGACGGCTGACGCCAAGGAGATCACTCGGGCCTATCGCAAGCTGGCCCGGGAGAACCATCCCGATGCCAAGCCGGGAGACGCGGCCGCCGAGGAGCGGTTCAAGGAGATCTCCGCCGCCTACGACGTGATCGGCGACGCCGAGAAGCGCAAGGAGTACGACGAGGTTCGTCGCCTGGGGCCCATGGGAGCTTTCGGCCCGGGTGGTCCCGGTGGCAGCTTCGGTGGGGGCGGACCGGGCGGGTTCACCTTCACCATGGATGACATGGGCGGTATGGGCGGTGGCTTGGGAGATGTCCTGGGCAACCTCTTCGGCGGCGGGGCCGGTCGCCGCGGCGGACGGTCGCGAGGAACGGGTCCCCAGCGGGGAGCCGACCTGGAGGCCGCGCTCAACCTTGATTTCACCGATGCCGTCAGCGGGGTCACCACCACCCTCCACCTGGTGAGCGATGCTGCCTGTCACGTGTGCGCCGGCCTGGGGGCCGAGCCGGGAACTGTCCCTCGGCAGTGCCCCACTTGTCACGGGCGGGGCTCGGTCGAGGACGACCAGGGCTTCTTCGCCATGTCACGTCCGTGCCCGGCGTGTGCTGGGCGAGGCTCGATCATCGAGAACCCGTGCAAGAACTGCCGGGGTTCGGGTGTCGAGCGACGACCCCGAGAGGTCAAGGTCCGTATACCGGCCGGTGTGAGAGACGGCCAACGGATCCGCCTCAAGGGTCGGGGCGACCCCGGCCGCAACGGCGGCCCCCCTGGGGACCTCTATGTCACCTGCCAGGTCGAGCCGCACTCTCTGTTCCGGATGGACGGACAGAACCTGCGGGTCACGGTCCCGGTTACCTTCGCAGAGGCTGCTCTGGGGGCCGATATCGAGGTGCCGACCATCGACGGTTCAGCCGTCAAGGTTCGGATTCCGGCAGGGACACCCACCGGCCGGACCCTGAGGGTCAAGGGTCGTGGTGTGGAAACCCCCAAACGCACCGGCGATCTTCTGGTCACCGTCGAGGTGGCAGTTCCGACCAAGCTGTCCGATGCCGAACGACAGGCCATCGAGGCCCTGGCGGCGGCGGCGACCGAATCGCCACGTGACCGACTGACAGCCGACGGCCAGGGAGCACAGAGATGAGTCGCTCGCCCAACCACGCGGTCTATGTGATCTCGGTGGCAGCCGAACTTGCCGGTGTCCATCCTCAGACCCTTCGCATCTACGAACGTAAGGGCCTGCTGGAGCCGGCCCGTACCGCCGGGGGGAGCCGGCGCTACAGCGACGAGAACATCGCTCTGCTGCGTCGTATCCAAGAGCTCACCAACGAAGGGTTGAACCTGGCCGGGGTGCAGCGGGTACTGGAGCTGGAAGCCGAGAACCGGCGACTACGCGAGCAGATCGAGGTGATCACCAACCGAGCTCGAGAGCAGGTGGCCGAGGTTGAGCGGGCCAACCGCTACGACCTCGTTCCGGTTCGTCAGGCGGTGGTGCTCTACGAGGGCAAGCGCCGCCGCTAGCTGTCCATCGCTGGCTGTTTGGTCCCACCGCTTCCTCTGGCATCGGGTGGACCCGGGTCGGTGGATTCATCCGATGGCACCGCCGCCGGTCAGCGATGGGCAACCATGATCTGTCATGGGGAAGCTGACCGAGCCGGTCCTGCCTGACTTCGATCTCACAGAGTGGGCTGGGCGGCCCTACTTCGAGCGGTTACAGGCGATGTGCGTGGACTGGTCGCTTCGCGGCTTCGGCATCCCGCCGGTGGCCTACTTGTTCTACGTAGTGAAGTTGGCCGTCTACGTGGGCGCCTTCTTGTTCATTGCCTCGCTGACGCCAGGAATCGGGGGATTCACCGAGGTCGGGAGTTGGTGGTTCGAGCCGGTCGTGTTCCAAAAGGCGGTCATCTGGACTCTTCTGTGGGAGGTGATCGGCCTGGGGTGTGGCAGCGGACCACTCACCGGACGAATGAATCCTCCCTTCACCGCGGTGGCGTTCTTCCTTCGCCCCGGCACCGTTCGGCTGCGTCCATTCCAATGGCTCCCGGGAACGGCGGGAGATTCTCGGACTGTCGTTGATGTTGCGCTGTATGCCTCGTTCCTCGCACTCGGGGTTCGGGCTCTGTTCGCTGCTGATGTCGACGGCGCGGTGATCTGGCCGATCCTGGTGGTGGGAGTGGTGCTGGGCCTGCGGGACAAGACGGTGTTCCTAGCCGCCCGGGCCGAGCACTATCTGCTGACCACCGCGGTGTTTCTATCTCCCGCCGATGGTCTGGCCGGGGCCAAGGCCGTGCAGCTTGCGCTGTGGATGGGGGCGGCAACGTCCAAACTGAATCACCACTTCCCAAGTGTGATCACCGCCATGTTGAGCAACCATCCGCTCAACTTCTCGGACCGGTTTCGCCGGGCGCTCTACCGAGTCCATCCCTATGACCTGCGTAGTTCCCGGTTGGCCGCGGTCATCGCCCACGGAGCGACGCTGATCGAGTATGCGGTCCCTTTGACGCTGGCCGTCAGCACCGGCGGACGGGTGACCACCGTGGCCCTGGTGGTGATGGTCTGCTTCCACCTGGGAATCCTGTCGAGCTTCCCGCTGGGTGTACCTCTGGAGTGGAACATCTTCTTCGCCTTCTCGGCTCTGAGCCTGTTCGGTCACCACAGTGAGGTCAGGTTCTGGGACTTGGGCAACCCAGTGCTGGTGGTCTTGCTGATCGGATGCTGCGTGGTGGTGCCGATCGTCGGCAATCTCTGGCCGGCCAAGGTCTCGTTTCTGCCGGCCATGCGGTACTACGCCGGGAACTGGGCAGCCAGCCTGTGGATTTTCCGACCCGGGGTCTACGAACGGATCCATGAGTCACTGGTGTGTCCGATTCCGTCCTATCTCGAGCAGGTCGACACCTTCGTGGGGTCCGAACTAGCCCCGGTCACGATGGCGCGAGGACAGGCGTTCCGGTCCATGCACCTCCAGGGTCGGGCCCTGAACACGGTCTTGGCCCGAACTCTCAGCGAGGACCCCGGCGGCCTCAGCCAGCTCGACCCGGTCGATAGGGCGCAAGGACTGCTCCTGCTCGACGGAGAGCTGGTGGCGGCCATGGCACTGGGTTGGAACTTCGGCGAGGGACACCTCCACCACGAACAACTACTGGCCGCGATCGCGGCGAGAGGCCCGCTGGAGGCGGGTGACCTGAGATGCGTGTTCCTGGAGTCCCAACCGCTGGGCCACCCGGATCTGGCGTGGCGAGTGGTCGACCCCGCCCGTGGCCGGCTGGCCGAGGGGCGGGTGAACGCCAGAGATCTGGTCGATCATCAACCCTGGTCCCACCGCGTCCCGCTGGCGGTCACGGGCTCGCGCTGACCGGCCCGGCCGCCGAGATCGGTCAGCTCTTGGGCAGATCTCGGAACGGACTGGTGGTGTCGATCCCCGGGTCCTTGGGGAGACCGAGGACCTGCTCGCTGATGATCTTCTTGAGTACCTCGTCGGTACCGCCGGCCACCCGCATCCCCGGAACCCCGCACAGGAACTGGCTCCACGAGTAGGTGCCCCACCGGTCGGTGTCGGCCGCCATGGCCGGTCCCAGCACCCGGCCGGCGAACTCGGCCACTGCCTGGAGATTGCGGGTGAGAGACAGCTTGGCGCCCGATAGTTCTGGTCCGGGTGCCTGACCGGCCTTCACCTTGTCCATGGCGCGCTGACCGTTCCACTTGGCTACCTGGAAGCCGCTGTAGACCGCGGCCAGCTCTTGACGCAGCAGTGGGTCGCGGTCCAGGTCGAAGTGGCGGAGCATCTCGATCAGGCGCGCCGCATTGGCCAGCCCACCCATGCCGCCCGCTCCGGTCCCGGCGCCGATGGCAGCCCGTTCGTTTAGCAGCGTGGTCAGAGCCACCGCCCAGCCGCCGTTGACCTCACCCAGGCGGTGGTCGTCAGGGACCCGTAGGCCGTCGAAGAACACTTCATTGAAGGCTGCTCCGCCGGTCATCTGGCGCAGCGGGCGCACCTCGACACCGGGGGCGTGCATGTCGATCACGAACCCGGTGAGGCCCTTGTGCTTGGGGAGATCGGGGTCGGTCCGACAGATGACCTCTCCGATGTCGGAGTAGTGAGCGCCCGACGTCCATACCTTCTGACCGGTGATCACCCATTCGTCACCGTCGCGCTCGGCCTTGGTGGTGAGGCTGGCAAGGTCGCTGCCCGCACCGGGCTCGCTGAACAGCTGGGCACCGATCAGGTCACCCCGGTACATGGGAGCCAGGTAGCGAGCCTTCACGTGCGGTTGGGCGTGGGCGAGGATCGTCGGCGCCACCATCCCCAGGCCGATGCCGAAGAAGCTGGTCTTGGGGAGCACGTAGCGGGACTCCAGCGAGGCGTAGGCCCGCTCGTGGGCCTTGCTCAAGCCCCGACCGCCGTATTCCACCGGGCCGGTGATCCAGCCGAACCCGGCGTCGTAGCGGGCGGCCCGCCATGCCTTGGCCTCGGCGATCTGGAGCTTCTCGGCCTCGCGATCGACCTCTTCGAACAGGCTGAGATCGTCGTCACCCTCGCCCCAGGTGAACGGCTTGTCCTCGGTGACGCGGAGCTCGGCGTGGGCGTCGAGGAAGGCCCGGGCCTCCTCGGCGAACACCTCGACGGTTGGCTGGTCGCTCATGGCGTGCCCCTTTCGAGCCCGGAACCCGGACCCCCGTTGCCGCGAACCGGGACGGTCCGGTCCCCTACTTGACTGATCGGTCAAGATAGCGCAGACCGCGCCGCCGCGTGGACCGGGTGTGGAGGGCGCCGGTGATGCCCGTAGCGCCGCCGACTCGCATGCCATCGGCTGAGAAAACTTGAGTAACTAGTTGTCAACTTCAGTGAGTGGCCCTAGGTTGGTGGAATGGCGATGGACCCGAACCGTTGGACACTCAAGACCCAAGAAGCGGTCAACTCGGCCGTGGCCCGAGCCGGGGCCGACAACAACCCCGAGGTGACTCCGGACCACCTACTGGCCGCCCTGTTGGGCCAGGCCGAAGGAGTGGTGCTCCCGATCCTCGAGAAGGTCGGAGCATCACCAGGTTCGCTGCGAAACCGGATCGAGGAGGACCTGGCCCGACTGCCCAAGGCCTATGGGTCCGAGGCCCGACTTTCCCGCCAGTTCGCCGAGGTGATGGAGGCCGCCGATCAGGCCAGGACTGAACTTGGCGACGAATATCTCTCCACCGAGCACCTCTTGCTGGTTCTCGCCGATCGGATCGGTCTCACCCGTGAACAACTTCTGACCGCACTGCGCGAGGTCCGGGGAAGTCATCGCGTCACCAGCCAGAACCCCGAGGATCAGTATCAGGCCCTGGAGAAGTACGGGCGCGACCTCACCGAGGCAGCCCGTCGCGGCAAGCTAGACCCGGTAATCGGACGGGACGAGGAGATCCGGCGCACCATTCAGGTGCTGTCTCGTCGATCCAAGAACAACCCGGTGCTGATCGGCGAGCCGGGAGTGGGCAAGACGGCCATCGTCGAAGGCCTGGCCCGACGCATCGTCGAGGGTGACGTCCCCGAGGGCCTCAAGAACAAGCGACTCATCAGCCTGGACATCGGAAGTCTGGTGGCCGGAGCCAAGTACCGCGGCGAGTTCGAGGAGCGTCTCAAGGCGGTTCTCAAGGAGATCACCGACGCCGAAGGTGAAGTGATCACCTTCGTGGACGAGCTGCACACCATCGTCGGAGCGGGCAAGGCAGAAGGGGCGATGGATGCCGGTCAGATGATCAAGCCCATGCTGGCCCGGGGCGAACTGCGCCTCATCGGTGCCACCACCCTCGAGGAGTACCGCAAGTTCATCGAGACCGACGCCGCCCTGGAACGTCGTTTCCAGCAGGTGTATGTGGGTCAGCCCACCGTCGAGGACACCATCGCCATCTTGCGTGGCCTCAAGGAGCGTTACGAGGTCCATCACGGCGTCCGGATTCAAGACGCCGCGTTGGTGGCCGCCGCGGTGCTGTCGGACCGTTACATCACCGGGCGGTTCCTGCCCGACAAGGCCATCGACCTGGTTGACGAGGCGGGCTCGAAGCTGCGTATAGAGATCGACTCTCTCCCCACCGAGATCGACGTCGTCGAACGACGGATCCGACAGCTCGAGATCGAGCGGGTGGCCCTGGCCAAGGAAACCGATGATGCCTCGGTCGAGCGGCTGGCCGCCCTCGACCGCGAGCTGGCCGACCTTCAAGAACAGTCCATGTCCATGAAGGCGCACTGGCAGGGCGAGAAGGACGCCATCACTCAGATCCGCGAGCTCAAGGAGCAACTCGAAGCCAAGCGCGGCGAGTTGGACCGAGAGACCAACCTCGAGAAGGCAGCCGAGATCCGTTACGGCCAGATCCCCGAGTTGGAGCGGCAGGTCGATGAGGCCACGTCCCGACTTGGAGAGCTTCAGGGCAGTGAGCAGATGCTGAAAGAGGAGGTCGACGAGGAGGACGTGGCCGAGATCGTCTCCAAGTGGACCGGCGTACCCGTCAGCCGCCTGATGGAAGGCGAGATGGCCAAGCTGGTTCGTATGGAGGAGGTTCTCCACGAGCGGGTGGTGGGCCAGGACGAAGCGGTGGTGGCAGTGGCCAACGCCATCCGTCGGAGCCGAGCCGGCCTGTCAGACCCGCATCGGCCGATCGGCTCGTTCCTGTTCCTGGGCCCGACCGGTGTGGGCAAGACCGAGTTGGCTCGCACCCTGGCTGACTTCCTGTTCGATGACGAGCGGGCCATGGTCCGCATCGACATGAGCGAGTACATGGAGAAGCACGCCGTGTCCCGCCTCGTCGGCGCCCCTCCGGGGTATGTCGGCTACGACCAGGGCGGCCAGCTCACCGAGGCGGTGCGGCGCCGTCCCTATGCGGTCATCCTCCTCGACGAGATCGAGAAGGCTCACCCTGATGTGTTCAACATTCTCCTACAGGTGCTCGATGACGGACGTCTCACCGACGGCCAGGGCCGCACAGTCGACTTCACGAACACCGTGTTGATCATGACCTCCAACCTTCCGGGCGACCCGCTCACCCTGTTCAAACCCGAGTTCGTCAACCGCATCGACGAGATCGTGCGTTTCCGGGCGTTGAACGAGAGCGACCTGTCCCACATCGTGGGTATCCAGCTCCGCGGTCTGCGGTCTCGGCTGGCCGAACGGCGCATCGACCTCGAGGTCACTGAGGCGGCC
>CAUJFC010000017.1 GCA_963169755.1 Actinomycetota bacterium | reverse complement strand
CACCGAGGCCGGAGGCACCGAACCGGGCGCCCCTGGCATGAAGGCGGCCGCCATGGGCGAAGCAACCGGGGGCCTGACCGGGGGTGTAGCCGGGGGCGTGACCGGCGGGCCGGGGGTTGGTTGGGTCTGGATCGCCACTGGACGGCTCCCAATCTTTTCTCTACCCTTTGGCAGAAGAATACATCATCGGGCTGCTGGCAACCAACGTCGCGGCGGTCCAGACCAAGGAGCATCCCACGGTGCAGATCATTGACGTCCGCCCCATCCCCCACCACGAGCGTCACCAGACGATCTTCGCCAAGCTCGACGCCCTGCTCACCGGAGAGTCTCTCCGGCTGATGAACGATCACGACCCCGCCCCGCTCCGCCACCAGCTCGAGGCCACCCGACCCCACCAGTTCCGTTGGGAGTACGTGGAGAGCGGCCCCGAACAATGGTCCATCGACATCACCAACCGGGCTCGGGTGGTGGACGCCCGTCCCACTCTGGCGGCCGGAGGAGAACCCTTCGGCGAGATCATGGCGGCCGCGGGCCAAGTGGGCGATGGTGAGGTGCTGGTGGTCTACGCCCCCTTCGAACCGGTACCACTGGAGGGGGTGCTGGGTGAGCAGGGCTTCGACTATGTGGCCGACGAGATCGAACCAGGAGACTGGCGGACCACCTTCTATCGTCCATGACCTAGGACACCGGGAGGTGACAGATGTGTGATCACTGCGGCTGTCGGGCCTATCCCCGCATCGCCGAGTTGACCGCCGAGCACGAGGAGATCCTCACGCTGGCCTGGGTGCTGGCCGAAGCCGAACGGGCCGGTGAGCCCCTGCCGGCCGAGGAACTGGCCGCTTTGACCAGGATGCTCGACATCCACGTGGTCAAAGAGGAGACCGGGCTCTACCCCGAGTTGGTGCATCGCCAGGACCTGTCGGCAAGCCAGTTGGCCGAGCTCGAGACCGAACACGAAGAGATCCATCAGACCCTGATCTTGGCCCACTTCGGAAGGCGCGAGTACTACGCCCTGGCCGCCCACATCGAGGTCGAGGAATCCGAACTGTTCCCGTCGGCGATGTTCGGCTTCGAAGACGAGGACTGGGAGGCGCTCGACGTGGCCTTCCGGGCCGCCGACGCGATGCTGGTTCAGCCGGCCCAGCCGGCCCACCACGGGTCGTCTACCGTGCCGCTGTGACCTTCCGGCCGGCCCGGTTTCCCCTCCAGGAGCATCTGGGCATGGAGGTGGACGTCGCCGAATCTGGTCGGGCCACGGCCACCATCGAGGTGGGGCCTCCACTGCACAATCCCAACGGGGTGGCCCACGGAGCGGTGCTGTTCGCCATGGTCGACACCGCCATGGGTGCCGCCACCATGTCCATACTGGAAGAGGGGCAGGCCTGTGCCTCCATCGAGGTACACCTCCGGTTCCTGCGTCCCGTCGGTGACGGAAGGCTGGTTGCCGAGGTCGAGGTGCTCAGGGCCGGTCGTCGGGTGGTGCAGCTCGAGGGGCGGGTTCACGATGCCTCAGGAACCTTGGTGGCCACCGCCAGTGGCTCGTTTGCGGTGATCACCGCCGCGGCGGGCTGAGCGGGAGGCGGCGATGCCCGAGGATCGAACCTGGGCCACCTTCGCCGACGGAGGCTGGCTGTTGTCGGTCCGGGTGGTTCCGGGGTCCAGCCGCACCGAGGTGGCCGGACTGCTGGGCGACGAGCTGCGTGTCAAGGTGGCGGCTCCCCCCAACGACGGCAAGGCCAACACCGCCCTCTTGGAGTTCCTGGCCTCGGCCCTGGGCACCAAGACCCGCGACCTGGATCTGGTGCGCGGGCGCCACAGCCGCTCCAAGCTCATTCGGGTATCGGCACCGGTGGAACTGCCCGACCAATGGCCCTGAGGCGGCTCAACTGGCCGGGATCGAGCCGGGCTCATCGCCGGGGATCGTGCCCCACAGTGGCATGGTCCCGGTGGCCGGGTCATAGAGGGTCAGCCACTGGGGCAGGAACATAGGGTCGGTGAAGTCACGGGGGTGGTGACCGGGTAGGGCCGAGATCACCAGGGTGGGGACCAGAACGAAGGCCATCGAAACCGACAGCCGGGCCAGCCGGAACCAGGTGAGCGGATAGCGCAGGCGTTTGGCGCTCCAGAGCTGGACCAGCGCGCCCAGGAAGGTGAACGTGGCGATGGTGGCGAAGCCCACCACTGCCGCCCAGGCGTAGCGCAGGCGCGACCCGTCGGTGGCTTCGAACACGTCGTAGGTGTTCGACTTGTGCTCGATCTCCTCGGCTAGGTGCCAGAGGTACAGGGTGGCCACCACCGGCTCGGCCCGGTCCATCAGCTCGCCCAGGTGAGCCTCGGTCCAACGAGCCACCCCGTAGGAGATGGTCTCACCGGCGGCGGCGTAGGCCACCCGGAAGCGGCCGCTACGGCGGGCCACCCACCGGTCGTTGGCAGCCATCAGGCGCTGTACGTGGCGGGTGGCGGGGTAGTGGGCGGTGATGATGTCGTTGAACCGCTTGTGCTGGGTGTGATGGCCGGTTTCCTGGCGGATGTAGGACTCGGACCGGGCTCGAAGCTGAGGGTCGATGCGATCGAAGGTGGAGCGGACCGCCCGGATGAACTGAGGTTCGGCATAGGGCATACCCAGTGAGATGGCGTTGGCCGCCGCCGCGAACTCGGGCAGGTGGGGGGCCCACAGGGGGTTCAGGTCGTCGGGGTACTCGAAGGTGACGCGCCGGGTGGGCAGCACCGTCTCGGCGGCCGCCGAGCTGTCGACCATTTCCACTCTGTCCACGGTTGACCTGTCGGCAGAACGCCACTCTCTCTGAGTCTGTCAGCCGTGTGACGACCCTCTACGACCCGTACCGGTATGAGCAGGAAAAATGTGGAAATTACTTGTGGATCGAACACACGTTCGGTAAAATGCATGTCATGACCTCGTCCACCGACCAATTTCCTGAGGGCCGCCCTGGGGCCTCGGCGTTGGTCGAGTTGCTGTCGGCGGTTCCGGCCGATCTCACCGATGGCGAGGTGACAGATGGCCTTGTGGCACTGGTTGATCTGTCTGGCCGAGTTCAGGCGGCGCTGGCTCGCTTCACCGCGTCATTCGACGCCCGGTCTCTGCCGGCGGTCGATGGTGCCCGGTCGGCTCCCGGGTGGATGGCGGCCCGCACCGAGATATCGCGTCCGGCGGCGGTGGCCGCCCTCGCTTGTGGTCGAGACCTGAGGCAGTGTCCCCACGTAGATGCCGCATCCAGCGACGGTCGTCTGGGCATGGCCAAGGTTCGGATGCTGCTCGAGGCTCGGCTCAAGCTCGAACCCCAGTTCGCCGAGCACGAACTGCTGTTGGTTGATGAGGTGGCCCCGCTCACCGTGGCTGAAGCCCGGGTGGTGATCGACCGGTGGCGGGCGGTGATGCTGGCCACGGTCGGCCTCGACGATGCGATTCCGCCTCGTGAGGATCCTGAGCTCAACTCGGTTCACCTGTCCTCAACATTTGAAGGACGGTGGCGGCTGGATGGAGATCTCGACGCCGTCACGGGAGAAGCCCTCGCCAATGCTCTCGACCAGTGGATCGACCGTGGCGTCCGTGATGGTCGTCTCGACCCCTCGGTACTCAAGCGTTCGGGTCTGCGGGCGCAGGCCCTCTCATCTCTGGTGGGGGTGGGGGCACGAGGTTCCTCACCGCATCATCAGGCACGAGCCGATGTTCACCTCACGTGGGATGCGGCCGACCTCATGGGCCAGCCGGTGGCGTCCATGGCTGACCTGGCCCGGCGACGCTGCATCACCGACCGGGGTGTCAGTCTCAGCAGGTTTGCCGCCGATCAGGCGCTCTGTAATGCCGATATTCACGACCTGCTGGTGCTGTTCGGTCTGGACGGAACCCGCACTGTCTTGGGTGTCACCCACACTCGCCGCTATCCCACCGCCAACGAGCGTGCCGCCCTGGTGGAGCGAGATCGGGGGTGCGTGTTTCCCGGATGTGACGCTCCAGTCGGCTGGTGCGACGCCCACCACACGGTGCCCTACGAGATCGGTCATCGAACCCGACTCGACGAGCTGGTTCTTCTCTGCCCCCACCACCACCGTCTGGTTCACCGAGGGTTCTGTCTCACCCGCAGTCCCGATGGTCGGGTTGAGGTCACCAGACCAGATGGATCCCGATTGGACCCCGATCCTCCCGAGGGACGGGTGTGTCCCGACCCCCGATACAAGCTGCCGCCACCAACCCGCTTCGCGGCGTGACAGTTGGGACCCAATCAACTTCGGGATGAGCAGTTCCGCATCAAGGTTGTGCAGGCAACGACGACGTGGATCTGGCGGCTGTGTCACGCTTGGGAGCATGAGCAGCATCGATCGGCGGGCGTTCCTCCAGCGGGCCATCGCAGCCGGGGTAGGGGGCGCGGTTCTACCTCAGGTGTCCATGGCTGCCGCTGGGGCCGATCCAGCCAAGCCCGGCCCCAGCCCCTACGGACCGCTGTCCACGGTGCCCGATGAGAACGGGCTCCTGCTGCCTGAGGGATTCACCTCTCGTATCGTGGGAGTCGCCGGCGAACCGGTGGGAGATACCGACTATCGCTGGCACGCCTTTCCCGATGGGGGAGCGACGTTCGCCACCGACGATGGCGGCTGGATCCACGTGTGCAACAGCGAGGTATTCACTGCCATGGCGCCCGAATCAGGCGGAGTCAGCGCTGTGCGCTACGACGCCGACGGCACCCCGGTGGACGCCTACCGGATCCTGGAGAAGAGCAACTCCAACTGCGCCGGTGGTCCCACCCCGTGGGGCACCTGGCTGACCTGTGAGGAGAGCCTGGACGAGCAGGGTCGGGTTATCGAATGCGACCCGACCGGTGAGAAGGATCCTGTGGTGCACGAGGCCATGGGGCGTTGGGCTCACGAGGCGGTGGCCGTCGACGAAGGCAGCAAGACCCTCTATCTGACTCAGGATCACCCGGCCGGGTTGTTCTACCGCTACACACCCACCGACTATCCCGACCTGTCGGCCGGGCTGCTGGAAGCGGCCATCGTGGCCGCCGATGGCACGGTGACGTGGGCCGAGGTTCCCGACCCGTCCGGAAAGACCGCCCCCACCCGCGACCAGGTTCCAGGCGCCACCGTCTTCGCGGGCGGAGAGGGCTGCTGGGCCCACGACGGGGTCATCTACTTCACCACCAAGTACGACCACTCGGTCCACGCCCTCGACATCGCCGCCCAGACCCACGAGGTGATCTGGAAGGGCGAGCCCGACCGGCTGGGCATCGAAGGTGCGGTGTTGTCAGGGGTCGACAACATCACTTTCGACAGCCAGTCCGGAGACCTCTTTGTGGCCGAGGACGGCGCCAACATGGAGGTGGTGGTGATCACCGCCGAAGGGGTTGTGGCCCCCTTTGCCCGGATCGTGTCACCCGGTCACGAAGGCTCGGAGGTCACCGGCCCCTGCTTCAACCCCACCCGGGACCGCCTCTATTTCTCCAGCCAGCGGGGCCCCACCACGCTGACCCTGGCCGAGATCGTGCCTGGTATGGCCAGCGACCTGGCCAATGGCGGTGTCACCTACGAGGTGACCGGGCCGTTCCGTGGCCGCCAGGAATCGACGCCAACCACGACGTCACCGTCCACCACCCTGGCAGCGGCCCGGGACGCGGCCGACAGTGGTGGATCCAACGCACCTCTGGTCATCGGGGCCGCCGCGGTGGCGGTGGCGGCTGCCGCCGCCGGGGCCATAGCGGTGCGGCGACGCGCTACCGGCGGGCCCACTGACAACTCGGAAGACGACTCGGACCTGGCTGGTTGATCAGTCTGCTGTCGGGCCCGAGAAGTCGGGGGCCCGGCGTTCGGCGTGTGAGGCCAGGCCCTCACGGGCATCGGAGCCGGTGAAACCCATCAGCTCATACGCCAGGCTGGCATCGAAGATCCCGGCCTGCGAGCGATACCAGTTGTTGAGGGTCTGCTTGGTCCAGCGGATGGCCTGTTGAGCTCCACCGGCCAACTGCACCGCCACCTCCAGTGCACGGTCCTGAACCCGGTCGTCATCGACGCAGATCGACACCAGACCGATCCGTTCGGCTTCTTCACCGGTGAGCGGATCGCAGGTCAACAGGTGGTACTTGGCCTTGGCCATGCCGCACAGCAGTGGCCAGCAGATGGCGGCGTGGTCGCCAGCGGTGACCCCCAGGCGGGTGTGGCCGTCGATGATGCGGGCGGTCCGGCCCACCACCGACACGTCAGCCAGCAGAGCCGCCACCAGGCCTGCTCCCACCGCCGGGCCGTGGATGGCCGACACGATGGGTTTGGTGCAGTCGATCACGTTGAACACCAGATCCCGGGCCTCGCGCATGACCCGGAGGCGAGTGGCGGGGTCGTCGAGCATTTCCTGGATCAACTCGAAGCTGCCCCCAGCCGAGAACCCTTTGCCGGCGCCTCGCAGCAGGGCCACGTTGGCGTGAGGGTCACGATCGACCGCCCTCCACACCTCGGCCAGTTGGGTATGGGCAGCCACGCCAACGGCGTTCAGTCCGGGAGCATCGAGGGTGATGCGCACCACCCCGGGTGCGGGACGGTCGAAACCGAACTGGTCGAACGGTTGGTAGATGTCGAGCGGTGCGGACTCGGCCGCTGGATCAACCATCACTCAGGCATCCAGGGCCTGGTAGGCGGCGAACACCAGCAGGGCCCCCCGCAGATCCCCCATGAGAGCGTCGGCCATACGGTTCATCACGTAGGACACGGTGAGCCCGCGGTCGACGTCGATCACCGCCAGGCTGCCGCCCCAGCCTCCCCAGTAGCAGACCCGTCCGCCGGTACCCAGGGGAACCGTTTCGTTCGGTAGGCCGAAGCCGGTACCCATGCGCATCTTGGTACCCAGCACCAGGTCCACGTCGTGGTGCTGTTCCACGAAGATGCGGTCGACCCCTTCGGGAGACATCAACTTCACGCCGTCGACCGTGCCGCCACAAGCCAGGGCGCTGTGCACTCGGCTGACCGAGCGGGCATTACCGATACCGCCGGCCGCGGGAATCTCCGAGGCCCGCCACTCCCGGGTATTGGGTTCGGAGCCGGTGAGCGGGCAGCTCACCAGGGCTCGCACTGCCATGGACGACGGATCCACGTTGTCGAGGGCCGCGATAGCGGCTGCCGGGGGCACGATCGGCGAGTAGCGGGTGTCCTCGGACTCGGGCAGACCGATGTGGAAGTCGGCACCCAGCGGCTCAGCAACCTCACGTCGGAAGAAGGCACCGATGGTGTCGCCGGTGATCCTGCGTACCACCTCACCCTCCAGGAAACCCTGGGTGATGGCGTGGTAGCCCGACTTGGTTCCGGGCTCCCACCACAGGGGTCCCTCGGCCAGGATCGATACCGTCTTGTCCCAGTCGTACAGGTCGGCTGGCTCGATGGCGGGATCCCAGCCGACCACACCAGCGGTGTGGCCCAGCACCTGAGCCATGGTCACCCCGTCCTTGCCGTTGGCGGCGAACTCGGGCCAGTGCTCGGCGATGGGGGCGTCCAGATCCAACTCTCCCCGATCGGCCAGCATCAGTACGCAGATGGCGGCCATGGTCTTGGTGGTCGACCAGACGTTGACGATCGTGTCGCGCTCCCAGGGTCGCCCCTCGGCATCTGCGGCGCCGGCCCACAGGTCGACGACGATCTCACCGTCGCGGGTCACACACAGTGCAGCGCCCAACTCGAGGCCCTGGTCGAAGTACGCGACGAACGCGTCCCGCACCCCTCCGAATCCATCGGCACAGCTCCCGTGGATCTCGACCATCGTTGTGTCACCCCCTGTTGAACCGACGAAGACTACGGCCGGATCAGGTG
>CAUJFC010000016.1 GCA_963169755.1 Actinomycetota bacterium | reverse complement strand
CCACCGACGTGGTCAGCCTCGGGGTGGACTTCGCCGCCTTCTCGGGGCACAAGATGCTGGGGCCCACCGGCAGAGGGGTGTTGTGGGGCGGGGAAGAGTTGCTCGAGGCCATGCCCCCATTTCTGGGGGGCGGCGGCATGATCCTCGACGTACGTCTCGACGGGTTCAAGGCCGCCGACCTGCCCGCCAAGTTCGAGGCCGGCACGCCACCCATCGCCGAGACCGTGGGTCTGCACGCCGCCGTGGACTACCTCGATGCCCTGGGCATGGATGCCGTGCGACTCCACGAGATCGAATTGACCACCTACGCCATGGAGTCGCTCGCCGAGCGGCTGGGACCGGCACTGACCATTCACGGGCCGGCCGACCCCCACGAGCGGGGAGGTGTCATGTCTCTGGCGGTGGGAGACATCCATCCCCATGACCTGTCACAGTTTCTCAACGAGCACGCCGTCTGCATGCGTCCCGGCCATCACTGTGCCAAACCGTTGATGCGCAACCTCGGGGTGGGTGCGACCGCCCGAGCCTCGTTCTACGTTTACAACGACACCGACGACGTGGATGCCTTGGCCGAGGCGCTGGCCGAGGCGGCAAGCTTCTTCTCTGTCTGACCCGACCGCCCAACTCTCTCGCCCACCCACCGGAAGGCAGCCCGATGTCAGGACTCGAGGATCTCTACCGCGAGATCATCCTCGACCACTACCGCAACCCTCGGAACCGGGGTGAGCTGGAGGTTCCTCCCGCCCACCGCTCCGAAGGGTTCAATCCCCTGTGTGGCGACGAGGTGGTGGTCTACCTCCAGATGGCCGATGACGACACGGTGGCCGACATCCGCATAGGCGGTACCGGATGCTCCATCAGCCAGTCCTCGGCGTCGATGATGTCCGAGGCCGTGAAGGGCCGGACCGCGGCCGAGGTCCGCACCCTCACCCGGGCGTTCAAGGCCATGATGTCGATCCACGAGTCGAGCCTCGACGCCGACGGCGAGTCCGGCGAGGAGGTTCCCTCCGAAGAGGAGGTGGCCGAACTGGCCGACGTGTCGCTCGGCGATCTCGATGCCCTGCGGGGGGTGGTGAAGTTCCCGGTTCGCATCAAGTGCGCCACCCTGGCTTGGAACACCCTCAACGAATCGCTCAATCAGGCTGACAACTCCGGTCAGTAGAGCAGCCGCTTGCGTTCGACTTCAGTTGGACGAAGCCGGAGAGGGATAGTCGGGGGGTCGCTGATCAGCGGGAATCTCGCTCAGCAGGGTCGGCGCATTGTCGTCCACGAAGGCGTGCACGTCCTCGTGTGGCATCTCACCGGCCAGGTAGCGCTTGCCGGCATCTGAGTAGCGCATCATTCCCTTGCCCTGGTTTCCCTGTTCGTCGATGCCTTCGGCTTCGGCGTCCCACCAGATCTCCACCATGTCGTCGACCGCCAAGTAGTCGGTATCGACGTGGAATCCGTGGTTACCGAAGGAGATCTGGGGCGCGGTGGGAGTGCCACCAGATGGTGGGTAGGCGAACAGGCCGGCCTGGAACGTCTGGGGGGTCAGGTGGGGTCCGGCCATGTGCAGTCCGATCATCAACAGCCGGATGGGCTCGTAGATCAGCTGGGCGGTCTTGAGGGCGGCCACGTCCTCGCCGTAGTACCAGCGGTGCAGGCGACGGGCCTCGGACTGATCCGGAGGAAGGCGCACCGGAAGACTGGACACGCCGAACGCATGAGCCCACTGACGCTGGTCGTAGTTGCGTCCGAAGACCGTGGTGTCGGTGAGCACCGTTCCGGTGATGATCCACTCGGGGAAGTAGTTCTGGTCGGTGGCGGCCTTGGTGAGATAGATGGGCATGATCGGGTCGCCCAGGAAGACCACAGTCGTGACACCCTTTTCTTTCAGGGTGCCGATGATCACCCGGGCCTGCTCGGCCAACTCGGGAATGATGAGCTGGTAGGTGAGCTTGGCGGCCGCCTTGTACCCCCGCTCGACTCCTCGCTTCTCGACCTCGGCGCTGACGCCAGAGAACACCGGGGGATCCTGTTCGAAGTGGACCTGGCCGAACACCCTGGTGCGGCGGGTCATGGCGGGATCACCGGCGAACTTGGCCGGCCGACCGACCAGACGCTCGATGGTGTAGTCGCCCAGGTTGACCAGGTACTGCTCGGGGGTCTGGAGGTTGCCCCACATGAACGGGGCGTTGGCCAGGAAGGTCGAGTTGGGTACCGACAGACCGCAACCGATGCACAGCACGCCGCGGCTGGCCAGCTCTTGGGCGTAGGCTCCCTGTTGTCCCGGGCCACCCAGAGACGCGAACGCCCCGATCTCCTCGGCCACCTTCACGGCGTCAGCTCGGGCGGCGGTCTCGCTGGATCCGGTCCCCTTCATGGGTACGACCTTCAGCTTGCGTCCCCACATCTCATAGCGGTCCTCGAGCATGGCGATGAACCGGTCTCTGGTTTCAGCTCCCTGCTCGGCAGTGTCGAGCTTGGATTGGAGACTGGCCGACAGGTCGTCGTCGGGGGCCAGGTAAGCCACGATCACAACTGTGTCCGGGGTGACTCCCTGGGCACTGTTGAGGCCGGGCGCCCCGGGCCTGGCCACCAGACACGGGGGTGAGTACACCGACGGGACAGTCACCCGGCCGGTCTTGGGATCACACTTGGGACCCCATTCGTAGTCTTCGACGGGTCCCGCCTCGGTGGCCTCGGCGTATGAGATGGGAAGTGAGCTGTTCCCCGTAACTGGCACGGTGGTGGATCCCCCGCCCGAGTCGACCCGGGACGGGTCTCGACCGGTCGATGCCAGAACGGCCACCAAGATGATGGCCACCATCACGGCGGTGATGGGCCCGAAGCGGGTGACTGCCGACACCCGGGGGACGGGGGTGTTGGTGGGCGGGGTCATTGGAACTCCGGTTGGGGCTTAGGGGCGGGGTTCGAGCCGGACCGGCCGATGACGGCCGCGTCCCCGCCGACATAGGACATGACAACCGCCGGGTCGGCCAGGACATCGGCGGGAGTTCCCTGGGCCAGGACCTCTCCCTGGTCCAGGGCCACCAGACGGTCTGACACCGCCGAGATCAGGCTCAGGTCGTGCTCGATCACCACCAGGCTGGCCCCCAGCGTGTCACGGATACTGAGTAGTAACGGGGCCAGCGCCTCGGCCTCGCGTTGGGCGATGCCCGATGACGGTTCGTCGAGAAGGACAACCGACGGGCCGTGGGCCAACACGCAACCCAGGTCGACCACCCGGCGAGACCCGGTGCTCAGCTCGCCCACGAACTTGGAACGGAACGGTTCCAGGCCGAGCAGGTCGATCAGCTCGTCCACGCGGTGGCGGGCGGCCGCCTCGCTGTCGACGAAAGCCGGGGTGCGGACGGCAGCATTGAACAGGTCGCGCACGTCGAGCCATCGCTCCAGGGCGACCATGAGGGTCTCCTCGACCGTCAACGACGGGAACAGCCTCGAGTCCTGGAAGCTCCGACCCAACCCGGCAGCCGCCCGGCGGTGAGGCGGTAGGCCGGTCAGGTCGATCCCGCCCAAGGCCACACGACCCGAGTCGGCGCGGATGAAACCCGACACCAGGTCCAACAGGGTGGTCTTCCCCGCCCCGTTGGGTCCGATCAGGCCCACCACCTCGCCCGGTGCCACCGCCAGGCTCACCTCACTGACTGCTCGGATTCCCCCGAAGCTCACCGACACCGCCTCCAGCTTCAACGCGTCGGCGTCATCGGCAATCGACGGCTGAGCCTGTCGCGATGTCGGGATCGCTGTCGGCTCGGGCGCCAGGCGTTGGCTGGCACCGGCCAGGAACACCGAGCGCAAGATGTCGGGGCGGTCGAGCAGTTCAGCGGTGGGGCCGTGGAAACGAATCTCCCCCTTCTCCATGAAGTAGGCGGTATCAGCCACGGTCAGGGCAACGTTCACCGACTGCTCGACCAGGATCACCGTGGTACCTCGGTCTCGCAGGGTCCGCACCACGTTCAAGAGTTGCTCGACCACCACCGGGGCGAGCCCCAACGACAGCTCGTCGATCATCAGCAACTTGGGGCGGCTGAGGAAGGCCATGGCCAGCGCCAACATCTGCTGCTGACCGCCGGACAGGTCCGCAGCGGGGTCATCGAGTCGGTCACCCAGCACCCCGAACAGGTCAATGGCCTCCTGTACCCGCTCGTGGCGAGTGGTGGCCTCGTGGCGCAGCATCCACCCCGCGGTTCGCAGGTTCTCGCGGACGGTCAGGCTGGGGAAGACCCCGTGGCCGCCGGGGACCTGGGCCACGCCCAGGGGGGCTATCTCCTCAGGAGGAGCGTGGGTGATGTCACGACCGTCGAACACCACCGCCCCCCGGTGGGCCGGCGCCACTCCCGATATGGCCTTGAGCAGGGTCGACTTGCCGGCCCCATTGGTCCCGAGCAGCGCCACCACCTGGCCCTCGGTCACGTCCAGACTGACGCCGAACAGGATCTGCACGTCTCCGTACGACACCTGTAGGTCGCGGACACTGAGCAGGGGTAGCTCGCCAGCGGCGCGGTCCTTGATCATCTGGGCCCGGGTCGCGGCGCCGGTCCAGACCTGAGCGATGTCGTCCTCGATGACCGAACGGACGGTGGAGATCAAGAAGCCGCCGATCAGAAACACCGGCGTCATGGCCAGCATCCCCCAGCGGAAGCCGTGATTGTCACCCACCCAGCCCACGAACGGAATCACCAGCAGACCGGGTAGCACCCACAGGGCCCCGATCGAGAACCCCACCGACCGGGCCCGGGGCGGGATGGCCAGCGACAACGATGCCATCACCCCCGGGCCCACGATCACCAGCGAACCGGCGATCAGGGCATGGATGGCAACCGCAACCCCCACATTGGGGGCCAGGGCGAAGCCGACGGCCAGCACCGACGCCGCCACCGCTGACAGGCCCAGCACCCCGAAGACTTCTCCCGGCCCCTTCTTGAACGCCCTGGTGGTGAGCTTGGCGCCGAGGGCTACGCCAATGAGCTCCACCAACTGAACCGGGACATTGGCCCAGGCCCGACGGATCTCACTGAGCTGGAACGTCTCCGCGTACTGGAGGGCGGCCAGCGATGAGAACCCGACGATCGACGCCGCCAGGAATGGAAGGGCGGTGAAGATCCGGCGGAGGCTGGCGATGGTCCACACCATGCGCAGCGCCTCCGCGTACGAGGGCGGCGGTTCTTCGAGCCCGGGGTCGCTCCCCAACTCTGACGCCGCCCGCTCGAAGTGGCCTCGCCCCGGATCCGACAGCCGCAGCCCGGCCACCACCAAGAGGAAGGTGGGAATCGCGAACACCATGAACGGGGTACGCCATCCGAACGCCGAGCCCAAGCCGGCACCTGCCAGGAGACCGATGATTGCTCCGATGCTGTTGGCGGCCCGGTGGACCGAATACACGCGGGGTCGACTCGAGATCGGGTAGTAGTCAGCCAGCAGGCTGTTGTGGGTGGGAAACACCACGGCCTGACCGACCGCCGCCCCCGACCTCATGATCACCAGCATCCACATCGACAGGGCGAAGCTGGTTCCCAGCGAGAAGGCAGCCCACAGCGCCGCGCCCCCCAAGGCGATCCGAACCCGGTTGGATCGGTCAGCCAGCTGGGCGATGGGAACGGTGAGCATCAGGGCCACCGCGCCCGCCACCGCAACCACCCACAGGATCCCGGCGTTGCCGAGCCCGAAGTGATCCCGGATCTCGGGGAGCAGAACCCCGAAGGCCGACCGATCCAGCTCGTCGGTCATGTTCAGTCCGAACAGGACCAGGAGTGGGTACCAACCGGCCTCACCCAACCAATCAGGACGTCGCCGAGTCATTGATCCACCTCATCCGCGACGAGCCGACGCAACCCGGCATCGCGCAGCCGGAAGATCAGGTGGCCAAGGCCCCCCGGAGCCATCATCAGCACCGCCAGCACTCCGGCTGCTGACGGCAACAAGCGCCACCGATCAGGCAGATACCAAGTTCCGCCGTGCAGGAACACGGCCCCGACCACCGCCCCGGTCAGCGATCCCAGCCCGCCAACCACCGCGGCGGTGAACACTCCGATGCTCTCGGCCACCACGAAGGGGCTCTCGGTGTAGGCCTGGTTGATGTGCACCAACAGGCACCCAGCGACCGCCGCCAGAAACCCTGACAGGGCGAACCCGACCAGCTTGGCCCGCACCACCGCCAGCCCGTAGGCCGATGCCCCACGTTCGTTGTCTCGCACCGCCAAGAGCACCCGACCGGTCCGGCTACGCCTGATGCCTCGCACCGCCACGTAGCCGAGCATCACCACGCCCAGGACGAACCAGTACATGGCGTCCTGACCGTTCAGGTCGAAGCGTCCGAACAACGCCGGGCGGTCGAGCCGTTCAGCAGGGATCCAGGGCTGCTCACTCCGGTTGAGCAGGTAGTTGGATGACGCCAGCGAGAAGGCCAGGGTGGTCACCGCCAGGTACAGCCCCGGGAGCCGCAGGGCCGGTAGTCCCACCACCACCGCGGCCAGAGCTCCGGCCACACCAGCCAGCAGCAGCGCCAGGCTCAGGTCATGACCCCAGGTGGCGGTGGACACCGCCCCCACCGCCCCTCCCACCGCCACGAAAGACATCTGCCCCAGCGACACCTGCCCAGCCCACCCGGTGAGCACCACCACCGACAGGGTGATCAGACAGAAGGCTGCCAGCGACGCGGCCTTGAGTTCGTTGGCGGGCCCCAACACCAGGGGGAGACCGACCACCACCAGAGCTGCCAGCGCCAGGCCCGATGCTCTGATCAGGCGCACCCGGGCAAGCGTGGCCAGCTCCCGAGGAATGGGGCGGATCTCCTCGGCCGATGACCAGGTCGAGACGGCGTCCACACTGGCCCGGGTGGCGGCGGCCCGTCGCACCACCAACGCGACCAGGACGATCACCGCCAGGACCACGTAGACCCGGCCAGGGTGGTTGGGATAGGTGGTGCGAACTCCCTGTTCGAGGATCCGCAACGCCACCGCCGAGGCGGCTACCGCCGGGAGGTGATCAAGCCGTCCCAGCACCAGCGCCGCCAGGGCGAAGGTCAGGGCCTGGGGACTCATCGCCGCCCCACCGCCGAAACCGAAGATCCCGGCGTGGAGGAACACCCCCACGTAGGAGAGAACCGCCGCCACCACCCACACCAGGGTCTGGAGGCGCTTGACCGGCACCCCCAGCAGGGCGGCCCGGTCGGCTCGCTCGGCACTGGCTCGCACCGCTATTCCCAGATCGGTTCCCTGGAGGAACAGGGCCAACGCCACCAGCAGTGCCGGTGCCAACACCAGGGCCAGCACCTCGGTCCCACCGAAGGTCTGGTTTCCGACCTCGAAACTCAGATGGAAGGGATCGGGCAGGTCGGCGTCAGCGAAGATCGTGCGCCCCCACCACCGGGGCAACAGAACCGAACCCACCACCAGAACCTGCGACACCCCGATGGTGGCAACGGTCAAGAGCAGACGCGGTGCCCGGAAGAAGCGGCGCACCACCGCGAGCTCGACCACCGCTCCGAGCAGGACGGCCACCGCCAGACCCAGCAGGGCGCCAACCAGCCAGGGAAGACCCGACACCGCCACCAGTCCCACCACCACCGTGGTGGGCACGGTCCCCAGATCTCCCTGGGCGAAGTTGATGATGCGGTTGGCCCGGTGGATGAGCGCCAGTCCCAGCGCCACCAGGGCCGTCAGCAATCCGCTGATCAGCCCGAGGGACCATGGCCCTGGGCCGGTGGGAAACACAAACAGTTGAAGGATCACCACCGCGACCACCGGCACCCAGGGTCGAAGTCGCTGGGGAACGGCGGTGATGAGACCGGATGACGCCGGGGTCATGGCGGGTCTCGGCTCCTTCTTAGATGGTTCCCCTGGTGAAGCTCGTCGGGCCGGATACCCCCTGCCCCGACAAGTTCGCGCACCCTATATGCAAATACACGAGGGGATCGGGAATCTGACATCGTCAGGTCACAGCACCGAGCCCAGCAACTCAACCTCACGATGGGTACTACCACCTCGCCGACCTGACAGAACGACCCTCACGGCTCTCCCATCGGCACGACACCCCAGGTCTCGACGATCTCCTGACCCCGGGCCGGGTCACTCGCCAGTCGCAGGGCGCAGAGCAATGGGTGCCCGACCCGCCAGGGATAGGCATCGGTCGGCTGGTGGTCGGGGTTGTCGGGCAGCCAACGTACCGGTGCCACCCGCACCCAGGTCCTGGTCGGCCGGTCGCGGTCGACCAGTGAACGCAGGCGGCGGAGCGTGTGCTCAGACCGGAGGTAGCACCGGGCCGGCAGGTCTCCGGCCAATGAGTCTGGCGGTCTCGCGAGCCTGGACCGGCTGGTCGGGCCGTATCAGGGCGGCCAGGGCCACCTCGAGCCCGACGGTGGTCCAAGGGTTTCCTCCCTGGCCACCCTCACCAGATCGGCCTGAGCCCTTTCCCTGTCGCTGGGCCACACCGGCAGCTCCGAACGGTGACTCGACCCGCAGCCCGACCATCCACACCCGGATGTGACCGCGACGATCCAACCATCCCCACCCGGAACGGCGCAGAACCTCACGGCCAGGTTCGCTGATCCGGTCCGCCACCACCATGGCGGGATGATGGGCAACCGACTCATCCACCACCCGACTGAGATCGGCAGGAGTGGGGTGGGCTCGGTCCACCAGATTCAGGGCCAGTCTGGTTCCGTCGACGGTCAGGGCCCCGTCCACCATCCGCACATCGAGCCCTAGATCGCTCAGGGCATCCGACACCTCGCGAACCAGGTCGTCATACTCCTGCGATTGTGCCGTCACGAACACCGAACACAGGGTACGGGATCGACCAGTCCGGGCTGTCCGGTATCGTGCCTCTTCGGTGGACACCGCCCTCTATGAGACCTTCTCCCGGGACCGGTGGCGTTCCCGCCGGGCGGCGACCCCTCTCACCCTCACCGCGGCCGACCTGGGCGAACTTCGAGGGTTGAACGATCAACTCGACCTGGAAGAGGTCGAATCGGTGTACCTGCCCCTGTCGCGGTACGTGAACCTTCACGTGGCGGCCCGCCAGTCCCGCCAGGCAGCCACCGCCGAGTTCCTCGGCCGTGACAAGACCTCGGTGCCCTACATCATCGGGGTGGCGGGCAGCGTGGCGGTGGGCAAGAGCACCACCAGCCGCGTACTGAGGGCCCTGTTGTCGCGCTGGCCGAACCACCCGCGGGTGGATCTGGTGACCACCGACGGATTCCTCTTTCCCAACACGGAGCTCGAGCGTCGCGACCTGCTCACCCGAAAGGGATTTCCCGAGAGCTACGACGTGCGACGGCTGCTGGCCTTTCTCCATGACGTGAAGTCCGGGGTCGAGGAGGTTCGGGCCCCCACCTACTCACACCTGACCTATGACGTGCTACCCCCCGATCACGACGTCGTCGTGCGTCAGCCTGACATCGTGATCGTCGAGGGCTTGAACGTCTTGCAGGTGGGCAGCGGCACAACCACCTTCGTGTCGGACTACTTCGACACCTCGATCTACGTCGATGCCGCGGTCGAGGATGTTCGCCGCTGGTACGTGGAGCGGTTCCTCACGCTGCGGGCCACCGTCTTCCGCAACCCCGACTCGTACTTCGCCCGATACGCGAATCTGACCGACGAAGAGGCGGTCGCTACGGCCCTGGGCATCTGGCGCGACATCAACGAAGCGAACCTGATCGCAAACATCGAACCCACCCGGGACCGTGCCAACGTGGTTCTCCAGAAGGGTCCCGACCACCGGGTCACCTCAGTGGGCCTGCGCCGAATCTGAGGGGCACCTCCTCAACGACCGACCACCGATCCTCAACGACCGACCACCGATTCGATGGCGCGGACCAGTTCTGGGGCCACCGCCCGCGAGGTGGCCACCGTGATGTGGCTCTCGTCGCGGAACACCCAGCGTCCGTTCACGAATGTGTGACAGGTCTCGCCCGGACAGAGAGCGGGGGCCAGATCCAGGACCGTGGCGCGCTCGGCGCTTTCGGCCACCTGGTCCTCGACCTCACGGAAGCGGGTCCCGACCGGCAGGGTCTGACCACGGGGCCGATCGGCTCCACATCCGGCCTCGTCGACCAGGATCCGCAGCCGGGCGCACTCCCCCAGAGGTTGCCATCCGGTGAAGCGCGGAACCGGTGTCACCACCACCACCCCGATCCCGAGGTCGCCCAGCCGAGTGACGGTACGACTCAAGGCGAGGTTCCACACCCGAAGCTTGGAGTCGATGTCGCCCGCCCACCCGTCGTTCACCCCACCACGGAACTGGCTGGTCGGGTCCACCACCCGCAGATCGGCGGCACTGGCCAGCACCACCGCCGACGGTCGAGTCTGTAACAGCACAGTCATCTGCTCTTCGTAGAAACGGCGACACCCCCGGTCGACCTGACCGTCACGGCGTATCTCCAGATCGGCGAATGGGCATCCGGTCCGGGTGACAATCCGAGCCTCGAACCTTCCTCGACCGGCAGCCTCCACGAACCCTTCGGACAGGTGACCGGCATTCGAGTCACCCACCAGAACCACACGGTCGCTCCCCGCCGCCCCTGACTCCCCCACCCAGACGCACCGATCTGGACGCGGGGGTTCGACCCCGTTGTCCACGCAACCCCGGACCGCATCGAGGTGTCGGCCCAGCTGGGCGTTCATGGCCTTCAGCGTCGGGTTGGCGTCCCAGGCCCGACCCTGGGGAGCAATCGTCGCCACCGCCGTCAGGGGGCCCACGACACAGACCACTCCCAGCGCGAAGGTGGGGCGGAGCCGAGGTTCACCGTGGCGGATCGGCTGCTCCAGCCAGCGGTGAGAAACCACGGTGGGTCCCAGAGCGACCAGGGCGGCCAACGGTGGAGCCCAACCCTGACCCGGAAAAAGCGCGCGAGAGAACACGATCAGCGGCCAGTGCCACAGGTACCAGCCATAGGAACGGTCCCCCAGCCAGCGGGCCGGTCCCGACGCCAGCAGCCGCGTCCCTCGACCATCGGTGACCGTTCCGGCCACGACCAACGCCGCGGTGGCAATCACCGGTACCACTCCAAGCGGCCACGGGAACGAGGTGGACTCGTCGAACACCGTCAACGCGACCAGTAGTGCCAAACCTCCGGCGATGGTGAGTGCATCCGAGAATCGAGGTGAGGGCCTCCACCGTCCAGTGAGCATCAGAGCCAGCAGGCTCCCGACCAGGAACTCCCAAGCCCGGGTGGGGGCGCTGTAGAAGGCGATCCGATTGGCCGAGCCCGCGATGCCGGGCACGAGCCCGACAGTCAGAACCCCCGCCAACCCCAACGAGAGAAGGGCCGAAGCCGCCAGCACCACACGGGTCGCCTTCGAACGGCTGGCCACCAGAAGCAGGACGGGGAACACCAGATAGAACTGCTCCTCCACCGACAGCGTCCACAGGTGAAGGAAGGCGTTGGCCTCGGTCCGGGGATCGAAGTACCCCTGCGCGGCCGTCAACAACTGCATGTTGGCTCCGAACAGCGTGCCTGCCACCGCCGTTCGAGAAGCAGCCACCGCTGCGCTCCTCGGCCCGAGTAGCGGAACCGCCAGCGCCACTACCGAAACCATCACCGCCAACGCCGGCAACAGCCGCCGCACTCGCCGGAGGTAGAAGCGCCCCAGGCTCACCCGGCCATGACGGTCCTGTTCGGCCCACAGCATCGAGGTGATCACGAACCCCGAGATGACGAAGAAGACGTCCACCCCCAGGAATCCGCCGGTCAGACCCAGATCGGCGTGGAAGGCCACCACCGCAACCACCGCAACCGCTCGGAGTCCCTGGATGTCGGCCCGGTAGCGGCTGGCTCCAGACATGGAGGGCGATGCTATTCAGCGGGCCCGGTTCGGGCGGTCGCCGAAGTTGCGGGCCGCCCGGTATCCGGTCCCGACGTAGGGACGGCCGGTCTTTCGCACCCATCGCCACTGGATCGAGACCCGGGGCTCCAGCCGACGACCCGGCTGGTAGGCCACCGAATGCATCCAGTCAGCCTGCGACCGACCACCCATCACCAACAGGTCACCCGACGCCGGCGACAGATCGAGATCGGCCACCGAGGGGCCATCACGACGCCAAGGTCGGATCAACCAGGGCCGCTGGGCACCCAGGCTCAGCACCGCGATCAGCGTGTCATCCAGCCAGCGCATGTCGGTGTCACGGTGAAAGCCCTGACCGTCGGACCCGTCGCGGTACTGGATCATCCCGAATCCATCGAAGGTGACGCCGTAACGCCGTTGAAGGACACGAGTGGCCTCGGCCAACGCCGGATGAGGAACGGGTAGTCCCGACCGGCGAGACCACATGGACCCCAGTCGGCGCTCTTCGACCACGTGGTCGTAACGGAACAGGCGGGATGACCGCCACGGAACCGCTTCGAGCAACGCGGCCGCCAGGTTGTCGCCATTTTCCATCCACCCTCGGGACACGTCCACCCAGGATTCGCCGTCGAGCTGGATCCGCTCCACCGGTGCGTCGCGGTTGACGTGGGGGTCACTCACCTCTAAAGAGTGCCAGCATGACATCGGAATCCGTGGGCTCAGTCGCTGGCTGCTGGCGATACCCGGTCAAGTCGTTCCAAGGACTCGCAGTGCCTCACCTGACAGTGGAGCCGGCCGGCGTGACCGGCGACCGGACCTGGGGATTGATCGACATCGAGGTCAACCGGTTGCTGACCGCGAAGCGAACCGGTGCCCTGTTGGGGGCCAGCGCCACCGACGACGACGTGACTCTGCCCGACGGCTCCACCTTCTCCGTCGATGACCCGGCCCTTGACGGGGCCCTCACCGACTGGATCGGGCGACCGGTGCGCATGGCCCGCGCCGCTGACAGTCCACCGATGAGCTACCAGATGACCTTCGATCCTCCCAACGACGAGGCCGAACTGTTCGACATTCCCACTCCAGAGGGTTCGTTCGTGGACATCGCGGCCGTTCACGTCGTCACCACCGCGACCCTGGCGGCCTGTGCCTCTGCCCGACCCGACGTGGACTGGGATGTCCGCCGGTTCCGGCCCAACCTGTTGCTCGACGTGGGGGTCGACCCGTTCGGTGAGGAACGCTGGATCGGCCACGAGTTCTCAGTGGGCCCGGTCAGACTGCGCGTTGACGGACCGATGGTCCGTTGCGCCATGCCCCTGCGTGCCCAGCCCGGCGGGCTGGACCGTCAGCCTCAACTGTTCCATGCGCTGAACGACCTGAATCCGAACTTCCCCGGCCACCTCGGTCTGTGCTGCTCGGTGGTCACCTCCGGGCTGGTGTCGGTTGGTGATCTGGTGACGGGCCCGCAGCTCTGAACCGACCTCAGGGAACGAGCATCACCGCGGCTCTCGCTCTCGCCGAGATCCCCCGGTCAGCTGAATCCCTCCGAGGGTGCGCGAGACTCCGGCCTCACCGTGCTGTTTCCAACCATCCGCTTCGCCCTGTTCTTCGCCGTGGTCATGCCGGCGAGCTGGATATTGATGCCGTTGCCCGGTGGGCGACGACAGATGGCGGCGGATCAGGATCAACCGTGGCTGATTCCCGCCTCCCTGCTGGCATTGGCAGCGGTGCTCGGCCCTCTGGCCCCCTGGAGTTCGCCCACCGCTGTGGTGGTACTGGGGTGGGTGGCGGCGCTGGGCCTCGGCGGACTGGCGATTGTCCGATGGCTCGACCTCACCGGCTTGGTGCGTTGGAACGTGTTCATGCTGGTGGCCAGCTACGTGTTCTACGGCGCTTACGACTGGCACTTCGTGATGGTGCTGGCCGGATCGACGGTGGCCAATCAACTGCTCACCACCCGACTCCACCGCAGCGACGACGAGCGGACCCGTCGCCTGCTGCTGGTAGCCGGGGTGGCGGCCAACCTCGGAGTGCTGGGTTGGTTCAAGTACAAGGGGTTCTTCCTGGAGAGTGCGTCGAGCATCTTCGCCCCACTGGGCTGGGAAATCACCCCGCCAGCGTCGGCGCTGCTGCCCCCGGTGGGAATCAGCTTCTTCACCTTCCAGGCCCTCAGCTACGTGATCGACACCTACCGCCGACGTATCGAACCATCGCCGCTCCTGGACTTTGCGGTCTACCTCTCGTTCTTTCCTCACCTGGTGGCCGGCCCCATCGTGCGAGCCGCCGAGTTCCTGCCCCAGCTCCGTGAACCCCGAGACGCCCGTCGGGTGGACACCGGCCTGGCCTTCTGGCTCATCGCTGCCGGCCTGTTCAAGAAGGTGGTGGTGTCGAGCTATCTGGCCGACGCCATCGTCGACCCGGTCTTCCGCCTTCCGGTGCAGCACCAGGCGGCCGACACCCTGTTGGGCATCTACGGCTACGCCATCCAGATCTACTGCGACTTCTCGGGCTACACCGACATGGCCATCGGACTGGCTCTGCTCCTGGGTTTCCGGTTCCCCCAGAACTTCGACGCCCCCTACACCGCCGTCACCCTTCAGGACTTCTGGCGCCGGTGGCACATGACTCTGTCCCGGTGGTTGCGCGACTACCTGTACATCCCCATGGGCGGCAGTCAGCGGGGCCCGCGCCGGGCCTATCTGAACCTGTTCCTCACCATGCTGATCGGCGGCCTGTGGCACGGTGCCGCCTGGACATTCGTGGTGTGGGGGGCGCTTCACGGCGGCTACCTGGCCTTCGAACGGTGGTGGAAGAGCGAATCCACCGGCGGGCTCGAACCACTGGTTCGCCTGCGGGCGTGGCAGGCGGCCCGCCCACCGGTCTCCCCGGCCCGACGGGCCTGGATGGGTCGACTCATCACGTTCCACGTGGTGTGTCTGGGTTGGGTCTTCTTCCGGGCACCAACCTTCAAGGAGGCGGTGTCGGTCCTCACCCGCCTGACCGCCATCGGAACCGGGACCGGAGTGAACCTGGTGGTGGTAGCCACCATCGTCGTGTTCCTGGCCTCCCAGTTCGTTCCGACCGATGCCGTGGGAAGGGCTCAGGCGAGGTTCTCCCTCCTCGCTCCATGGCAGCAGGGTTTGGCACTGGCCGGGTTCATACTGGTGACCAATGCACTGAGCCCCACCGGCGTAGCCCCGTTCATCTACTTCGCCTTCTGATGGGAACTGCACCATGGACCCGACAGTGAGCGACCCCGAACCCCCGGCTCCCGGCCAGGACCACGATCACGGCGGGGTTTTCCCCGCTGAGCCGGTCACCCGTCAACGGGTGCCGGCTGGTCAGGCCCTGGTGACCATGGCGGTGGCACTGCTGGTGGCATCGCTGCTCACCGCTGACCGGCTGGCCTACACCGCCCGCATCCAGCCTTTCGGCTGGCGCCATGACCTGGCGGTCAGTGTGGCCGGCGCCGTTCGAGGGGTGAGCGACACATTGTTTCTCAACCGACCTCGGCAGTGGATCACCGCCGCTGTCCACAACGAGGACCCGCCTCCCCCCTCTGCCACCGACAACGTGGACATCGCCCGTCCCGGTGCCGGCGGGGTGACCACCACCACCGTCCCACCGGAGTTCCGGGTTCCCAGCGAGTCAGACCCACTGCGGATCCTGGTGGCCGGCGACTCGCTCATGGGGTACGTGGGTCCCGCGCTGGTGAACGAACTGGAGGGCTACCCGGTGGACGTCACCGAGGATTGGGTGATCTCCACCGGTCTGGCCAGACCCGACGTTCTGAACTGGCCGGCCCAACTGAAGGCCGACATGGCCCAGTACGACCCTGAGGTGGTGATCCTGGGTTTCGGAGGCAACGACATGCAGGAGATGGACACCCCAGGAGGCCGCCTGATCCACGGGACCCCAGAGTGGAAGGTCGAGTATCAGCGCCGGGTGGCCCAGGTCCTCAACACCATCGAAGCCCCCGGTCGGACGGTCTACTGGATCGGGCTCCCGATGACCGCCCGCCGTGACATCGAGAAGATCGTGCCGGTGTGGACCAGAGCGGTGAAGGCTGAGGTCGCGGCTCGTCCGTGGGTCCGCTACATCGACACCCGCAAGATCCTCAGTCCCGACGGGACCTACTCGGCCTACCTACGCGACAGCAACGGCAACGACGTGAAGGTCCGCGAAGGCGACGGGGTTCATCCCAACCTGGCCGGTGCCACCCGCATGGTCGGGCCGGTGGTGGATTCGCTACTGGACGAACGCAAGCTGACCGAGGCCCGGGCCCGGACCGCCACAACCACGACCTCCACCTCGGCCACCTCGACCACAACCGCCTCCAACTGATCAGGGAGCACCGACCATGACCGGAATCCAGCTCGACGAGCATGGGCCACGTAGCCAGGCCTACCGGGATGACCGGGCTCACGTGTTCCACTCGTGGTCAGCCCAAGCCCACCTCGACCCCCTGGTGATTACGGGCGGTGAAGGGGCCTGGATCTGGGATGAGGCCGGCAACCGGTACTTGGACTTCTCCAGTCAGCTGATGAACGTGAACATCGGCCATCAGCATCCCCGCTTGGTGGCGGCCATAGCCGAGCAGGTCAGCCGATTGACCACCATCTCGCCGGTCCACGCCAACCCGGCCCGCAGCGAGGCCGCCCGATTGATTGCCTCCAAGGCCCCGGGTGACCTCGATTCGGTGTTCTTCACCAACGGCGGCGCCGAGGCCAACGAGAACGCCATCCGCATGGCCCGCCTCCACACCGGTCGACAGAAGGTCCTGGCCACCTATCGCAGCTACCACGGGGCCACCAGCGGAGCCATCACCCTCACCGGTGAACCCCGCCGCTGGCCCAGCGAACCGGGCATGCCCGGCGTGGTCCACTTCTGGGGGCCGTACCCCTACCGGTCGGCGTTCCACTCGACCAGCGACGCCGAGGAGACCGAGCGGGCCCTGGCCCACCTGGCCGACACCATCATGGTCGAGGGGCCGCACACCATCGCGGCGGTGATCCTGGAGCCGGTGGTGGGAACCAACGGCATTCTGGTACCGCCGCCCGGGTACCTGGCCGGTGTACGAGAGCTGTGTGACCAGCACGGCATCGTGTTCATCGCCGACGAGGTGATGGCCGGGTTCGGCCGGTGCGGCGAGTGGTTCTCGGTGAACCACTGGGACGTGACCCCCGACCTGATCTGCTTCGCCAAGGGCGTCAACAGCGGCTATCTGCCACTGGGTGGAGTGATCATCTCGCGCCGGATCGCTTCCACCTTCGACCACCGCCCCTACCCCGGTGGTCTCACCTACTCGGGCCACGTCCTGGCGTGCGCCAGCGCGGTGGCCAGCATCGGGATCTTCGAGGACGAGGGAATCGTCGAGCGGGCCCGCACCGTGGGCGGCGAAGTGCTGGGACCCGCTCTCATGAAACTGGCCAGCCAGCATCCATCGGTGGGCGAGGTTCGCGGTCTGGGGTTCTTCTGGGCCATAGAGCTGGTCAAGGACCGATCGACGCGAGAGCCTCTGGTGCCGTTCAACGCCTCGGGCCCCGACGCCGCTCCGATGGCCGAGGTGGTGGCCGCCTGCCGCCGGAAGGGAGTGCTGGTCTTCTCCCACTTCAACCGCATTCACGTAGCCCCGCCACTGGTGACCAGTACCGATGATCTGCTCCACGGTGTATCGGTGATAGACGAGGCCCTGTCACGCGCCGACGCCTGCACCGTCACCGGGGCGAGGTGACCGGCCAACCCTTCCAGGTAGGAGCAATCAAGTGAGGATCACCTTCTGGGGGGCGGCCGAGACCGTCACCGGATCTCGGTTCGTGGTCGAAACCGATACAGCCCGCGTCCTGGTGGACTGCGGGTTGTTCCAGGGGATCAAGCGCCTCCGCCTGCTCAACTGGGCCGAGTTTCCCGTGGACCCCGCCTCGCTCGACGCCGTGATCCTCACCCACGCTCACGTGGACCACAGCGGTTATCTACCGGCCTTGGTGCGCGACGGTTTCGGGGGGCGGATCTGGTGCACCGAGTCGACCGCGGCACTGGCCGGGATCCTGCTGCCCGACACCGCCCACCTCCAAGAAGAGGATGCCCGGTACGCCAACAAGCACCGCTCCACCCGCCACGACCCCGCTCTGCCGCTGTTCACGGGCGAGGACGCCCAGGTAGCTCTACAGCACCTCAATCCCCACCCGTTTGCCGAGCCGTTCCAGCCCGCCCCCGGGATCGAGGCCCGCTTCAGTCGGGCCGGACACATTCTCGGTGCCGCCTCGGTGCGACTCGACGACGGGCAGCGCTCGGTCCTGTTCAGTGGTGACCTGGGGCGCCGCGACGACCAGATCATGTATCCGCCCGAGCCGCCGCCCGCCGCCGACCACATCGTGGTCGAGTCCACCTACGGCAACCGCTCCCACAGCGACGAGGATCCGGCCGAGGTACTGGCCCGGGTGGTCACCACCACTGCCAAACGGGGCGGGGTGGTGCTCATCCCGGTGTTCGCCGTTGGCCGGGCCCAACTCATGATCCACCTCCTCACCACCCTCCTGGCCGAGAACCGGATCCCCGACATACCGATCTTCCTGAACAGTCCCATGGCCATCGACGCCACTCGATTGTTCCTGGCCTCCCCCGAGGATCACCGGCTGAATCAGAGCCAACTGGCCGCCATGTCCCGATCGGTCCGCCTGGTCAGAACCGTCCAGGAGTCCATGGAGCTGACATCGCGGGCCGGGCCGATGGTGGTGCTGTCGGCCAGCGGAATGCTCACCGGAGGCCGGGTGCTCCACCACCTGATGCAGGTGGGCCGTGACCACCGCAGCACCATCGTGCTGGCGGGCTTCCAGGCCGCCGGAACTCGAGGCCAGCAACTCCAACACGGTGCCCGGACCCTGCGGATCTTCGGTCAGACCATTCCGATCCGGGCCGACGTGGTCTCGCTGGACAGCGTCTCGGCCCACGCCGACGCCGAAGAACTGATGGCCTGGCTGTCGGCCGCCCCCAGTGCCCCGTCGATGGTCAGCGTCGTGCACG
>CAUJFC010000015.1 GCA_963169755.1 Actinomycetota bacterium | reverse complement strand
GTCCACAGTGATCTTGGGCCCCATGGACCAGGTGGGGTGGGCCAGGGCGTCCTCCACGGTTACCGAAGCCAACTCAGCCGCGGTGCGCCCTCGGAACGGTCCCCCGCTGGCGGTCAACACCAGGCTCTGAACCCGCGCCGGACCGGACTGGTCACGAGAGCGGAGGCACTGGTGGATGGCTCCGTGTTCGCTGTCCACCGGAACCAGTTCTGCCCCCGGGGTGGCCCGGGCGGCTTGAACTACCGGACCGCCAGCGATCAGCGACTCCTTGTTGGCCAAGGCCAGCCGCCGACCGGCCTCCAGCGCGGCCAGGGTCACCTTCAGCCCAGCGAAGCCCACCACCCCGTTGACACACACGTCGGCTTCGGCACCCAGGCTGGCCAGACCCTCATCTCCGGAGCGAACCTCCACCCGGGGGAGGCGGGCACTCAGCTCTGAAGCTGCCGCCGGATCGGCCACTGCCACCACTCGCGGTCGGAACTGGCTGACCTGCGCGATCACTTCATCGAGACGACGTCCGCTGGCCCCCAGAGCCACCACCTCGAAACGGTCCGGCTCGGCCTGGACCACTTCGAGAGTCTGGGTACCGATCGAGCCGGTACTCCCTGCGATCGAAACCGAGATCAACCGAGCGCGATCGTCAGCCAGTAGACGGCCGGCACAACGAACAACATGCCGTCAACCCGGTCCAGGACTCCGCCGTGGCCCGGAAGCAGGCTGCCCATGTCCTTCACGCCCAGATCTCGCTTCAGCTGCGACTGGCACAGATCGCCCAGTGGTGCGGCGATGGCGGCGCCCAGTCCCAGAATCAGTCCGGCTCCGGCACCGGTCTCGACTCCCAGCCCGAGGATCGCCACGCAGATGAGCGTCACCCCGAACGCAACGCCCATTCCCCCCAGGAGGCCCTCGAAGGTCTTGTTGGGACTGGCGGCTGACAACGGACGATGCCCCATGGCCCGCCCGATGAACAGACCGCCCACGTCGTAGGCGACCGTGGCCAACAACGCCACCAGCAGCAACTCGTTGCCGGTCTCGGGGATGGCCAACATGGCTGCGGCTGTCGAACCCAGACCACCGATCCAGAACACACCCAACAGGGTGGCGCCGGAGCCTTCGAGGACCCGGGGGTCGGGGCCACCGGCGCCGACCAGGTACCAGCACAACACCGCCGCCACCGTCACGAACCCGACCAATGGGTAAGCGATCGGGCCCCGCCAGTAGACGGCGAAGGGAAGAAGGGTGCACGCGGCCAGGCCGAGAGGCGTGGCCGCCTCCCACTGAACCTTGCGCAGAATCCCGAAGTACTCCCCGGCTGCCAACCCAAGAGCGACCGCGATCAACAGGACCATTCCGGTGGGAAATGCCAGGAGCAGGCCCAGGGCCAAAAGCCCCAACCCGGCACCGACCACCACCGCCATGGTCATGTCCCGGTCGCCGCCTGACGCACTGCGGCTGGTGGTCGTGGCCGACCGAGCAGCCGTGGTGGATACAGCAGAGCCGGCGGGAATGCTTTCTCCCGGTATCGGTTCTGGGCCACCCTCCCAGGCCACGTCGTCCCAGCTTCCGTCCGAATCGTCGTAGTCATCCACCGATGCGCTCCAGTCGTCGTCAGCTGCCACCTGGTTGGCTCCAGCGGCCTCGGCCCGGCGCCGCTGAGCCTGGTCCTCGAGGTCGTCGAAGTGTGAGACCGGATCGTCGCCCTCGGGACCGATGGCACCCATGCGCACCTGACCGCTGTCACTTGCCAACTGCTCCACGAAGCCGTCATCGGCCCAGTCGTCGTCAGCATCCCGCCAGCGGGGAGCCGAAGTGGCGAATGATGACCAGTCGTCCATCTCTTCGCCATCACCCAGCAGCGGTGAATCGTCACCGATGAGAACGGCCGGGACCTCGCCGGTCGGCGGCTCGGTCCAGTGGAGCATGTCAACGGGGCCGGTCACCGGATCAGGCGCGGCCTGTACGGGAGGCCGTTCGATCCGGGTGGGATCGGCACTGGCGTCCAGCGGAAACCGAAGCGACGGCCGAGGACCGACCGGCGGAGGGGAAGGACGATCCCCGAACCGCTTCTGCTCGTCGGTTCGGCGGGCGGCGACATCGCCTCGTTCCATGGCCTCGGCGGCCTCGTCGGCACCGATGATCCGGACCCCCTCGCCCGGCTCGGTCGGGGGGGTGCCGTCTGGGTCGGAGGTGGGCAGATCGTCCATGGTTTCTCCTGGGCTCAGGCGACGGCGGGCCGTCAGTCCTCGAGCAACTCCTGCTCCTTGACGCCGAGGGCCGAATCGATCTCGGCCTCGGCGGCGTGGGTGATCTTGTCCAATTCCTTCTCGGCTCGGGCCAGCTCGTCCTCGGAGAGCGCCCCGTCCTTCTCGAAGGCTTCGAGTTCTTGGCGACCGGAGCGGCGCAGGTTACGAAGCCCGATCCGCCCCTCTTCGGCCATGGTCTTGACGACCTTCACGAACTCTTTGCGGCGCTCGGCGGTCAGCGGGGGAAACGACAGGCGGATACTGGCGCCGTCATTGCTGGGATTGAGGCCCAGGTCCGACATACGGATCGCCTTCTCGATTGCCCCGATGGACGCTTTGTCGTAGGGGTTCACCACCAGCATCCGGGCCTCGGGAACCGAGAAACCGGCCAGCTGCTGAAGCGGCACGGTGGAGCCGTAGTACTCGACTGGCAGCTTCTCGATCAGCGCGGGCGCCGCCCGACCCGTGCGCACGTTGGCGAACTCGGCCCGGGTGTGGGTGACCACTTTGGTCATCCGCTCCCGAACGTCGTCGAGAACCAGCGAGACGGTGTCGTCAGTCATGGGCGCGAGGCGAGAAGTCGGTGGTCACCGAACCAGGGTACCGACTCCCGCGGCGCCGGTGAGGACACGGCGCAGGTTGCCGACCTGTAGGGCATCGAACACCACGATGGGAAGGGCATTGTCCATGCAGAAGGTGATCGAGGTGGGATCCATGACCTTGAGCCCGCGGTTGAGCACGTCCATGTAGGAGATCTCGTCGAGTTTGGTGGCCGCCGGATCCAGCTTGGGATCAGCGGTATAGACCCCGTCCACCCCCGAGTGGGTGCCCTTGACCACCGCTCCCGCCGACAACTCGGCCGCCCGCAGAGCAGCCGGGGTGTCGGTGGTGAAGAACGGGGCGCCAAGTCCACCGGCCAGGATCACGACCCGGCCCTTCTCGAGATGCCGCTCGGCCCGACGACGGATGTAGGGCTCGGCGATCTGCTCCATGTGGAGCGCGGTCATGACCCGGGTCGGCTGGTTCAGTTGTTCGAGGGTGTCCTGAAGCGCCAGCGAGTTGATGACGGTGGCCAGCATCCCCATGTAGTCGGCCTGGGCCCGGTCCATGCCGGCGCCAGCGCCGGTCATTCCCCGCCAGATGTTCCCTCCGCCGATGACTATGGCTACGTCGACTCCCATGGAGCGGGCGTCCACCACCTCTTCGGCCAACTGGCGCACGATGGCGCCGTCAATGCCGAACCCGGCCGAGCCAGCAAACGCCTCGCCCGACAGCTTCAGCACGATCCGCTGCCAGCGGGGTGTGTCCCCGCCGGCAGCAGAGTCGGTTCCGCCCTGAGCGCTCACGCTCAGGATCCGATCGCGACCAGCGAGAACCGGGTGATGGAGGCATCGCCCAACAGTTGGGCGATGGTCTGCTTCTCGTCCTTCACGTAGTTCTGCTCGAGCAGCACCCGCTCTTTGAACCAGCCAGTGAGCCGACCTTCGACGATCTTCTCCATGGCGGCCTCGGGCTTACCTTCGGCTCGGGTGATGCCTTCCAGGGTCTCGCGCTCGGCGGCCACCTCAGCGGCGGGGACCTCGTCGCGGTTGAGGAATCCGGGCTTGGCGAAAGCGATGTGAACGGCGATGTCGTGGGCCAACTCGACCGAGCCGCCCTTGAGCTCGACCGCCACGGCCAGCACGCCACGGCCGTCCTGACGATGTACGTAGGTGTCGACCACCGAGCCTTCGCCGGCCTCGACCCGAACCACGCGACCCAGCTCGATGTTCTCCTTGAGAACCACCTTGAGGTCGTCGATGGCGTCGTTCTTCTTGGCGGCGGCTTCTTCTCCCTCGAGGGCGACGATGGTGGCGATCTCCTGGACCAGGTTGGAGAACTGGTCGGACTTGGCCACGAAGTCGGTCTCGCACTTGAGTTCGGCGATGGCGGCCACCCCGTCGAGGGTGGACACGGCGACGGTGCCCTGGCTGTTGTCGCGATCTTCGCGGGCACCGGCCTTGGCCAGGCCCTTCTCGCGGAGCCACTTGGTGGCGGCTTCACGGTCGCCACCATTCTCTTGGAGCGCCTTCTTGGCGTCCATCATCCCGGCGCCGGTCGACTGGCGCAGGGCCTGGACGTCCTTGGCGGTGAACTCAGGCATCGGGGGTTGCCTCCTCGGCGGTCTCGGTTGATTCGGTGGCGGCGGAGGCCTGGGCCTGAGCGGCGATCCGGGCCTCGCGCTCGGCGGCAGCATGGACAACGCAGTGGTG
>CAUJFC010000014.1 GCA_963169755.1 Actinomycetota bacterium | reverse complement strand
GCCGGCCGACGGTCCAGCCGACGCCTCGGGGGCGTCTTCGACGGTGGAGGTGATGTCGGTGGCGGTCATGGAAGCTCCGATGGCAGGTGGATGACCCGGCGACCCTGGGTCGAGACGGTGGCTGTCAGCCGTCCACGCTATCGGTGGGTGTCGTTGGGCGGTAGTGCGGCGGACGGCCCGCTAGCGTGCTGCGGTCCGGGGGGACCGATACGCCGCGGTGCGACGAGGAAGGCAGAGCATGTTTCCGTTCTGGGAAAAGGTGGTTGCGCCGATTCTGGAGGCTGCGGAGGTGAAGCGGCTGGTCGAGATCGGAGCCCTCAGAGGGGAGAACACCCGACAGATTCTCGACACTGTCGGACCTGAGGCCGAACTGCACGTGATCGACCCAGTCCCCGATTTCGATCCCGACGAGCACGCTCGCGAGTTCGGTGGCCAGTACATCTTCCATCGCGACCTGAGCCTGAATGTGCTCGGCAACCTCGAGGTAATGGACGCGGCCCTCATCGACGGTGACCACAACTGGTACACCGTCTTCAACGAATGCCGGCTGCTCGCCGAGGTCAGCGCGGCCGCTGACGCCCTGCTACCGGTGATGGTGTTCCACGACGTCGCCTGGCCCTATGGCCGACGAGACCTCTACTACAACCCCGACGACATCCCCGAGGAGTTCCGTCAGCCCTGGGCGAAGCGGGGGATGCTGCCCGAGGTCGTCGATCTGGTTGACGAGCACGGCCTCAACCCCACCATGTGCAACGCCCTGCGAGAGGGAGGGCCACGCAACGGGGTCATGACCGCGGTCGATGATTTCGTGGCCGGTCATCCCAAGGCCCTACGGGTTCTCGTTCTGCCGATCTATTTCGGGTTGGCGATCGTGGTGGAAGAGGATCGGCTGGCTCGACAGCCGAAGCTGGCGTCCTTTTTGGACTGGCTCGAGTCGGTGGAAGGCAAGACCATGCTCTTGGAGCTGGCCGAATCCATGCGGATCCAGGCCATGTTGTTCCAGCACCGCATCTACTTCCAGAACGAGGGAGAACTGGAGCGGCTGGCCCGCCGCTACATGGATGCACTCAAGCGAGAGCTGGTGGCTGAGCTACCCGAGCCGGGGCGGCCGTCGCTGAACGGTCTCCATGACGCCCTGGAGACGATGCGCGCCGATCACATCCGTGGTCACGTGGTGGTGTCGGGTGTGGCTGGCGGGGCGGCCGCCGCGATGGCCCGGGCCCACTTCGATGCCTACAAGGAGCACGGGCGTCATGTGTTCGTGGCAGACCGGTTCTCGACCGTGGACATCGAGGGAGTGAAGCGCAACCTCACCCACGTCGGAGTGCTGGACGGCCGGGTGCACCTGTTGGCGGGCGACCCGGCTTCGACGCTCGCTGACCCGCAGGTCGATCGGGTGGCGGTGCTGCACGTTGGTCCCAGAACCGGCGAGGACGTGGCCGCGGTTTTGGAGGCGGTGCATTCTCGTCTGGCACCCGGCTCGGTGGTGGTAGTCGATCGGGCGGCCGACTCAGCGGTGAGGGCCGCCATCGACGCCTATCGGGCGACTCATTCGGTTACCGCATCCGAGTCCGCGGCTGGAGAAGCCGGAACAACCTGGCGCAACCCCTGAGGCTCGGTACCCCTCAGGCTTGGACCTCGGCCGGTTGGGGAGGCACCGCGTCAGCGGGTAGTCGGATTGCGGCCAGCTGAGTGGCCTGGGCCACCAGCTGGCCGCGCGAATCCCAGAGTTCGCAGGTCTCATCTATGCGATCGTGGTGGACCGAGTGGACGGCCTGGCGAATTCGCAGAGGACCGGGGGCGGGCCAGGCCCGCACATAGGCCGAGAGCGACAGGGTCGGGACCCAGCCAGTGGGAGCCAGCTCGAAGGTGGCAGGCGGGAGAGCATCCAGAAAGAAGAGAAGTCCGAGGGGATCCGCCGGCCGACCGTCGGCAAAGTCGATCCAGCCGCGCAGCTCGCCTCGTCCGCTCGGTCTGCCGACGGCAAACCCCAGGACCGCAGGGTCCAGGCGCACTTCGGCCCGGTCCAGAATGGGCACGGTGAAGTCCGCTCCCTTCGGGGCGCTGGGCAGCCTCGGGCAGACCGAGTGGTCCGCTACAGCGAATGGCTGAGGCCCGGTCCACCAGCTTCCGGGGTCCTCGGCTGGAGCTGGCAGACGGCCGCAGGTGAATACGGCGTCCACACACAGGCGCCCATCCTGAATGAGGGCTGCTCTCACCTGCGAAGCACTTCGGCCCGAGCGTAGGAGGCTGGTCTCGACCCGGGCCGGGCCCGGGTTCGGGGCGGAAACGAAATGGGCAGTGGTTGCCAGCGGATGGGGATGATCCGCCCCGGCAGCCTTGACGGTGTCGGTGGCAGCGCGCCCCATGAGGGCCAGCAGGTATCCGCCGTTGGGTTTCGACCCCACGGTCCAGCCGGCGTCGATCGTGGTGTCGTAGGTTCCGGGAGCGTCCGAGGTCTCCACGGTGGTGGCGGTGTCGAACTCGGTGGACGGTGAAGGCGGGATCTGGGTCATGACGGGGCTGACGGTAGCCATCGGTTGTCCCGTTCACACCTGCCCATGGAGCTGAAGGACTCCACTACCGTGCGGCCATGACCGACGCCGATGCAATCCGTTCCACCGTCGAGCAGTACGTGGCCCGTTTCTCCGATGACCGCGACGGCTGGCTGGCCCTGTGGGCACCGGACGCCACCATGGAGGATCCGGTCGGCAGCCCGGTGCGCCACGGTGTGGAGGCCATCGCTGAGTTCTACGACCAGAGCCAGGCATCTTCGGATCGGGTGGAGCTCCGGCTCGACGGACCGGTGATCGTGCTGGGTTCTGAGGCGTCGTTCCGATTCCATGCCCGCCCGACCCTGGGTGGCACCACCTTCAGCGTGCCGGTCATCGACGTGATGACCTTCGACGATCAGGCCCGCATCACCAGTCAGCGGGCGTTCGTGGACTTCTCGATGCTCGCGCCGGCCGTGGACTGAATTCGCCTGACTTGACCCATCGGTCAAGTCAGGCGGGTACGGTGACAGGTCCTCGCCAGCGAATCAAGGGGGTTCGTCGTGACCGTGGCCCATGAGTCGGGGATGTCTCCTGACCTTCTGATCAACACCCGTCTGGAGGAGCTACTGGCTCCGGGCGACGCGTCAACCGCTGACCCGGTCGACTTTCGAGGGCGTCAGTACGACCTGGGACTGGCGTGGGTTCACTTCCCGGTGGGATGGGGTGGTCTGGGCGTTGCACCTACGTTTCAGAAGGTGGTGGACGCCGCCCTGCGAGCCGCCGGCGCGCCATCGCCTCAGGCCCGGCACTTCTTCGGCCTCACCATGGCGGGTCCGACGGTGGTCACTCATGGCGACGATGCCCTGCGGGCTCGCCTGTTGCGTCCGATGTTCACCGGGGAAGATGCATGGTGCCAGCTGTTCAGCGAGCCGGGAGCTGGCTCGGACCTGGCCGGACTGGCCTGTCGTGCGGTACGTGACGGTGACGAGTGGGTGGTGACCGGGCAGAAGGTCTGGAACACCCTGGCTCATCTGGCTGACCGGGGAATGTTGGTGGCCCGCACCGATCCCGAAGCACCCAAGCACAAGGGCCTCACCTACTTCGCGGTGGACATGCATTCCCCGGGAGTCGAAGTGCGCCCACTTCGTCAGATCACCGGTGAGGCCGAGTTCAACGAGGTCTACCTGACCGAGGTCCGAATTCCCGATCGAGACCGTATCGGTGACGTGGGCGAAGGATGGCGGGTTTCTATGACAACCCTGTCCAACGAGCGAACCACCATCGGTGGCGGCGGAGGGACTCCCGCTCGTGGTTCGGGAGCCATCGCCGAGGCGGTTCGGATCTGGCAGAACGAATCTCGCGTGGCTCGGACACCCGTGGCTCGTGATCGTCTGATGTCCTTGTGGATTCGGGCCGAAGCCTTGCGGCTGACCAATCTGCGGGCTGCTCAGAACCGCAAGGCCGGAAACCCCGGACCAGAAGGCTCGATCGCCAAGTTGATGTTTGCCGAGGTGAACAAGGACATCTACGAACTGTGCGTGGACCTGTTGGGCATGTCGGGCCAGGTGGACGCGGACTACTCGATGGTGCGATCCGAGAACCTCGGCCTGATCGGCGGCCCGGGGAGTAGCCGAAAGATGTTTCTGAGGTCACGGGCCAACTCGATCGAGGGTGGCACCAGCGAGATCCAGCGCAACATCATCGGCGAGCGGGTTCTCGGCCTGCCGGGGGAGCCCAGAACCGACAAGGATCTTCCCTGGCGTGAGGTGCCCCGAAGCTGAGGTCAACCGGCTCCGAGAGCAGGCCGTGAGGAACCCAGCTTGCGGTTCCCCAGGCCTGCCCTCTCGGCCGCTGACCGGCCACTGCTCCATCCCGCACCCGAGGAGGCCGTGGAACGGGCCCGCCGGGTGCGCGGGTAGGCGTCTCGTAGGGCCTCGTCAACCTGACGGTCGCGGCGGCTCAGGACCAGGGCCACGTCGGTGTGCTGATGGGCAGAGTCGGGCTCGGTCCGGTAGCGGGCAGCGTCAGCAGCTTCACGAAGCCGCTGACCGACCCGGGAGGCGTAGGCCAGCAGGAAGGCATGGCGGAACCGCCGCGGCGTGTCGTGGGCGGGAACCGGGGCAGCCAGCATGGCTCGTACGGCCTGGATCGAAAGGCTGGAGTAGAGGGTCTCGACGTTGGTGAGGTCGGACGGAAAGCCGAATAGCTGACACACCCGACCCTGGGCTCCTTCGGTTAGGTACACGACCCGGCATCCGTTGGCGGTGGCGACGGCTCCCAGCAGAGTGCGCTTGGCTCCGGCATATGGAGGGGCAACAACCACCCGCCGGGAGGTGACGATCTCGGCGGAGCGGGATCCGGTGGCATCCAGCATGGCTCGAGAGATGGCGTGACGGGCCATGAGATCTTGAGCCTTGGCCATCAGGGCTTCGGCCTCTTGGGGGAAATCGGTGCGCTCGGCCTTGGCCAGCAGGGCCTGAACACGGTTGAGCCAGGTTGGGTCGACGGGATGGGGAGTGGAGGGAATTTCAGACACGGGGGTTCCTCGGGTTGGGGACCGTGGTGGTCCCAGGGCATTCCGGGGAGGCGGAACAAGCATCTCAGCCGCCTACGACAATGTGGAACACCACCCGGTATGTCGGGGCTCTCGGGAGCAATACGCAACTCGGAGGTCTAGCGTTCACAGCATCACGAGGGAAGGGGCCTCGGATGGAACAGAGCCCGTCAGCGTCACCCACCGTGGGCCGGAGTCCGAGCGCGGACGTGCCGCCATCGCCCACCGTTGTGGTCGGAGCCGAGAACACGTCGGTGACCTTGGATCTCGAGTCCTTCCGAGCTCTGTTCGAGTACCTCGATGAGACGGTCATCTGCATCGATCCTGACGGACACATCCGATTCGTCAGTGCCGGTATCCGCGAGCTGTTGGGATACGACCCGGAAGCCATGGTTGGTCGGTCAGTCCTCGACTATCTGCACGCCGATGACCTCGACGAGGTGAGCGACGCCATGGAGCGATGGCAGGGGCGGGCCGGGTCGCCGCTCGGCCACCAGCTACGGGTCCGGGCGATCGACGGCAAATGGCGCGAGGTTCGCTACGACGCCCGGGTGGGCGTCGAGATGGGAGACCTCGGCTCACTGGTCTTGACCCTGCACAGCCCCGACGCCCGCAGCCACGAAGTCGCGAGTCTTCGCCAACGCCTCTTGGTGGAGGATCGGCTCACCCGGTTGGCGACCATCGTTCTCCATGCGCCATACGAACGATTCGAGGAGGCGCTGGTAGAGGCCGCCAGCGAGCTGGGGCGACTGGACTGGATGGGAAGAGTGTCGGTCTGGACCGTGGACCCGGTGGATCCCGGGCGGGCTCTGCGCCGAGCCCAATGGACGGCACCGGTGGGCGGACCCCGAATGGGTTTGTCGCGCCAGGTGCTGTTGGACTCGTCGGCCACGCTCCGTTCCCTTCGACGGGGCCAGGAGGTCCACATCGATTCCCGCAGTGTCCTGTCGCCTGAACTCCTGTCTCATGAACGTCGGGCCTTCCGGGCCCTGGGCCTGGAGTCTGCGTTGGCGGTCCCGCTGTCCATCGACGAGGTGTTCCTGGGGTTTCTGCTGCTGGAGTCGGCCACCGGTGACGTGGCCCACGACTCGCTGACCACCGCAACCGCCAGAGTGGCGGCCACCTTCCTGGCCGGAGCTCTCAAGCGCCATGCCGCCGAGTTCCGTCTGGCCCATCAGGCCCACACTGACCGGGTCACCGGGCTGGGGAATCGGTGGGCCTTCGTGGATGCCCTCCGGCAGGCCCGGGCCGCGGTTGCGGCCGGGACCAGTGTCGGGTTCGGACTGGCACTGGTTGACCTCGACCGGTTCAAACTGGTGAACGACGCGCTGGGCCACGCCGCTGGCGACCAACTGCTGCGGAAGATCGCCACCCGACTGCTGGGAGCGGTCGACAACGAGACGGTCCTCGGTCGCCTGGGTGGAGACGAACTGCTGGTGCTGCTGCACAACTCGGCGACCCGTGCCGACACCCAGCGCCGCATGGACCGCCTGATCGGCGCCCTCAATGCCCCGTTCGATGTGGCTGGCCATGCCATGCAGGTGACCGCCAGCATCGGAGCAGTCCACGTGACTGACACCCTGGTCGGCCCGGGAGAGCTGCTGCGGCGAGCCGACGTGGCCATGTACCGGGCCAAGGGCCTGGGCGGACACACCTTGGAGTTCGATCGTCCCGACAGCGCCGGTGACGATGGCGCCAGCCTCCGCAGAGAACTCGAGCTTCGCGACGCCATCCGGGCCGGTGCTCTGACCGTGCACTATCAGGGCGAGTGGGATCTGAGTTCGGGAGTGCTCCTGGGTGCCGAAGCGTTGGTCCGTTGGCCCCACCCCAGCCTGGGACTCCTGGCAGCGGGAGAGTTCGTCCCTCTGGCTGAAGAGCGGGGTCTGGTGGCCGAGTTGGGGTGGACGGTGTTGCGTGAGGCCTGTCGGGTGGCTCTGCCATGGGTGTCGCTCCGTGAGCCTGACGGGTTCCTGCTTCGTGTGAATGTGGCGGCCGATCAGCTCCGTGATGCCGACTTCGCCCAACGGGTGTGGGCGGTGCTCGATGAGCTTCACTTTCCTCCGTCGGGGCTCTGCTTGGAGTTGACCGAGAGCACTCTGCTGGCCGATCCCCGGGGATCGGCGGTGCTGTTCGCCCAGCTCCGCGAGAGCGGGATCGGTCTGGCCATTGACGACTTCGGCACCGGGTACTCGTCGATGCTTCAGCTGAAGCGCCTTCCTCTGAGCACCCTCAAGATCGATCGCAGTTTCGTGGGTGGTCTACCCGACAGTTCGATTGACCGGGCGGTGGTGCGTTCGAGCGTGCAGCTCGCCGAAGCCCTAGGGGCCTCGGTCACCGCCGAAGGGGTGGAGCGACCCGAGCAGGTGGAGGCGTTGTTGCGGCTGGGATGCACCCGGGCCCAGGGGTACCTGCTGGCTCGACCAGAGCCCCCCGAGCAGTTCGATGCCCGGGTGGCTCAGCGGGCCAGTTGATCTGAAGTCGAGGTCAGCCTCGCACCGTGAGGGTTCCGGTAGTCCCAGCCTTCACATCGGATTCGGTGAACTCGATGTCGCGCCACTTCTTGGCGCTGAAGGCTTCGGTGGCCGAGGTGAAGCCCGAGTTCTCGGGGTCTTCTGTCTCCCCGTAGACAAGGAACGCTCTGGCCCGGGGCCCGTCCTTGGTGAAGTCGAGGGCCATGAGGAAGGAGGTTCCGAAGGTGACTGGGGTTCCGGTTTCTCCATCCATTCGGTACAGCGCCGACTTGGCTACGAGCTGCTCGGTCTTTCGCTCGGTCAGGGCCGGATCCAGGATCGTGCCCGGCAGGGCCGAGCTGGCGACCACGTTGGTGGTTCCGTCGACACCGGTGCCGCCGTGGACCGGGACCCGCACTCCGTTGCGAATGGTGAACTGCACCTCGCCCAGAGTTGCGTCGGGCTCGAATCCCGCCACCTCCAGAGCCTGTACGGCGCGGGCCAGGTTGACCAGTACCGGATCGGGGGCCCCGGCGGGGGCGGGCGCCAGTCCCGACGGGGTCTCCAGTGGCCGGGCCGGGTCGAACGGCTCGGCCCAAAGGGTGCCCGAACCGACATCGGTCAGATCGTCGGTGGGGAACTTCAGCAGCATTTCACGCCACAGCGGAGGCCCGGAGCGGTCCAAGTCGTACACCCCGTCCCAGTTGGCGAGCACCTCACAGGCAGCGGTGATGTCCACACTGGAGGCTGGGAGTCCGGGAGCGGTGTCAGTGCCTTCCATGGCTGGCACGTCTATGGGACCAGAGGCGGCCTGGCAGCGTTCGACCACAGGCGCCAGCAGTACCCGAGCGGTGAATCCCCGGTTGGCCAGAGCCAGATCGGCCAACTCGTCGAGACTGAACGTGCCGTCCTCACCGGCGGGACCAGCAGCGGTGGTGTCGTCCAGAACGGTGGCGTTCTCCCGGGTTCGTACCGAACGGACGGTCTCCTGACGGCCATGAAGGGGTGAGTAGTCACCGCTGAGCAGGGCGGTGGCGTGAGGCATCCAGAAAGAGTCGTTGGCGTTGAACACGTAGTCCGAGCGTTCGACGCTGGGCTGGTCTGACGGCGGAACCAGACCTGGATCGCGGGCGCCGGGGGCGTCCACCCACTCGAAGATGGGGTTGGAGCCGTCGAGCAGGATGGCCCGGCTGTCGGCGGCGACCTTCACGATCGGATCGCTCTGAAGGGATGTCTCGTAGGCGGCCAGGGCCTCGGCCGAAAGGTTGGGGGTGGCGGACGAGTCGGAGTACCAGGCCCGGCCATCGCTCGAGGCGGCGATGGTGTTGAACAACGGAATGCCGTTGGCCTTCTCGTGAACGGACACGAACTCATCGAAGGACTGGGCCTGAAGGATTCCGAAGTACTGGTCGACGAACTCGTCGTTGTCGATGTTGGCGTCCCGGTAGCTGATGGTCGCGGTGTCGGACCATCCGAACCCGGGAAAGTCGATCACCGGGCCATAGTGCGAAGCCCACGTGGTGTGATCCTCGGCGGTGACCTTGCCGTCGGTGCCCTTCACCTCGATGCTGTGGGTGGTCGGGGTCATCTCTCGCCATTCATCGCCGTAGCGGTAGGTGGTGGGAGATCCAGGCTGGAGTTCCAGGCGGTAGGCAGTGAACCGGTTGCCAGCTGACACGGTGTGGGTCCAGGCGAACTCGTCGGTGAACCCGATTCCGATGCCGGGTAGTCCGGCGAGCTGAACGCCGTAGATGTCCACCTTGCCGGGAACGGTCAGGTGGGACTCCCAGAACCTCAGCTCTCCCTCCCACGGGAAGTGGGGGTTGGCCACCAGCATTCCCCCGCCCGAGGTGGATCGGTCCGAGCCGATCGCCCAACCGTTGGAACCGATCTCGGCCGGCGTGGCCAACTCCACCGATCGTGCGAACTGGCCGAGATCGACGGACCCGCCACCGGACCTGTCACGCAGCCCAGCGGGCACGGTGGTCGCCCCATTGGCGGCATCATCCGCTGGCGCCGCGGGGGCCGGCGGTTGGGCGGTGGCGATGTAGCGGGTGAGCTGTCCGCTGCTGGCCAGCAGAATCACGGCTCGGGCGTAGGCGTAGGCGTCGACCGGTTCGATGGAGGTGAGCCATGGCTCTCCCTGACACCAACCCGAGATCTTGTCGGGGCCGGTTTCGGTCAGGTTCAGATTCCAGCCGGCGGTGAAGGCTTCGAACAGGGCCTTGTTGTCGGCGGACATCTTTTCCCAGTCTTGACTGGCCCGCTGGTAGATGCCGATGGCCCGCCAGGCGATGTCGGAGTTCAGGTGCTTGTTGTCCTCTCCAGCCCCATACCACTTGGCTCGCTCACCTTTGATCTTGACCACCTGGTCAGCCAGATCGCAGGTGTGATCCTGACCGCTGGCGAATCCTTGGCCGAAGGCGGCGTCGGCCACGGTGGCCCCGGTTATGTGGGGGACGCCCCCGGTTCCTCGCCGGATGGTGGCCTCGTAGCGGTCGCCGGAGCCCACCACTTCGCCCGGGCTGGTGTCCTGCGATGACTGGGTGGTCGAGGCGGGCTCGTCCTTGCTGTCATCTGAACACCCTGCAACCAGACCGAGAAGCAAGGCGGTCGAGGCACCGACGGCTGCTGCCCGGCGCCAACGACGGGATGCGGGAATAGTGCTGGACTTGTGAGCCACGGCTGCGAACTCCCCTGGTGGTCGATCCGGGCGGATCGGCCGAGGCTAGCCAGCACTGAGGAGGTGCGCCGATAGAGGCACCGACCAGACAAACACGGCATGGCTGAACCGAGGCGAAGCCGAGGTCTCTCCAACCTGGTAGCGATGAGGGGTGCACCTGTCCGGTCGGGTCCTAACGGCTCAGATCCGGCCGATGTTGTGGGGCTGGTGCTCAGGTCGGCTTCGGGGTGTGTTCCAGAGTCGAGATGGGCGTGATCTCAGCAGTGGACAACCACCGACGCACCGCCAGAGTGGCACGGACATCGTCCTCGTTGTAGGCGAGTAGTCGCTGACGGTTGAGAGCGCGCATGGCGGGATCTGGGTCTTCGAGAGCCTGGCGGTACCAACCCATCGACTGAAGGCCTCCGGCGTCGTCGTCGCGCCAGCTGAACCCGGCCAATGGCGCGATCCGTTTGAGACCTAGGCCGTGGCCGACCACCAGGGACTGGCGGACCACGTCATAGAGATCAACCCATTCGGAGGATCGGACCAGGGCATCCACTTCGGCGGGTGAAACCGCGATGTCACCGTTGGCCTCGTCGATGATCTGGAGCATCTTGCGGTGCTCCGCGGTGGTGTAGCAGTAGGCCGCGAAGGTGAGGCCGCTGTTGTTGCACTGGGCTCGGAGATCGGTGAGCCAGCCCCAGAAGCGTTCGAGAACGCCTGCCTGAACTGCCGGAGACATCGGGTCCCAGGAGTAGAACGGTCGATAGCCCGTGGCCGGGTCGATGGCCGAGACTGCTGACGGGCTGGCCGAGGTCAGAGTGCCCCATAGGTAGACCCCGGTTTCGATGTTCTCCATGTCGATGTCGACCTCGACATCGGCCCGCCGAATTCGGGGGTGCTGCACGCCGCGGGCCAGAAACGGCTGGCCGGCCACGGCGGCTCGGGCTTCGTCGATGACGGTGGGAAGATGCCCGCAGTTCGACCCTCCGTAGCTGGCGGTCTTGAGATCGATCTGATCGAGATCGCCCACCGTGGTCAGGCCGAGCTCATCCAGTCGGCGGCCGAGCACCGACCGGCGCCGCTGATCTTCTGCGTGCCGCGGGTCGTCGGGTGGTGGGTCGAGAGGGGGTGACAGCAACTCGCCATCGGGGTCCCGGCCCGGAACGCTGTCGTCATCATCCAGGGTGAACTGGAGTTGGACAGCGGTCTCGTGAGCGGTGGTCACTGAAGCCGGGGCCGAGGTGAGGTCGTCGTCGGTGGGGAAAAGATCGATGAGCGGGGTGGTCTCGGGCAGGTCGGCTGTTTCGGACAGGAAGCCGAGTAGGTCGGTTTCGGGCTGACGGGGGTTGTCGCCGAACATGAGCCAGGCGGTGGGCCAGTGGAGCGCTGCCACCTGGGTACGGGTGAACACTCCCCGGTTCTGATGAGCTCTGAAGTGGTCGAAGGTGGATCGAGGGATCAGCGAAACGTGGTCGATCGCCTCGAGCTCGTCCAGGCAAACCCGCTTCCAGGGACAGGTGGTGCACTGGCCGATGTGTACCGGCACCACCCCTCGTGCAATGGACGGGTCGCGGTTGCGCGCCAGCCGGTTGGCGATGACCTCCAAGCGGAAGCTGAACCCATGGTCGTAGTGGTCGAGCATGCTCACCGGGGTCGGAGACCACCGCGTGTGGCTTTGCGGAGCTAGGAGGTCCAGCCACCACAGGTTTCCGTCTCGATCGACCAGTCCACCCCGAGGTCGTTGGTTGGTGCTGACAGCTCCTATGGCTTCCAGCAAGCGCCAGGCGTGAGCCAGAGCCAGCCCGTTCTCGTTGTAGCGGGGCGACCGCGCCGCAACGTCGCTCACCGTGACCGCCTCGTCGGGAAAGGGATGGTCCAGCGGAGAGGTCGACATCTCTCCACCGTTGGCGGGACGGACGTAGGCGTGCCGACGGACCTCGACGGGGACCCAGCCCGAGCTGTGGTCGGCGCCGGTAGACGAACGAACCAGCAGGATGGATCTCCCTCGACGTCGGCCGACCACGTCGTCGGGAAGGCGCGCGCCGACGATGATCAGGGCTGAGGATTCGATGGCACGGCGAGTGGCCTCCACCTGCTCGGAGCGGGCTGCGGCGGCGTCGATTGCTATAAGTCGGTGGCTGCCGACCGAGTGCTTGGCAGCGTCGGCCACCCGGGCCCAGATCTGGGAGACATGGAGCGCGGTGTCCAGGCGGCGCTGCTTCTCGGACGGATCCAGCGAGGCCTTCAGGTGGGCGACGGCGGGATCGTGGTCGAGGTCGGAGCGAACCGGGCAGCGATGTGCCACCGCGGCCGGTTGAGGTGGAACCTCGCTGAGAGTCACCCCAGGGTGGGGGGTCGGGGTGTCGAACACCACACGCTGACGGTACCCCGACGCGGTGACAGCGAGCACAAGGTCCCGGGCTCATACGCCGGCCCCTACGCTCGGCGGTGGTGTACCGGTGGCTCATCTGGGGCGTATCGGTGGTGCCGCCGGCAACCCAGGGGAACGTGGAGGTTCAGCGATGACGCGGAGTCAACCCTTCGAACACCTGCCGATCCGATTCGGGGTGGCGGCTCATGCCGTGGCTGACGCCCGGCAGTGGAGAGAGCTTGCTCGACGGGTCGAAGATCTCGGTTACTCCACGCTGCTCCTGCCCGACCACACCAACCCGCAGTTGGCTCCGATTCCGGCCCTGGTGGCGGCGGCCACTGTCACCACCACGCTGAGGGTCGGAACCCAGGTTCTGTGCAACGATCTCCGCAATCCCGTGGTCACCGCCAAGGAGGTGGCGACCCTGGACCTGCTGTCGGAAGGCCGGGCGGACTGGGGGATGGGTGCCGGCTGGCTGCCGTCGGATTACGAGGGAGCGGGAGTGGCCTTCGACCCACCCGGGGTTCGTCTGGCGCGTCTTCGCGAATCGGTGTCACTGATGAAGGCCCTGTTCAGTGGCGAACCGGTGGATCATCGGGGGCGGTTCTACCGGGCTCGAGGGCTGGTGGGGTCGCCGAGCCCGCTACAGCGTCCTCACCCTCCGTTGTTGGTGGGCGGAGCGCAGAGACAGATGCTGACCTGGGCCGGATCGGTGGCAGACATCGTGTCGATCTCGCCCTCATGGGAGGCCCGTCGATTCGGTGATCTTCCCCCGGCGATCTCGGTGGAGGAGGGGATGGACCGCCAGGTGGGCTGGATCCGAGACGGCGCCGCCGCGGCCGGCCGGCCGGCATCTGAGGTGGAGCTGAGTCTGACCGCATTGCCGGTGACGGTGACCAGCGGACCGGTCAGCGATGCAGATCTGGCCCGAGCGGGTGCCCCCCACGGGCTGGACGCGGTCGGGGCGGCTCAGGCCCCCTATGTCCTGGTGGGGTCGGTGGAACAGATGGCCGAGACCATCCTGGTTCGGCATCAGCGGTGGGGTGTCGCCAACTGGGTGGTTCCGGTCGAGGTGGTGGAGGCCTTCGCCCCAGTGCTCAGGCGGGTTCTGGGCTGAGTCTGACCGATCGGCTAGGTCTGAGGACTCGAGCGGATAGGTGCGCCCTTTGTCGCTGCCAGGTTGGATAGACCTCGGCTTCGCCTCGGTTTAGCCATGCCGTGCGTGTCTGGTCGGTGCACCTGTCGGTGCACCTCCGTGGGCCAGATCGGCCAGATCGCGGATGGCATCGTCGGTGGAGATGTCGATGACAGCTCGGATAGGACCCGAATCGCCAGTTGATCGTTGGAGAGCTTGAGATGTCGGCGATGATCGAGCGGGCAGATCGGTGGAGAGCAGGACCACCCGTAGGTCGGTAGCGGTGTGCAGTACCGAGGCCTGTCCCAGCGATCTCCAGACGGTTTCGGCTCGGCGAAGACCGGACCGGGTGGCCGTGAACCCGCCGGACACCAAGAACCCCCAGCGTCTCCCCTGGGGGTCATGGGCCACCACGTCCACTTCGACGCCGGTTCCGCGCGGTTTGACGCGGGTGGTGATGTCGGTGAAGCCAGCGGCCTCGATCATTATCTCGGCCAGTTCCCGCGCTGAACGGCCGTTGCGCCGGGCCACCTCTGGATCGCGGGTGGAACTGGATTCATCACCGGCTGACTCCACGGTCAACTTGGCCCGGTGAGGTTGATCGGAGGTTCCCTCGGAGGCGATGCGCTCGGTTGCCAGCGCGATGTAGGAGGCATCGGTGTCGAAGCCGATGTAGTGACGACCCGATCGAACGGCGGCCACCGCCGTGGAGCCTGATCCCATGAACGGGTCGAGCACCACGTCTCCCTCGTAGGTGTACAGGTCGATCAGCCGCTGGGGCAGCTCCACGGGGAAGGGTGCCGGGTGGCCCACCCGGGTCGCACTTTCGGTCGGGAGTTCCCAGAGGTCGGTGGTGGCCTCCATGAACTCTTCCCGCGAGATCGTGACCGTGGAGGGCAGGCCTGCTCGGTGACGGTCGCGCGGCGTGATCGCCCGGTCGAAGCGACCCTTGCTGGCAACGATGATCCGCTCGGTCACATCGCGCAGGACCGGGTTCGTGGGGTGCTGAAACGTTCCCCATGCACACGATCCGCCAGCCGCCCGGCCCTTCCACCAGATCACCTCACCCCTGAGCAGAAGACCGAGGTCGGCCAGGATGCCGGTCACGTCGGCAGACAGAGAGCGGTAGGGCCGCCGACCGAGGTTGGCGACGTTCACCGCGATGCGTCCTCCGGGTTCGAGCACCCGCTTGCACTCTGAGAAGACATCCCGGAGCAGTTCGAGGTACTCGAAGTAGGTGGCGGGTACTCCGTTGCGGCCCAAACTCTGTTCGTACTGTTTTCCCGCGAAGTACGGCGGCGAGGTGACCACCAGGGCCACCGATTTCGACGGAACGGCCGTCATGTCCCGGGCATCGTGGTGGTGGATCACATCGACGGCTGCTGGTTGGTTGACGGTGGCATCGCTGGAGATCTCGGGCGGGACGAACCGGTCGTAGAAGGCGCTGGCATCGTGGCTTTCCCGCCGTCCCGAGCCGAAGTCGGCGGTGGCAGTGGCGCGTCGGGAGCGACCAGAGCGGGGAGATTCTTCGGGGACTCTGGCCATGGTGAACGAAGGCTACCGACAGGGTCTGACAGGAACGGCCCCTCGGCGGTCAGGCAGCACGGTCCGCTGCCTGAGAACCACGGATAGTGATCAAGCTGGCCGTTATCGGTGGCCGACACCGAAATCTTGAGAGATTTCCTTGACATCGGTCACATGGCCACGCAACGTGACCGGAATAGTCCACTCGCGGTGGACTTGAGGAATCGCTCCGAGGGAGCCAGAACTGCCGACCGGTCGTCGGCTGAAAAGGGAGTGCAATGTCAGCTCGTCGTCTGTTCACGGCCCTTGCGGTCCTGATCGCTTCGCTGGTGCTGGTGGTCCCGGCCTCGCCGGCCCAAGCGGCTAGCAAGGACCCGGTGATCGTGGTTCCGGGTTTCACCACCGGACCGATCGTGTCGGTCGGCTACCAGCCCCTTGTGGAGCGGCTCAAGAACGCCGGATACGACGTGACCCTCCTGGTGTATCCCGACTACGGACTGGGTGACATCAACGCCAACGCTCAGCGTCTGGCCAACACCGTGGCTTCGGTCCGGGCCCGTACCGGCGCAGCCAAGGTTGATCTGGTGGCCCACTCGATGGGTGGCCTGGTCAGCCGGGCCTACATCAAAAACCTGGGCGGCTCGACCAAGGTCGATTCACTCATCACCATGGGCACCCCGCACTACGGCACCGACCTGGCGGTGATCGCCAAGTTCCTGACCTTCGGCTCGTGCATCGGAATCACCGCCTGCAACCAGATGGCGCGGGGATCGTCGTTCCTGAACGCTCTCAATGCCGGTGATGACACCATCGGCAATGTTCGCTACACGGCCATCGCCACCAAGGTCGATGCGGTCGTGTTCCCATACAGCACCGCTTTCCTGGCCAACGACGGCAACATCCGCAACGTGGCGGTCCAAGACCAGTGCTGGGCCCGGATCCCCGGCCACCTCGGGCTGATCCTGGACGGCGCCGTGTTCGACGGAGTGAACGACGCCCTCAAGGGCAATTCCGTCTCCATGAACTGCTGGGCTCTGTAGAGCCCGGCGGCAGCCGATCCCACGGGATCGGTCCCCCCTGCCTGCTGAGCAGAGGATGGCGAAGGCCCGGTCCCTGGGGACCGGGCCTTCCTATTTCTACCAGTACTCCTCGAAGTGGACGTTGCCCCGCTGATTGCGGTGGTCCAGGGTGAACCCGCGCTGGACCAACAACTCGACCACTCCGGTTGTCTCGGGGTAGGTCACGGTCCCGTCCACGTCGGTGGGCAGGCCGATCATGGCCGGGTTTCCACACAGGAAAACGTGGGTGTTGGCGGGGTCGAGCGCCACTCCGTGCTCGGTGCCGAAAACGTCCTCGGTGATCAGGTCCTGGATGTAGCGCTTGGGAACATCGGGCTCCCGAGTGGGTAGTGGCACGTAGTGGTAGTTGGGGTAGCGGCGCTCCAACTCGCGGTGCTGCTCCATGTATCCCAGGTCGGCCCATTGACGGACGGTCACCGCGGAAACGATGGGTCCGTGGTGGCCCTTGCGGAGCAACTCGGTGACCATGGCGTTGTGGGGGGCTTCGCCGGTGCCGGTTGACAACAGGATGACCGTGCCTCCCGGGTCGGTTACCGGCGCCAGGGTGTAGCGGCCCGCAACCTTGGGACCGAGGTAGATGCGGTCACCCGGCTTCTTCAGGGCCAACCTGGGTGTCAGGCCGGGAACGTTGTCAGGAGTGGGTGGCACCAGCACGATGTAGAACTCGAGCTCGTCAGCTCTGCTGTCATCGGCCAGGTAGCCGTGGTCGTCGAAGATTCGACAGGAGATCGAGTAGGAGCGGCGGATCAGCTTGTCGAACCGGGCATCGAGGTCGGGGTCGACGGCGTCATCGACCCGTTCCTCCCAGTAGCCCAGCCCGAGCGAGGCGTACTGACCGGGTAGGTGTGACACCGACCCGTGGTCCGGTCGGACCCGGAGCACCCACAGGTCGGAGTGGGTGGGTTCGAAATGGGTGATGGTGGCGTTGTAGTGCTCGGCTCGGAGCTCATCGATCACCTCAGGGAACCCCCGACGCCGCTCGGGACGAGGGGGCTCGGGCATCGTGATCTCGGGAAACGCGACCGACACCAGCTCTCGTCCGACCCGCCAGCCCGGGGCGGTGGGGACATCGTCGGGAGTCTCGTCGGGTTCACCCAGGAACCACACCCGCCCACTGGCCAGAGCGGCTGGGCTTACTCCCACCTCAGAGGTGGTCTGGGGTCGGCGGCCGGAGGCGAACACCACGTAGTCGAACTGAAGGTCCGGGGTCCGCCGGTCGTCGAAGTCGGCCATCGGATAGCCATCGACCGAGCGAATGGCGATGGGCAGCGAGCGGTACAGGAGAGTGGCCTGACGCTCACGTTCCAGGCGGTTGAGAAGCGACAGGGCAACCGGGGAGAGCCGTGAGGGATCCATGCCTCCGGCGGCCACCACCACTCCGCTGCCCTTGTCGACCAGGGTTACCGCCAGCTCCACGGCGTGGTCAGTGTGGCCCACCACCAATACGTCGGCATCGGAAGGATGGTCCGGCAGGCGATCCACCAGCACCCGGTCGCTCTCGACGATGGGGACCGGTGGCTCCCAGTCGGGGCGGGCGGTCCGCTCGGCCACCAGAACGGCCCGAGTCCGATACTGGCGGCGGCCAGTGCTCACCACCAAGTCATCGCCGTCGAGTTCGATGGAGGTGACCTGTTCTCCGTAGCCGACGTCCAGACGGCTGGGACCGACCACGTCGGGAAAGCCCAAGGCGGTGCCGGGCTCGAGAATCGACACCCTTTGAACGCCGCACTCCCGGGCGAAAACGGCGGCTGAAAGTCCTCCGGCGTTGCCGCCCACGACCACCAGGTCGTGATCGGCGGTCACAACGGACCCCGGGGATCGATGCTGAACGGAACTGAGACTGAAGACATGGCCCGAGAAACTACCGCTGCGGCCGACAGCCAGCCGAGACGAGAAACCTGACGAAGAATCACGAACATTCGTGTTCGCTAATTGATAGTGTCCTGTCGTGACCTACATCTCGACAGGACGTGGTCGTTGTCGACCTCTGATGGCAGCCGCAGGCTTCGCGGTTGTTCTGGCGGCTTGCGGAGGTTCATCGGAGAACACCACCGCCCATCGCTCCGAGTCGACGGCCGTGTCCTCATCCGCCCCGGTGACCGCGGCCCCTGAGCAGTTCTCGGGCTCAGATGACGAGTTCTACGAGGTGCCCGATCCGCTTACCCCGGGAGAGCCCGGTCAGCTCATACGGGTGCAGAACCTGGGGGAGAGCAATGGCTATGTCGATCTGCGGGTCATGTACCACTCGCGCGACGCCCGTGATCGTGACCGGGCGGTGACCGGGATCATCAGCTACCCGACCGCTCCTGCTCCCAGCGGTGGTTGGCCGGTGGTGGCCACCGCCCACGGCACCACCGGCCTGGGTTCACGGTGCGCGCCCAGCCGCTTCGACACCAGCGCCCCCGGCTACGGCGTCGACGGCGTGCGGGTGGTCACCGACTACGTCGGTCTAGGACCGGTGGGTGAGGTCCACCCGTATCTGTCGGGCCTCAGCGAAGCTCAGCCGGTCATCGATTCAATCCGCGCCGCCCGTGCACTGCCCGACACCCATGCCGGACGGCAGTGGGTGGTGGTGGGGCACTCACAGGGAGGACACGCCGCCCTGTTCACTCACCAGATCGCTGAGTCGTACGCCCCCGAACTCGAGCACCTCGGATCGGTGGTGAGCGCCCCCGCTGCCGCCCTGGATCAGAGGTTTGGGGCGTCCGACGAGGTGGTACCCCGGATGGTGGCCCTGATGGCCCTGTACGGCATCGCCCAGGACAATCCCCAACTGGACCCGGACGACTTCGCCGGAGAGCAGCTCCGAGCCAGGTCCGAGGTGGTCACCACCGGTTGCACCCAGGACGTGATCGACAACTTCGTGACCATTCCGCCCGATCAGCTCTATGAGACCGACCCGATGGACGACCCCGAAGCTCGGGCGGTGGTCATGGCCAACGACCCGGGGCAGGCCGCGACCGATGTGCCGATGCTCATGTTGTACGGAGATCTCGACTGGTGGGTGGTGCCCGACCGGGTTCGGTACGTGTTCGGCCAGCTCTGTGAGCTGGGCCAGCCGGCCGAGTTGGTCGGCATACCGTCCGCTGACCACGGGAACCTGATCAGCGAGGCCGCGCCGACGATCACCGGCTGGCTCAGCGATCGTTTCGACCACCAGCCCGCCACCAACTCCTGCCCGGGGGCCTGAGATGAACAACCTGACGAACACCCCTCGACCGATCGGACCGAGCCGAGCCTCTGGAGACTCGCTGGCTGGCCAGCGGGTACTGATCACCGGTGCGGCTCGGGGGATCGGGGCCGCCCTGGCCGAACGTCTTCATCAGCGTGGTGCTCGGGTAGGTCTGGTGGGCCT
>CAUJFC010000013.1 GCA_963169755.1 Actinomycetota bacterium | reverse complement strand
TCGATGTGCTTCTTGTCCTCGATGGCATCAGACGCGATGGCCTTGTAACAGAGCTCGGACAGCTTGATGCGGATCTCCTCAGCGGCGATCCGGTTTGCTCCGGACCCGACGATGGCCCAGTACCGACGGGACGGACACACCTCCCGGGCGGCCTCAGCGATGGCCGCACGACGGGCCAGGGTGGCCTCCATGGCGGCCGGAATCTCACGAAGGCCCGCCAGCAATCCGTGGCGGTCCTCGGCTCCCTCGCCATCAGTCAGGACCTCTTGTGCGATGGCAGCCGCTAGGAGGAACCCGGCCGCGATCTGGGAGTAGAAGGCCTTGGTGGAGGCCACGCTCATCTCCACATCTCGCCCATCGGAGGTGTAGAGGACGCCGTCGCTCTTGTCGGTCAGGTCGCTCGATCGCCGGTTGACGATGGCGATCACCCGACCACCCCGCGAACGCACGAGGTCGACGGTCCGGTTGGTGTCAGTGGTGGTCCCGGACTGGCTGATGGCCACCACCAGGGTGTCGGTCATGTCCGGACGCAATGAGAACCCCGACAGCTCGGTTGCGGGCAGAGCCTGAACCCGGACCGGGGTGGAAGCCAGTTGTGCCCCGAGGGTGCGGGCCAGGCTCTGGCCGGCAACCGCCGCCGTCCCCTGTCCGATCACCAGGACTCGCCCGATCTCGCCTGCGGCCAAGGCTTGACGGATGCTGTCGGGAAGGGTGTCGGGGCCGAGCGTGGCTCTTACCAGTCCGTCCGGTCCGGTCACCAGCTTGCCCCGCAACGTCTTGCGGAACGATCGGGGTGCCTCTTCGATCTCCTTGAGCAGGAAGTGCTGGTAGCTCCCCCTGTCGATATCGCGGGTGGTGACCTCGGGAACCGAAAGCTCGCTGTCCGCCACCGGCAGCGGGGTGCCGTCGTAGGCGAAGCGGACGATGCCCTCCACCGAACCGGCCCGCGATGCGTCCAGCTCGACGACCTGGCCGCGGGTCCCGGCCGGATCATCAGGATCAGCCGGAGTCTCGCCATCGAGTCGCAGGTAGCGGCTGGTGTCCTCCACCACGCCGTAGGGCTCTGAGGCCACCACGAACAGATCATCGTCCAGACCCACGTACAGCGCCTGTCCACTGCCCCTCAGTGCCAGTTGGATCCGGCCCGGTTGGGCCGATGCATTTGCCGCGATGGCCACCGAACCATCAAATCGTCGCACTGACTGCCGGAACGCCTCAACCGGACTGTCGCCAGCGCTCAGACGCCGGGACACCAGGGTGGGTATCACCTTGGCGTCGCTGGTGATCTCAGAAGCGATCCGCAGCCCATCGGAAACTTTCAGATCGGCGAAGTTGTCGACATCCCCATTGAGCGCCGCCGTCACGTACGGCCCGTCGGCCAGCCCGGTCTCGTCGGAGTTCATCGGATGGGCGTTGGGCTGACTGATGATGCCAATGGAGGCCCAACGGGTGTGGCCCAACACCGTCACCTCAGCGGTGTCGGCCAACAGCGCGCTGGCCAACAGCACGTCGTCACGGATGGCGTGTCTCAGCACCTGGGTGTTGTCACCCAGTTCTCCGATCTCGGCGGCCGCCTTGTACACGAAACTCAGGTGCCCTTCGGGGGTCACCCGCACCGCACCGGAGGTGAACAGGGGGTCCCGGGAGCGACCCGTCAACAACGACTGCACGGTGGGGTCCTCGAGGTCCAGGCCATGACCCACCACCAGCAGGGTTAGACCGGCCGAGTCCCGGCCGCGCACCTCCAGCCGATCAATGGCCGACAGCGCCGCCTGCACCGAGGTGAACGCTTCAACCGCTGACCGGGTGGGATGCGGACCGGCCAGCTCGGCCACCGCCCGGGCAGTGCGGAGCCGGTCCTTGTCGACCGACCAAAGGGCATCCTTCAGGCGGATGATGGCGGCGTTGACCGCCTCCAGGTCCTTTGAGTCCACGCTGTCGGCGTCCAGATCGGCTTCACGGGCATCGAGGGCGGCTGCCAGCTCGTTGACCTGCTCTTCGATGGCCCCGCTCAGCCCGGCGTCAGCCAGCAGCGATCGAACACCCGGGGTGCCACGCAGCAGGCGGTCCAGTTCCTCGGTCCGGTCTGCCGCGGCCGACAGGACCCCCAACAGGTCGGCGTCTCCCGCGGTGTTGATGTCGTCAACCGCGCCGTCCAGTAGGGCCAGCAGGGCCATCGCACCGGGAGGAGTGCGCTCGCTACGACGACGGAGGACGGCGATGATGCCGCACATGAGATTCCTCGGGGCCGGGGGATCACGGCACGGGGCCGGGACGGGACCGGACCATGGTAACGGTCAGCCGGGTTCACGACCCTGACACGGTCAGCCGGCGGCGGCCACCTGAGCAGCCAGCCTCTCGGCGATGTTCCGAGCCTGCTCATCGGTCGGGGCCTCGACCATCACTCGAACCAGAGGTTCGGTGCCGCTGGCCCGCAGGAGTACCCGGCCGGCGTCTCCCAGTTCGGCCTCGGCCTCGCGTACCCGCGGAGCGAGGCGCTCGATCAGCATCGGGTCCCGCCGCTCGGTTCTGACATTGACCAGCACCTGGGGAAGGCGGGTCATGGCCTCAGCAGCCAACTCCTGGAGACTCAGCCCACGGCGCTTGACCACGTCCAACAGGTTCAGACCGCACAGAAGTCCGTCGCCAGTGGTGGCCTGGTCGCGGAAGATGACGTGTCCGGACTGTTCGCCGCCCAGGCTGTGGCCACCACTGTCCAGTGCCTCCAACACGTAGCGGTCTCCCACCGCGGTGTCGACCACTGCTATTCCCTGCGCCGCCATCCCGTGACGGAATCCGAGATTGCTCATGACGGTGACCACCACTGTGTCGTTGGCCAGACGTCCCCGCTGGTGTCGGTCTATGGCGCAGATCCCGATGATCTCGTCGCCGTCCACCAGCACCCCGCGGGCGTCAACGGCCAGGACCCGGTCGGCGTCACCGTCGAAGGCAAGTCCCACCTGGGCTCCGGCGGCCACCACGGCAGCCTGGAGATCCTCAGGGTGGGTGGAGCCACATCTCTCGTTGATGTTGAGACCATCGGGCCGGTCGTGGATCGCGGTCACCTCAGCACCAAGTTCACGCAGCACCAGGGCCGCCAGGCCTGACACCGCTCCGTTGGCGGTGTCGACAACCACCCGCAGACCCGCCAGGTCACGACCTTCGAGCACGTCCTCCACCAAGTGACGGCGATACATATCGACCGCGCCCGAGTCCGAGGTGATCGTTCCGACCTCGGCTCCGGCCGGACGGGGGTGCGCGTCCCCCCCCACCCCCAGAAGGCTCAGCTCGGCCTCCAGCGCTTCCTCACGGGTATCGGACAGCTTCAGGCCACCGGCGGCGAACAGCTTGATGCCATTGTCGGCGAACGGATTGTGCGAGGCCGAGATCATGGCAGCCGGAGAGTTCTCGCAGCGTGACAGGTGAGCGACACCGGGGGTGGGCACGACGCCCAGGTCCACCACTTCGGCTCCTTCCGAGGCCAGGCCCGCGGCGAGCGCCGCCGCCAGCAGGTCACCGGACCGCCGGGTGTCGCGCCCCATGTACCAACGCTGGGCGCCCAACACCCGGGCCGCCGATCGGCCGAGGTTCAAGGCCAGCTCCGGGGTGAGCTCGACGTTGGCCACACCGCGTACGCCGTCGGTACCGAACTTCAGGGACATGGGAACCTCACGCTAGATGGCCGCCGCAGCTGCGACAGATGGTCAGACGCGCCGCTGGCGTGCCCGCCGCACCGTAGTGGGCAGGCACGCCAGCCGGACCAGAACCAGTAGGAGCCGGTACTGCCGACTCCGGGGTCAGCGCTTGCTGTACTGCGGAGCCTTGCGGGCCTTCTTGAGGCCGTACTTCTTGGACTCCTTCTTGCGATCATCACGGGTCAGGAACCCGGCGCGCTTCAGAGGAATACGAAGTTCGGGGTCGAGCTCGACAAGGGCCCGGGCGATGGCCAGCCGAAGGGCGCCGGCCTGGCCGGTGACTCCACCACCGTGCATGGTGACGTCCACGTCGTAGGCCTCCTCGGTCTCGGTGAGACGGAGGGGCTCAGAGAGGATCATCCGGTGGGTCGGGTTGGGGAAGAAGTCCTCGACGACACGTCCGTTGATGGTGATCTTGCCTTCGCCGGCGCGGAGCCGGACACGGGCGACGGCTTCCTTGCGGCGGCCGGTGGATTGCACGAGGGGCTTGGTCACAGCAGGGACTCCTAGGCGCTGCGGCGGGCGTGGTCGAGCTCGAGCGCCTTGGGCTGCTGAGCGGCATGCGGATGGCTGGGACCGGCGTACACCTTGAGCTTGCGCAGCTGGGCACGGCCGAGACGGTTGTGGGGAAGCATCCCCCGCACCGAACGACGCACAGCCTCTTCGGGCTTGCGGTCGAGCAGGTCGGCGAAGGTCTGCTCCTTGATTCCGCCGGGAAAGCCCGAGTGGCGGTAGATCTTCTTCTTCTCAGCCTTGCCAGAGGTGAGCACGACCTTGTCGGCGTTGATGACCACCACGTGGTCACCCATGTCCATGTGAGGCGAGAAGGTGGGCTTGTGCTTGCCACGCAGAATTCGCGCCACCTCGGTGGCGAGACGCCCGAGCACAAGGCCATCGGCGTCGATGATCACCCAG
>CAUJFC010000012.1 GCA_963169755.1 Actinomycetota bacterium | reverse complement strand
TGTCGGCGCACCTCCTAAGGTTCTCGGCGTGACCGGTAGCACTGAAACTGTCACGCCGCGGTCACTACCGGCGGCGCTGCTGGCCGGCGCCAGGCCCCGACAGTGGATCAAGAACCTGCTGGTCTTCGCGGCCCCCGGCGCCGCCGCGGTACTGGACGAACCTCGTGCCCTGGCCCAGTCGGTGGGAGCGTTCGCCTGCTTCTGCGCCGCCTCGGCTGGCACCTACTTCCTCAACGACGCCGCCGACGTGGAGGCCGACCGCCAGCACCCCACCAAGCGCTTCCGACCGGTGGCAGCCGGAGACATCTCCGTTCCCCTGGCCCGAGCAACTGGGGCGGGACTGCTGATCACCGGGGTGGTCGGGTCGTTGCTGATCGACTGGCACCTGACCGTTGTCCTGGCCACCTACGTCTCGCTGACCACCGCCTACAGCACCTGGCTGAAGCACGTGGCGGTGGTGGATGTTGTGGCCGTGGCGGCCGGGTTCGTCCTGAGGGCCATCGCCGGAGCAACCGCCACCGGAGTTCCGGTCTCCAACTGGTTCTTCACGGTGGTTTCATTCGGCTCGCTGTTCATGGTCGTCGCCAAACGACGGGCCGAACTCGAACAGGTGGGTGAAGGATCCGACAACACCCGCCGCACCCTCGGCACCTACTCCCTGGAGTACATCACCCATCTCCAAACCGCATCGATGGCGGTGGTCCTGGTGGGTTACTGCCTGTGGGCATTCGAGAAGGCCGCTCTACCCGGGGCAGGGTTCCCCTGGTTTCAGCTGTCGATCGTGCCGTTCGCGTTGGTGGTGATGCGCTACTCGCTACTGGTGGACACCGGCCACGGCGGCGCACCCGAGGACGTCGTGATGGGCGACCGTCCGCTTCAGGGTTTCGGGGTGCTCTGGTTGGTGGTGTTCGCAGCCGGGGTGTACCTCCAATGAGACCCCTCGACCCGCGCGCTGACCATCCTCGGACCCAGCGGACCATCCTCAGCGGCTGGGGATCCACCAGCCCAACTCCGGCCACCGTCACGTCTCCGACGTCCACCGACGAGCTGGCTGCCTCTCTGAAGCTCGCTGACGCACACAGCCGAGGGTTGATCGTGCGGGGGCTGGGGCGTTCCTACGGAGATCCCGCCCAGAACGCGGGAGGCCTGGTGGTCGAAGCCACCGCGGTGTCTGGCATCCACAACCTCGATCTGGAGGAGGGGGTAGTCACCGCCGACGCTGGCACCAGCCTGCACGACCTCATGCGCTGGCTGGTTCCGCTCGGCTGGTTCGTGCCGGTCACCCCAGGAACCCGCCAGGTGACAGTTGGCGGCGCCATGGCTTCGGACATTCACGGCAAGAACCACCACCGGGTCGGATCGTGGTCCGACGCGGTGCGCGCCATGACGATGGTCACCCCGGCCGACGGCCTGATCTCGGTGTCACCCGAGAGCCACCCCGACCTGTTCTGGGCCACCGCTGGAGGCATGGGACTCACCGGAGTGATCGTGGACGTGACCTTCGAGCTCACGGCGATCCAAACCTCCTACGTATCGGTTGATACCGATCGGACTCCCGATCTGGACTCCACCCTCGAGCTGATGGAATCGAGCGACGACGCCTACGACTACTCGGTGGCCTGGGTGGACATCATGGCCACCGGCCGGGCAATGGGCCGTTCGATTCTCACCCGGGGCGAGTTCGCCCCGCTGGAGGCGCTCACCTCCCGTCAACGGTCCGACCCTCTGCGGTTCCGTTCCGGCACCTTGGCCACCTGGCCCTCCCGTCCAACGGTTCGGCTCGTCAACCCCCTCACCATGAAGCTGTTCAACGAGGCTTGGTACCGCAAGGCACCGGTTCGTCAACGGGGACACCTTCAGACCATCAGCCAGTTCTTCCATCCGCTCGACATGGTTCACGATTGGAACCGTGTGTACGGCCGAACCGGCTTCCTTCAGTGGCAGTGCGCCCTTCCGCTCAACGCCACCGACGATCTTCGTTGGGTGATCAAGCAACTTGCCGAGTCCGGTTGCAGTTCGTTCCTGAACGTGCTCAAGCGGTTCGGCCCCGCCAATCCCGGTCCCCTGTCCTTTCCGATCGCCGGTTGGACGCTGGCCGTGGACGTTCCGGCGGTGGGAGTCGCGGAGCTAGGTCCCCTCCTGGATCGACTCGACCAACGAGTCGTCGAGGCTGGGGGCCGCCTCTACCTGGCCAAGGACAGCCGCATGGCCCCTGAACTCCTGCCGGCCATGTACCCCCGATTGGACGAATGGCGCGCCACCCGTGACGCGGCAGACCCCGAGCGAGTGATGAACAGCGACCTGGCACGTCGCCTGAACCTTCTCGGCTGAGCCTCCACCTCTAGAATCTGATCTGGTCCGGCTCGGTCTCCCCGGTGACCTCCGCCGCGGGATCCCCCCGTCCCGACCCGGCCCGCTGGCGCCGTCGCGCCTGCGCCCGCCTCATCACCCACCGGTGACCATGTCTGACCTCACCAATCCGACCAGCCAACCTCAGGTCGCCGACTCGGACATCTCCGACGATTCCGCCGAAGTCCTGGACCTGTGGGACGAGAGTGAACCTGGCTCGGCCACCGATGACCCTGTGGGCATCCCCGATTCCTCGTCGCCCCACGAGGACGATCCGACCTCGGAGGAAGGTGGATCGTCCACGGAAGGCGATGAGGTCGACCTGGACATCTGGTCGGATCTGCCGCCCCCCTCGGCAGTCGTCTCGCCTCGTGGTTCCTCACGATCACACGAGTCCTCCCACCAACGCTCGAGCCGATCCCGGTCGAGCGGCCGATCCGGATCCGCCCGAGCCAAGAAGCGAAGCCCCAAAGGAAGTAGGCGTCCAGCCACGCTCAGCCGAGCCGAGGAGAAGGCTCGCGCCAAACGGCGCCAGACCCTGTCGCGTTGGGCGACCATCACCATCACGATCGCCGCTGCTGCCGCCGCTGCCTTGGCCCCCGCATCACTTACCGGAGATCCGATCATCGATGTCATCGAACGGGTCCTGTTCGCTGGGGTGGTCGCCTGGGTGACGGCCCATGGCCATCGGTGGAGTTGGGTGATGGCCAGCGCGATGTTCCTGGTCCCAGCGCGCGGTTCGGCTCTACTCATGGTGCTGGCGGCTCTGGTCCTGACCTTCTGGGCTGCCACCCGCGATCATCGTCCCCGGGTTGTCGGTTCCGCCATCGGCGGGCTGCTGGCCAACGCCAGCCTCTGGTTCACCGCAGACGTCCACGTCGCGGTAGCCGCGGCCTGCGCCCTGGCGGGAGCAATGGTTCTGGTCTCGTCGGGGATCGGAAACATGAGGGGCTGGTCCCGACGTGCTGCGATGATTCCAATCGCCGCAGCAACGACCGTCGCGATCCTGGCCATCGTCGGGGTCCTGGTCGGCGGGCTTCTGTCGGCCTCGGACCTGACAGCGGGAAGCAGCTCGGCTCGGCGGGCACTGGCCCAGGTGGAAAAGGGAGAGACCGAGGCGGCCCGCACCTCTTTGACCACCGCCGCCGATCACCTGGACAGCGCGGCCGATGTCTTGGGGCCATCGACCTCGTTGGCTCGATTCGTCCCATCCCTGGCCCAACACACCCGGGCTATCGGAATTTCACTGGACGAGAGTCGCCGCATCACCGACGCCGCCGATGATCTGCTGGCGGTAACCGACTACGAGAAGCTT
>CAUJFC010000011.1 GCA_963169755.1 Actinomycetota bacterium | reverse complement strand
CGTCGCTGGAGGATGCTGATTCAGCGGCCTCATCAGACGTCGAGGACGTGGCGCTGGTGGAGGGAGTGGTGCTCGGTGCCGTGGTGGACGGGGCCGAAGTGGTGGAGTCGGGAACCGATGACGAAGCGTCCACCGCCGTGTCGGTGGGCGAGGTGGTCGGCGCAGCGGTGGTTGGGACCGGATCGGTGACCACCGGCGGCGGAACCGTGTCGGGAACCGGGGCTGCGAACGAGATCGCAACGCTGCGGTCCAGGCTGCGATCGCCAGAGTGTCCCGAGACCGCGCTGGTCATGACCGAACAGCCATCCACCAGACAGTCGGTGGCACCAAAACGCGATACCAGTCGCATGGCGTTGGCGGTGAACGAACCCGACGCGTCAGTGGTCACTTTGCGGAGTCCGACCGAGTTGCAGGTGTGGTCGTCACCTGACGATGCCTTGCACTGCATGACGAAGAGCTGGGTGTCCGCCGGGTATCCCGAGCCCGACACCACCACGAACGCGCCAGCAGGATCCAAGCCGTCGGCTGGTGTCACGGCCAGCATGGCATCGGCGGCGACGGGTAGCGAGCTGGTTGTCAGGGTGGCCAGCACTCCAGCCGAGAGCATGGCAACGGCCAGTGCGAGGCGACGGAGCACCTTCGCCGGTGGATCCTGATGTGATGTGACCATTCTTGTCATTGGAAGTTAAGGTACCTTTACCTACGGCTCTTGGCCAAGCGGGCTCCACCAGCATCACCAAGCTCGACCGGCCGATGCATCTCACACGACTCCGCGTCCCGCCCCCACGACCCGATGTCTCCCCCCCACGACCCCACGTCCGACCCCCACGACTCCGCGTCACAAATTCACGACTCCGCGTCTCGTTCTCACGACAAGTTGTCGTATAGTTGGAAGGGCAAGTCCTGATGTCGGCCTGCGTTGCCGCCCATGCCCTCCTTGGAGTCGTCCATGAACCCGCCCACGGCCACCGCCACGTCGTTCTCTGCCGCTCTGGCCAACGCCACCCGCACCGCCCACAGCGGGGCCGAGCATTCGCCCTTCATGGCCGCCTTGATGGGCAAGACCCTGCCCCTGGCGGGGTACGTGGACCTGCTGGTCCAGTACCTCCACGTCTATCGGGCTCTGGAAGACGGGGCCGCGGCCCTGGCCGACGATCCGGTCGTGGCTCCGTTCCTGAGCTCGGCTCTCAACCGGGTCCCGGCCCTCGAGGCCGACATTGCCGACCTGACAGCCCGTCCCGAGGTGAGCGGTATGACCTTCGCTCCCACCGAGGCCGCCGTGCGCTATGCCGACCGTATCCGGGAGGTATCGGCCTCGAGCCCCGGCCGCTACGTTGCCCACCACTACACGCGCTACCTCGGCGACCTGTCGGGTGGATTCGCGATCGGGCGGCTGGTGGGCGCTGCCTACGGCCTGAGCCCCGAGGACGGCGGCCGGTTCGCCATTTTCGACGCCATCGACGATCCGGCTGCGTTCAAGAACGCCTACCGGTCCAGCCTCGATGCCGCTCCCTGGTCACCCGACCAGCAAGACGAGGTGGTGGCCGAGGTCCTCGACGCCTACAGGTTCAACGTAGAACTGTTTGCCAGCCTCGATCATCACGGCGCCTGACAGAGCGGACCTCCGGGTCCGTTTGGTTGGTCCGCTGGTCGGTGCACCTATCGGCGCACCTCCTTAGGAGCCGAGCGGGTAGGTGCACCCCTCGTCGCTGCCAGGTTGGAGAGACCTCGGCTTCGCCTCGGTTCAGCCATGCCGTGCTTGTCTGGTCGGTGCACCTATCGGCGCACCTCCTTAGGGTGGGCTGATGACGCGCTGGCTGATCGTCCGGGCGGCCGCCTTCGTCCTCAGCGTGGTGGTTGGTCTCTCCGGCCTGTTCCTGATGCTCCACACCCTCCCGGGCAGCGACACCGCTGGCCTGGCTCCCACCGTGGCGGCCAATCCCGAGGCCCGAGCCGCTGCCCGCCGTGCCCAGGGGTTGGACCGCCCATTGGTGGATCAGTACCTCGACCACGTCAGAGGACTGCTGAGGGGTGATCTGGGGGTCTCCAACTCAGACGGCTCACCCGCCGCCGACGCAGTGGCCACCGCCGCCCCCGTGTCGATTCAGCTGGGCGTGATGGCAGCCACCCTCGGACTTCTACCCGGGCTGGCCGCCGGCGTGGTAGCCGCCCGCCACGTCCACCGCCCCGGCGATGGCACGATCCGCCTGACCGCCCTGGTGGCGGTCTCGGTGCCCTCGTACTGGCTGGCGGTCCTGTTGCTGGTTCAGGTGGGCAACCGCTGGCCGGGCCTGTTACCCCAGCCCGGCGGTTTCGTGGAGTTCTCCGAGGACCCGGGCGCCACCGTTCAATCACTCATGCTCCCGGCGGTGGTGCTGGCGGTGGGTACCTTCGGCGTGGTGGCCCGCACCACCAGAAGTGCCCTGATCGAGGTACTGGCTGGTGACGATGTTCTCTTCGCCCGGGCCATGGGAATGACCGAGCGCCAGGTGCTGACCCGAGTGGCCCTACGCAACGCGGCACCGGCGGCGGTGACGGTGGTTGGGCTCGTGGTGGCAGGGCTCCTAGCGGGAACGGTGCTGGTGGAGAACGTGTTCCAGGTACCCGGCCTGGGCCAGTTGCTGGTCTCGTCGTTCTCGCGCCACGACTATCCCGTCGCCATGGCCGCCGCGACGGTGACCGCCGTGGCCTACCTGGGCCTGAACCTGGTGGTCGATGTGGCCCTGGCACTGGTCGACCCCCGCCATCGGGTGCACGCTGCTCGCGCCAACGGAGGCTCGACGTGAAGGCTCGTCGACCTCAGGGTCTGGACCTCTCCTGGGTCCGAACCCTGGGCTGGGCCGGCATTCTGGGTGCCGCCTTGATCGCAGCCTTTCTGGCGGTGGCTGCCGCCGGGCTGCTTCGAGGAGACCCCCTGGCACTGGACGGTACGCCGCTCACACCCCCCGGCCCCAGCCATCCGTTCGGCACCGACTCTCTGGGCAGAGATCTTCTGGCCCGAACCGGTCACGGCGCGGTCACCTCAGCGATGGTCTCTGTTGTTTCGGTCGGGCTGGCCACCGCAGTGGCATTGCCGTTGGGGATCCTGACCGGATGGTTCCGCCGCCACCCCGTGGCATCAGTCGTCACCTGGGCAGTCGAACTGGTCCAGGTGGTGCCACCGTTCATCGCGGTGGTGGTCCTGCTGGGTCTGTCAGCCGATACCGACCACCAGGTGCTGGGTGTCAGGCTCACAGCCACCGGTCGACTGATCTTGAGTCTGGCAGTGGCCTTCGTACCGTTCATGACCCGCGTGGTGCGCTCGGCCACCATGGCCGAGCTCTCCTCCGAGTACGTCGACGGCCTCATACTGCTGGGAGTCCGTCGACGTGAGCTGTTGGGTCGAGAGGTCCTTCCCAATCTGGCTCCGGCCGTGGTGGTCCAGGTTCTGCTGGCCCTGTCGGTGGCGGTGTTCGCCGAAGGCGGCCTCAGCTACCTGGGTCTCGGAGTACCTCCCCCCGCACCCACCTTGGGAAACCTGATCGCCGAAGCCGGCACCCAACTGTTGGGCGATGCCTGGTGGTACGCCCTGATTCCAGGCCTGGTCCTGGTGGCGGGTATCACCGGGGTGAACCTGTTGGCCGATGTCGCAACCGACAGAATCTCAGGCCAACGAACACCCGTCCCCGAGAACTCACCCGCGACTGACGAACCCGCCTCATGACCCTGCACCATCACTCGCCTCGCGCCACCGTCGACCGCCGCCGCTTCCTGGGTCTGGCCCTGGGTGCCGCGGTCACCGCTCCAGCGGCCCTGGCCGCTTGCAGTGGCTCCTCCACCGGCGACAACGTGGCCGCTCGTCACCGCGACGGAATCCTGCGCATCGGGGTGGCTGGAGCCCCCAACAACATCAACCCGCTCGACTCCAGTTCAGAACTGGTTCAGTGGCCGGCTGAACCGGTGATGGAGTCGCTGTACACCTACGACCAGAACCTGCGATCGGTTCCGCTTCTCGCCGACGGCGAACCCATCGTCAGCACTGACGGCCTCACGTGGAAGGTCAAGGTCCGCCCGGGAGTCACGTTCCACAACGGTGACCCCCTCACCGCCGACCATGTTGTGGCGACGCTCGACCACCTGCTCGATCTGGGATCGGGCAGCGAATGGATCACCTATCTCATCGACTATGTCCAGTGGTTCGAGGCCGAAGACGAGCACACCGCGGTCATCGGACTGGCAAAGCCCTACGGGCTCATGCGGTCGCACCTCACCAACCTTCCCATCGGGCACTCCGACTTCGTGGACCGGCGAGACACCATGATGGGCACCGGTCCGTACGCCTTGACCGGCTACCGACCAGGTCAGAGCTTCACTCTCACCCGCTACGACGGCTACCACGGCGCCGAGCCCAAGTTCGAAGGTATTGAGTTCACCGTGTTCACTGACGGCGGAACCCGGCTCCTGACCCTTCAGCAAGGTCGGGTCGACCTGATCACTTCGGTTCCCCACACCAACCTGGCCACCATCGAGTCCGACCCCGACCTGAGGCTGGTGGTGGCCGAAGCTCCGATGGACGTGCTCACCTACGTGAACCTCGACGCCGAGCCGTTCTCCGACGAGAACTTCCGACGGGCAGTGGCCGTCTCCATGGACCGGGCAGGCGTACGGGACCGGGTATTCGGTGGACACGCCACCCTCGGGCAGGGACCGATCGGCCCGGCTCAACGGGGATGGGACCCAGAACTGAAGGTGTTCCCGGCCGAAGCCGACCTGGAAAAGGCTGCCGAACTGTTGAAGAAGGCAGACACCGACCGCCGTGAGTTCTCACTGACGGTGGGCACCACCCAATTGGGACGCGACATCGCCACCGTGCTGGCCGCTGGGTGGGCCGAGATCGGGCTGAAGGTCACCATCGACCAGCTCGCCGGCGGTCCGTGGTCTTCGGCTTGGCTGTCGGCCGAGTACGAGATGCTGATGAACACGTTCCAGAGCGGGTTCACCTCGGGCCCGGCCAACTACCTGACTCTCACCCCCGGAGACTCACGCAACCTCCTCACCTGCGGGTACAACGACCCCGAGGTCGACGGCTGGATGGACGTTGTCTGGCAGACGACTGACGAGAACGAGCGCGACGAGGCCCTGCGCAACATCAACCGTCGCCTGGCCGAGCAGGCGGTGATGTTCCCACCGGTCTACCCAGACCTGATGATGGCCCAGCGAAGTGAGCTGTCGCCCATAGACGTGGAAGGGTTGCGGGTCAGCCGTCTTCGACCTCAGCGACTCGCCTTCGTCACGTGACCACCGACCACCGACCACTGCTTCGGGTCGCCGGGCTCCACGTCCGCTATCCGGCGGTCGGTAACCAGTCTTCCCATCACGCCGTGCGCGGGGTGAGCTTCACCATCGATTCGGGCGAGGTCCTGGGGCTCGTCGGATCATCGGGCTGCGGCAAGAGTTCGATCCTGGCTGCGATTGGGGGCCTCTCACCCGTCGGAGCCCAAGTCCGGGCCGATGAACTGTCGCTCGCCGGTACTGATCTGACGAGATTGGATCGCTCAGGTTGGCAACAGCTCCGCCGCCGCGATCTCGGCCTGGTTCCTCAACAACCAATGACGTCGCTGGTGGCCACCGTGGGAGTCGGCCGTCAGCTCGGCTGGTATCTCGGCCCCGATGCCATCGGCCGCCACGAGGAGACCCTGCGCTCACTCGGCCTCGATCAAGTGGTCGAGCGTCCCAACGATCTTCCGTCACAGTTCTCAGGCGGCCAGCTCCAGCGATTGCTCATCGCCATCAACACCGTTGCGCGTCGTCCACGGCTGCTGCTGGCCGACGAACCGACCAGCACCTTGGATGTGACCATCCAGGCCGCGGTTCTCGACCATCTTCGAGACAGCGGTTCAAAGGGTGACATGGCGATGCTGCTGGTGTCTCACGACCTGGCGGTGGTATCCCACATTGCCGACCGGGTGGGAGTGATCGACCGAGGTCATCTGGTCGAACTGGCAACGGTGGAGCAGGTGTTCGAGGATCCGACCCACCCCGTCACCCAGGCCTTGGTGGGGGCTGTGCCGCGTCGGACACCATCAACCCAACGGCCACAGCCGGAACCCCCGACCCCTCAGCCCTCTCCGGCCCCGGCGACTCCTGGCGTGACCCCAGCGAACGACATTCGAGACAGCGATGGCACGCCGCTACTGGAGGTGATCGACGCCAGCCACCGCTTCGTCAACCGACCTACCCGACTGGGGATTCGCCGGGAACCCAGACAACTCGAACCTGTCGATGCCGACAACGACCTCGCGCTGAAGTCTGTGAGTTTGGCTCTCACTGCCCACGAATCGGTGGCCCTGGTCGGTGCCTCTGGATCGGGTAAGTCCACTCTGGCCAGGGTGATGGTGGGTGCTGTCCAGCCCGACCACGGATCGGTGCTACTGGGCGGACGGCTTCTCTCTACACCTCGGTGTCAGGCCGATCGCCGGCGAATCCAGTTGGTTCCCCAGAACACTCGGGCGGCACTCAACCCCCGTCGGCGGGTGGGTCACGCCCTCGAACAGGCTCAGCGGGTACACGGGCTGGGAGTCGACGCCCAAGATCGACGGAACCGGGCCTCTGCCATCTTGAAAACGGTGCATCTCGATCCGGCTCTGGCCGACCGCCGACCAGCCGAGCTCAGCGGAGGGGAACTGGCCCGCGTGATACTGGCCAGGGCGCTGCTGGTCGAACCGACGGTCCTGATCCTCGATGAGCCCACCTCCAGCCTGGATGCGGGAATCAAGCAGGCGGTTCTCGAGACGATCACCGAGGTGAGATCCAGACTCGACGTGGCGCTACTGGTCATCACCCACGAACTCTCGGTGGCCCGCACCCTCGCCGAACGGGTGGTGGTCCTCCACGAAGGCCGGGTGGTCGAAGAGGGTCCCACCGGCCAGATCCTCTCTGCTCCCGACCACCCTCACACCCGCGAGCTTCTGGCCAGCGAGCTGAGCCTCTGATCTACAGCGCCAGCCGGGCCAGCACGTGCTCGACGATCTGGTCGAGACCAACCCGTTCCTGGGCCATGGAGTCGCGGTCGCGCACGGTCACCGCTCCGTCCTCGATCGAGTCGAAGTCGTAGGTGATGCACAACGGGGTACCCAGTTCGTCCTGGCGGCGATAGCGCTTGCCGATGTTCTGGGTCTCGTCGTAGTCGCACATGACATGGGGCTGGAGACGGGCCAGAAGCTCCTCGGCCGGACCGGTGAGTTCGGGCTTTCGGGACAAGGGCAGAACTGCCACCTTGTAGGGCGCAAGCCGCGGGTGGAGCCGCAGTACCACGCGGGTCTCGCCTCTCACCTCCTCCTCGTCGTAGGCCGCCATGAGGAACGCCATCATCGTCCGAGTGGCTCCGGCGGCCGGCTCGATCACGTGCGGGGTGTAGCGGGTGTTGGTGGCGGGATCGAAGTAGTCGAGGCGCTCACCGGAGCGGGCGGCGTGAGCCGACAGGTCGTAGTCGCCCCGGTTGGCGATCCCCTCCAGTTCGTCCCATCCCCAGGGGAACAGGAACTCCACATCGGCGGTACCCGATGAATAGTGACTCAGCTCGTCGGGGTCGTGGTCTCGCATCCTCAGCTTGGACTCGGGGATTCCCAGATCCAGATACCACTGGAAACGCTGGTCACGCCAGTAGCGGTACCAGTGGTCGGCCTCATCGGGCGGCACGAAGTACTCCATCTCCATCTGTTCGAACTCGCAGGTCCGGAAGATGTATTTTTCGGTCGTGATCTCGTTACGGAATGATTTGCCCTGTTGGGCAATGCCGAACGGAACTTTCATCGAGAGCGACTGCTGGACATTCATGAACTGAACGA
>CAUJFC010000010.1 GCA_963169755.1 Actinomycetota bacterium | reverse complement strand
CGACCCCGACCGTTGTGGCGGGGGTCGTCGCCCAGATCGGCCACCACGCCCTGCTCGAGGAGCTTGGCCACGTAGTTACGCACCGTCATTGGCTCGCGTTGGAGCACGGCGGCGAGATCGGCGATCTTCCAGCCAGACCCCAGCTTGCGAGCGGCGGCCGCCACGTCGTCGAGGGGGATGGCAGCCGCACGGGCTCGTCCACCGCCGGAACGGGCGCGCCGGGGCCCACCGGCTGTAACCGGCTGAGGATCGAACCCCGCCCTCCGCAGCACGTCCACCGACACCCCGAGCGCCTGAAGGGCTCCGACGGTTACGCCGGTCTCGTCGGCCCACGCCCGAGCTTCAGCAATGAAGACCGCTTCGTCGCCGGAGCGATCGGGCACCCGGCCAGCTTCTTCTCTTTCCAGTTGAGACAGAAGCTTGGCACGCTCGATCAGGTCGCGTTCGGTGCGAAGCTGGGCCTTGATGGATTTGACGGCCTCACGATCTACTACGGGCTTGTCAGACTGACCAAGTGACTCGAGATATGAGCGGATGCCTTCTTCGGTTTTCTTGGTTACCATAGTTCCAAACTATAGAGACAGTCTGGGCTTGTTTGCAATGTAGTTCCTCTTTGGCCCGTTCTTCGTATTTTTTCTGCCATTCCATCTTGCCAGAGCGGGTCTGGTGGGCAGTCAAGGCTCACTCGTTGGCAAGACAGAATTCTCAATCTCAACGGGCGATTCCGTTGGCTGGATGACCGATGAGCTGAGGGGTGCGCCGACAGAGGCATCGACCGGACAAACCCGGCATGGTTGAACCCAGGCGAAGCCGTGGGCGATCCGACTTCGAAGCGACGACCGGTTCACCATCGACAGGGGTCCTTGCGGCAGGTTGGTGGAGTCGCGCGATGCCATCTGGTGGGTGGAATCGGGCGTCGAACTGACCGCTTCAGGGGCGCGCCGGTAGCCTCCATCCGTGACCTCTGAAGCGACCACCCCCGACGCCGCTCCTGACGGAACTCCGCTCCATCGGGCCCTGGGTCTTACCGACTCCGAGCTGGCTGACATCGTCGAGATCCTCGGCCGTCAGCCGAACCGTCTGGAGTTGTCGATGTACTCGGTGATGTGGTCCGAACACTGCTCGTACAAGTCGTCGCGGATCCATCTGAAACGACTGCCGACGACCGGAGAGGGAGTTCTGGTCGGCCCGGGTGAGAATGCTGGCGTCATGGACGTGGGCGACGGCATTGCCGCGGCCATACGCATCGAGAGCCACAACCATCCGTCCTACATAGAGCCCTACCAAGGGGCGGCGACTGGTGCGGGGGGAATTCTCCGCGACATCTTCACCATGGGCGCCCGCCCCATCGCGCTGATGGACCCGCTGCGGTTCGGTCCATTGACCGACCCTCGCAGTCGTTGGGTGGCCGAGGGCGTGGTCTCGGGGATCTCGGGCTACGGCAACTCGGTGGGAGTGCCGACGGTGGGTGGCGAGGTGGTGTTCGACCCCTGCTATCAGGGCAACCCGCTGGTGAACGTGTTGTGCCTCGGGCTGCTGCCCGTGGACCGGTTGGTCCTGGGGCAGGCCTCCGGAGTCGGAAACCTGGCGGTACTGCTGGGGTCCTCCACCGGGCGTGACGGAATCGGTGGAGTCAGCGTGCTGGCTTCGGCCGGCTTCGACGAAGGCAGCGAGGACAAGCGACCCGCGGTACAGGTGGGTGACCCTTTCGAGGAGAAGCGATTGATCGAGGCCTGCCTGGCCCTGCTCGATGCCGGTCTGGTGGTGGGTATTCAGGATCTGGGTGGCGCCGGGCTCACCTGCGCGGCAAGCGAGACGGCATCCCGTGGCGGCGTGGGAATGGATTTCGATGTGTCAGCGGTGCCTCGGCGGGAAGCGGGAATGGAACCCTTCGAGGTCATGACCTCGGAGTCCCAGGAGAGGATGCTGGCCATCGTCACCCCCGAGGGACTTCCTGAGGTGATGCGGCTGTGCGAGCAGTGGGAGGTCGCCGCAACTGTGGTCGGGCGTGTCACCGAGCCCGGCCCGGACGGGGTGGGGTTGTTGCGGGTGGTCGACGGATTCGACGGTGAGGTGTTGGCCGAGGTTCCGGCTGCCAGCCTCCACGACGCCGCCCCGCTCTATGACCGGCCGCGTGCCGAACCTGTGGACCGGGCGGCCCGCCTGGCCGACGCGCCCGGGGCACCCGCCGACCCCACTGCCACCCTGGTCGACCTGCTCTATGACACGTCATGGGTGTCGTCTCAGTACGACCATCAGTTGTTCCTCAACACTGTGGAAGGGCCCGGCGGTGACGCGGTGGTGCTCCGCCTGAAACACCCCACCACCGGCGTTGACACTGGGCGTGGCATGGCGTTGACCACCGACGGTAATCACCGGTGGTGCGCCGTCGACCCCCGGCTGGGCACCGCCCACACCGTTGCTGAGTCGGTACTGAATCTGGCCTGCGTCGGGGCGCGGCCCATTGCGGTGGTCAACTGTTTGAACTTCGGGAATCCCGAACATCCCGAGGTGATGTGGCAACTCTCGGAGGCGATAGATGGTATGGCTGAGGCCTGCGTGGCGTTCGGTCTGCCGGTGGTGGGAGGCAACGTCCGCCTCTACAACGAGTCCAAGGGCACCAACATCGACCCCACGCCGGTGGTTGGTCTGCTCGGATTGGTGGACTCGCTGGACCGTCGTCCGCCCGAGGTCGGGCAGGCAGAGGGCGACACTCTGATTCTTCTGGGCGACGACCTGTCAGGTGGCCGCTACTCGTTGGCTGGCTCGGCCGCGGCCTGGCGTGACGGTGCCCGCGGTGGTCAACTTCCCGATCTGAATGCTGAGGCCGTTGGCCGGTTGGCTGACCTGGTCCGGGATCTGGTCAACGCCGGTGGACTGTCGGGTGTACACGACGTCTCCACCGGTGGCTTGGCGGTGGCTCTGGCCGAGATGGCGGTCCGGTCCGGTGTGGGAACCTCCCTAGAGGGTCTCCCTGACGCGGCCGGAGTGTTCGCTGAACTGCCGGCGAGGGTGATCGTTGCGGTTCCGTCCGCCGAGGTGGACGCCGTTGTGGCCAGAGCCGGCGAGGCCCATGTCCCCGCCTCGGTGCTGGGAGTAGCCGGCGGCGACCGCTTCCGCCTCGGGGGCCCCGAGGGTGTCCTGATCGACCTGGCTCTGGACGACCTGACCCGCTACTGGCGGTCTCGCCTGCCGGACTCGCTGGGCGAGGGTACATCTCAGGGCTGATCAGCGATTCAGGGCTGACGAACGATCTCCCGCGGTCGCACCTGGCAGACTGGAGAGGGGACTCACCGAGGTCGAGGGAGCCATGGCGACACAGCCACTATCCGGCGAGGACGGCGAAACGACCGCGCCCGCCAGTCGTCTCGATCCTCGACACCCCCTCATCGAGCACGTCTCCGAGGTGATCACCGTCATCGATTCTGACGGTGTGATCCTCTATTGCAGCCCGTCGATCACCTCTCAACTCGGCTGGACTCCCGAGGAGGTGCTCGGTAGGCGCATCGTCGAGTTCATGGTGTTGGAGCGCCACGAGGATTTCGACGATGTGTTCCAGGCAGTGTGTGCGGCGCCGGGAACCCACGGTCCGTTCGGGCTGAACCTCCGTTCCAAGGACGGTGGAACCCGGCTCTTGGAGTCGATGGTCACCAACCGCATCGACGATCCGACCGTCGGCGGACTGGTCACGGTTGCCCGCGACGAGACCGAGCGGATTGCGGCCGCCGATGCCAGGCGAAGGGCTGAGGCCAAGTTCCGGGCCCTGGTCCAGAACTCCTCGGACCTGGTGGTGCTGATGGACTCCGATGGGATGGTCGAATACGCCAGCCCGTCGGTGGAGCCGATGCTGGGGATCCCCCACGAGACCCGACCGGTCTGTGTGTTCGACCTGGTCCATCCCGACGATCTGCCCCGGGCCCGAGAGTTGCTGGCCGCCTCCAACAATGACCCGGCAATGCTGGAGGGGGTCCCGATTGATCTTCGGGTGCAGGTAACCGACGGCTCGTACCGGCACCTCGAGATTCTGGCCAGCAATCTCATCGATGACCCCGATGTCGGTGGAATTGTGCTCAACGGCCGCGACGTCACCGACCGAAAGCAGGCCGCCGAGTTGGCGGCGGAGCAGGCGGTGATTCTCGAAGGGGTGGCGCGCGGCCGCAGTCTCGACGACACCATCAGCCGGGTGGTTCGTTTGGTGGAACGGCGGATCCCGGCCACGGTGGCGGCGGTGGCCACCCTCGATCCCGACGGAGTGATTCGACATCCGGTCGGATTCGGTGGCGTGAACGAAGTGTCAGACGCCCTCAACTCTCATCCGGTTGATTCCGAGCTCGGAGACGCGGTGCGTGGGGTTGACCCGTTGCTGTGCGCCGGGCTGGACGAGGACCCCCGCTGGGAACTGCTCACTCCGGTCATGGCGGCAGGCTTCAGAGCCTGCTGGTGTCTGCCCATGCACGGCTCGGCGGGAAATGATCAACTGGGGATGCTGACGGTTCTCTGCCGTGACGACCGTCTCCCGACGGACGCCGAGCTGAGTCTGTTGGAGCAGGCCCGCAACCTGGCGTCGATCGCCATAGAGCGACGTCGGTTCGAGGGCCGCCTCGAGCATCAGGCTCTGCATGACGTCCTCACCGGGCTACCCAACCGGGTGCTGATCATGGACCGAGTCGAGAACGCCTTGGAGCGCACACGACACCGGTCGGGCGAGGTGGCGGTGCTGTTCGTCGATCTCGACAACTTCAAGGTGATCAACGACAGTCTCGGTCACAGCGTCGGAGACCGACTGCTCGAAGAGGTGGCACGGCGGTTCCGTCGATCGATTCGCCCGGACGCCCTCGTGGGCCGCTTCGGGGGCGATGAGTTCGTGGTGGTGTGCGAGGACATAGGTGGGGAGGAGGGGGCAGTCCGGCTGGCCGAAGACCTGGCCACGGTCCTGGCTGAACCGGTGTTGATCGACGGGGTCGAGGTCCATGTGTCGGCCAGTATCGGGATCACCCTTTCCGACGACGGAGACCTCGAACCCCAGTCGCTGATTCGTGATGCTGACGTGGCGATGTACCGCGCCAAGGACCTGGGTCGGTCGGGTCATGCCGTATTCGAAACCTCGCTGCACGAGCGCATGGTCCGTCGGCTCGAGTTGGAGCGGGCCATCCGGAGTGCGCTGGGAGCCGGCGAGCTAGAGGTTCACTATCAGCCGGTGGTCTGCCTGGACGACCAGCAGGTGGTGGCGGTCGAGGCGCTCGTGCGCTGGAACCGTCCCGGCCACGGGCTGATCGGTCCAGACGAGTTCATGTCAGTTGCGGCCGAGAGCAGTCTGATCTCCCAGATCGATCGATGGGTGCTCGACCAGTCGTGTCGTCAACTTGCTCAATGGCGGCGTGCTGGCATCGGACACCGCTGGCACATGAACGTGAACTTGTCGGCTCGCCAACTCGGCTCGTCCGAGCTGGTCGAGATGGTGGGTGAGACCCTGGCTCGGGCCGGCTTGAGTGGTGACTCCCTGGTGATCGAGATCACCGAGAGCGCACTGATGGCCGACGTTGACGCCACGGTGGCCGCCCTTACGCGGCTGGGTGCCCACGGAGTGCAGGTTGCCATTGATGACTTCGGTACCGGCTACGCCTCGCTGGACTATCTCCGGAGGTTCCCGATGGCCAATCTGCTCAAGATCGACCGGTCGTTCGTGGCTGATCTCGGCAGTGGGGCCAGCCGCGATCGGGCGATAGTGGCGGCTTCGCTGGTGTTGGCTCGTGAGCTCGGTTTCGTGTCGGTGGCGGAGGGGGTCGAGACAACTCACCAGCTTCGAGAGCTGACGGCCCTGGGCTGCACCCTGGCTCAGGGAAACCTGTTGTGTCCCGCCCTCAGCGCGGACGAACTCGTCTCCTGGATCCAGCAGAGAGAGTCCTGATTCGGCACTGGTGCGACCTCACCCGCCGCCGGCGAGAAGGTCGGCCCGGGCATCGAGCGGCGTCGGATCATCCCGGTCGTCGAGAAATCCCGTCGGGACCGTCACGGGACGAGGTCCGTGCTGGTGGCCTCGGGGAAGTCCGACCGCCTCGGGCGGCAGGGTGACGGTGGGGTCCAGGTCGTCGAGGCGCTCCAGGAACTGATCGAGTGATTCGGCCTGCACCAGATTCCGGCGAGCGGCGGGTCCCACCGGATAGCCCTGGAGGTACCAACCCACGTGCTTGCGTAGATCCCTGATCCCCGTGGTTTCGCCGTGCCACTCACACAGGCGGCGCGCGTGATCGGCCATGGCGGCCACCACGGCGCCTATCGCGGGAGCGGTGTCGGTCGGGCGGCCGGCGTACGCGGCGACCAGGTCGGCGAACAGCCACGGCCGACCCAGGCACCCCCGGCCTACCACTACCCCGTCGCATCCGGTCTCGGCCATCATCCGGACGGCATCGGATGCCAACCAGATGTCGCCGTTGCCGAGTACGGGAACGGTGGACACCGCCGACTTGAGCTCGCCGATGGCCTCCCACCGGGCTCGCCCCGAGTACGCCTGTTCAGCGGTTCGGGCATGCAGAGCAACTGCTGCTGCCCCCTCGGCCTCGGCAATGGGCCCGGCGTCCAGAAAGGTCAGATGGTCCTCGTCGAGACCCATTCGCAGTTTCACGGTCACCGGCACGTCGCCGGCTCCCTTGACGGCGGCTGAAACCACCGCCTGGAACAGGCGCCTTCGCCAAGGGAGAGCCGAACCTCCGCCGTGGCGGGTGACCTTGCGGACCGGGCATCCGAAGTTGAGATCGACGTGCTCGGCCCCGACCTCGGTGACCAGTCGACGCACCGCCTCGCCCATCACCGTCGGGTCAGTCCCGTAGAGCTGAATGGAGCGAGGGGTCTCGTCGGGTCCGAAGCGAGCCAGGCGGTAGGTCTTGTCGTGGCCTTCCACCAGCCCTCGGGCCGCGATCATCTCGCTGACGTAGAGCCCGGCTCCGTGGCTACGGCACAGATCCCGGAAGGGGGCGTTGGTCACGCCCGCCATGGGGGCCAGCACCACCGGCGGCCAGATCCGGTGGGGTCCGATGTTCAGGGACGGTTCATCGGCGGCCGCAGCGAACGGCGGGGCGATCGGCGTCGCTCGGGTGGGGTCAGCGTCGACCATGATCGGTCCAGCGTGCCAGGAGAGGGGGCCGACGGGCACGTCGAGAATTGGTGGGAACGGTGCGGTGTCGTGCGACAATGGATTCCGTGCACGAGCCCCGGCGAGTCCACCCAGGTAGGCCCGGCGGTGTGTCGGTTCCGGCGCCGGTCGATTCCGATGACGACTCGCCCAAAGAAGCGTGCGGGGTCTTCGGGGTTTATGCCCCCGGCCAGCCGGTTTCGCACCTGACCTACCTCGGCCTCTACGCCTTGCAGCATCGCGGTCAGGAATCGGCCGGTATGGCCGTCAGCGATGGAGAGCAGGTGACGGTGGTCAAGGACATGGGACTGGTGTCCCACGTCTTCGACGACCGCACCCTGGCGCCCTTGACCGGGCACCTGGCCATAGGCCACACCCGCTACTCGACCACCGGTTCGAGCACCTGGCGCAATGCCCAACCGGTTTATCGGGGAGTGGGAAACACCCAGTTCGCGTTGGGTCACAACGGCAACCTGGTCAACACTGCCGAGCTGGCCAGCGAGGCGGGCATGTTGCCGGGCACCGTCGCCAGCGACAGTGACCTGGTGGCCGAGTTGGTGGCGGCCGAGCTCGAGCGGTCAGCGGCGGTGGCTGGTCATCCCGCTGCCGACGGGACACCGGCGGCGATGCCGGTCAACCTCGAATCGGCGGTGGCCGCGGTACTGCCCAGGCTGGAGGGCGCGTTCTCGCTCATCTTCATGGATGAGAACCGGGTGATCGGTGTGCGCGATCCCAACGGGTTCCGTCCCCTGTGCCTGGGCCGGATCGAGGGCGGCTGGGTAATGGCCTCGGAGTCACCGGCCCTCGATGTGGTGGGGGCGCATTTCGTCCGCGAGGTCGAGCCGGGCGAGATGGTGGTCATCGACGACTCCGGTGTCAGTTCGCACCGCCCGTTCCCCGAGTCGCGCCTGAATCCGTCGCTGTGCATCTTCGAGTTCGTCTACTTCGCCCGACCCGACACCCGCCTCTACGGCCAAAGTGTTCACCACGCCCGAGTCCGCCAGGGCGAGTTGCTGGCCGAGCAAGCGCCGGTCGAGGCCGACATGGTCATGGGCGTACCCGAGTCCGGACTGCCGGCAGCCGAGGGCTACGCCCGGGCCAGTGGCATCCCCTATGGCCAGGGTCTGGTGAAGAACCGCTACATCGGCCGGACGTTCATCGCCCCCAGTCAGGAGATGCGAGCCCAGGGGGTGCGTATGAAGCTGAACCCTCTGCGTGAGAACCTGGTGGGCAAGCGGGTGGTGGTGGTCGACGACTCGGTGGTGCGGGGAACCACTCAGAAGCAGCTCGTCAAGATGCTGCGCGAGGCCGGGGTACTCGAGGTCCACCTGCGCCTGACATCGCCTCCGGTCAAGTGGTCGTGCTTCTACGGAATCGACACCGGCCGGCGCAGCGAGCTGCTGGCTGCCAATCTCACCGTCGACGAGATCCGTGACTACCTCGATGTCGACAGCCTGGCGTTCATCACGCTCGACCGGCTGAAGGCCTCCACCGGTACCTCGGGTGCCGGATTCTGTGATGCCTGCTTCACCGGTGACTATCCGGTACCGGTTCCGGTGTCGCTGTCCAAGGGCGTGCTGGAAGCGATTCCGGAGTCGCCGGTCGGCACCGGGGCACCCGTGCCTTCGGCGCTGTTCGCCTCAGAACTGATGCCTGCCGAAGAGGCCCGGCGTCGGGCCTGACCGCCCGAGCCGGCTCGTCGAATCGACCACACCGTCCGACCCCCAACTACCCGAGGATCAGCGAGAGATGGGTGAGACCTACCAGTCGTCCGGAGTGGACATCGCCGCAGGTGAGGAGGCGGTGCAGCGCATCAAGGACAAGGTGCGTTCGACTTTTCGGCCTGAAGTGATCGGAGACATTGGCGGGTTCGGCGGTCTGTTCAGTTTTGCCAACCACCGTTTCCGTCACCCTGTGCTGGTTTCATCGACCGACGGAGTGGGGACCAAGGCCCTGGTGGCCCAGGCCGCCGGACGGTTCGACACCATCGGTGTCGACCTCGTGGCCATGTGCGTGGACGACCTGGTGTGTCAGGGGGCCGAGCCCCTGTTCTTCCTCGACTACATCGCCGTGGGCAAGCTCGACCCCGATCACATCGAGCAGTTGGTCGAAGGGGTGGCCGAAGGGTGTCGCCAGGCGGGTTGTGCCCTGATCGGCGGAGAGATGGCCGAGCACCCCGGAGCCATGGAGCCCGGCGAGTTCGACCTGGTGGGTTTCGCCGTCGGTGTGGCCGAGCGGGACCAGCTGATCACCGGAGAACACATTGCGCCTGGTGATGTGGTGATCGGCCTGCCCTCTCCGGGATTGCGCTCCAACGGTTATTCGCTGGCCCGACGGGTCCTGCTGGAACGGGCGGGCCGTCCACTCGACGGACCAGCCTTCGACGGGGCTCACCACAGCCTGGCCGAGGAGCTACTGGTGCCGTCGGTCATCTATGCGCCGGCCGTTCTGGCCCTGATCCGCCAGGTCCCGGTCCGAGGCGTGGTCCACGTGACCGGGGGTGGCCTGGCTGGCAACCTGACCCGCATCCTGCCCCGTGGGGTCGATGTTCAGATCGACCCCAGCGCTTGGGACGAACCGCAGATATTCGACGAGATCCGGCGGTTGGGAGACATCGACGACGCCGAGATGCGCAAGGTGTTCAACCTGGGCGTCGGCATGGTGGTGGTGGTGGCCGGTGACGACGCGCACCGTGCCATCGACATCCTGCGTACCAATGGCCACCGCGCCACTCAGATCGGAGTGGTCACCAAGGGCGACGGCGCCGTCACCTTCTCCTGATCGCACGGTCGTTCGGCGGGCCATGGTGCCCGCGCCCCGTTCACCCTTGCCAGGCGATGGAGCACCAGGTGCGGTGGTGGCAGCTGGGGCACTTCATCCAGTGTCCGTCACGGCGCCCGGGTATCCACATGGTTCCGGTCAGCCAGCGCAGGCCCAGGTCAGTCAGGTTGACCCGGGTGCGGGCCTGGCAGCCTGAACACTCCACTACCACGGTGCCCGCTCGGCGCGGTCCGGTCGAGTAGAGCGCGTCCTTGCCTTCGGAGCTGAGCCCGGACCGGATGGTGTCACGGGCGGCACTGACCGGCGTCTCGAACAGCGCCCGTCGTCCCTGGGGGTCGAGCGAACGGCGGCGAGCGGCGCCACCTGAAGGTGGCTGACTCGGGCCCGAAGGGGTCTCGGGGGAGGGGGTGGAAGGCATGGTCGGACCGTCAGCGGTTGGAGGAAAGAAGCTGTTGGGCCAGTTCACGGTACGCCTGGGCGCTGCGTGAACGGGGGGCGTGGGTCAACACCGATCGTCCCTGGGCGGGGGCCTCGGCCACCTTCACCGATTTGGGAACGTACGGCTCGAACACCGTGACCCCATAGTCGGAGCGGACCTGGGCCACCACCTCGTGGGCCAGTCGGGTGCGACCGTCGAACAGGGTCGCCACCGCGCCGCGTACCGCCAGGTCGGGGTTGGTGTAGTCGCGTACGTCTTCGATTGTCTCGAGCAGTTGGGCGACACCCCGTTGGCTGAGCGACTCGCACTGGAGAGGGATCAAGACCTCGTCGGCGGCGGTGAGGCCGTTGATGGTGAGGATGCCCAGCGACGGTGGGCAGTCGATCAGCACTCGGTCGTAGCCGCCCTTCAGCTTGGACAGTGCCTTGCGGAGTACGTACTCGCGGCCGGTCTTGGTGAGCAGGTGCATCTCGGCCCCAGCCAGATCAATGGTGCTGGGGAGCAGGTCGAGTCGGCCGGCGGGGCATCCGTCGGCCGGAGCGGGTGGCTCCAGGGCGAGGATCACATCGGTGGCCTTGGCACGGTTCAACAGAACGTCGTGGATGGACAGGCGCAGGGAGTCCGGGTCCACACCGCAGGCCCACGACAGCGAAGCCTGGGGGTCGAGGTCGACCAGGAGCACCTTCATTCCCTGTTCGGCCATGGCCACCCCGAGCGAGTGGACCGTCGTGGTCTTGGCCACCCCGCCCTTTTGGTTGGCTACCGCCGTGGTGGTCATGGCCACGAGTGTGCCACCAGCACGCGCCGCATGAGAACTCACGAGGTTCTGTTATGGCCCTTCGGTCGCCGCTGGAGCCGCGAGTACGGTCGGTCACGATGACCGCTGCATTCGACAGGGATCCTTCGGTTGGTGACGCTCCCGCCGTGACGGCCTCAGACGTTGCCGGCCCACCGATCGACGAAGCAACCGGCGGGTACCGCCAGGCCCGGTTCCGACGTCCCGTGGGGGCGACCGAGATAGTCCTGGTCCGTCACGGAGAGTCCGAACCGGCAGTGCCGGGTCGCCCCTTTCCACTGGTGGACGGCCACGGTGACCCGGCTCTGGCCCCTCAAGGTGAAGAGCAGGCCGAGCGGGTCGGTGAGCGACTGGCGGGGACGCAGATAGACGCCGTCTACGTGTCGACCCTGCGGCGGACGGCCCAGACAGCGGCGCCACTGTTGGCCCGAGTTGGGATGACCGCTTTGGTCGAACCCGATGTCCGTGAGGTTCACCTGGGTGAATGGGACGGCGGCCTCTACCGGCAGCGCATCGCCGAGGGCCATCCGCTGGTGGCCAAGATGTTGAAGGAAGAGCGCTGGGATGCCATTCCCGGGGCCGAGCCGATGGAGCAGTTCTCGGCCCGGGTGGCGGGGGCTCTGGCCCGCCTTGTAACCGCCCACCCCGATCAGCGCATTGTGGTGTTCTCCCACGGAGGCGTGATCGGCGAGGCGCTTCGTCAGGTGGTCGATTCTCCCCGGCGGTTCGCCTTTGTGGGTGTGGACAATGCCAGCATCTCGACCATCGTGTCGGTGGCTGGCCGATGGGTTCTGCGCGGCTACAACGACACCGCCCACCTCCAGTAGTTCACAGCTCTATCGAGGTTGGGGAGGATTTGAGGGTCGCGACTAGCGTCGGTCCATGGTCTCGCCCACCGCCGCTTTCTCCGTGACCATCAGGGTCCGGCTCCACAACATCCCGGGCACGCTCGGCCGACTGGCGGCGGCGATCGGTGAGGTAGGGGGCAACATCGTCGCCCTGGAAGGCTTCGAAGCCCGTGAGTCCTATCTGGACGAAGATCTGATCGTCAACTGCTCGTCCGAGGAGCACATCGAGGTGGTGTGCGACGCTCTGCACAACCTCGACGGCGTGGACGTTCTGACCGTGTCGGACCGCACCTTCGACATGCACCAGGGTGGAAAGATCGAGGTTCTGGCCCGGATGCCGGTGTCGGATCGTGACGACCTGTCCATGGCTTACACGCCCGGTGTGGCCCGGGTCTGCACCGAGATCGAGCAGCGTCCCGAGCGAGTGCACGAGCTGACCATCAAGAAGAACACGGTGGCCATCGTCACCGATGGCACCGCGGTGCTCGGTCTCGGCGACATCGGCCCCGAGGCGGCGTTGCCGGTCATGGAGGGCAAGGCCCTTCTGTTCAAGAACTTCGCTGGCGTCGACGGGTTCCCCATCTGCATCGACGCCGGACCCTCGGGTGCTCCACTGGAGGAGCGGGTCGAGGCCATCGTGGACACCGTGGTGCGGATAGCGCCGGTGTTCGGCGGTATCAACCTGGAAGACATCGCCGCCCCATCGTGCTTCGAGATCGAAGAGCGGCTGGACGCCCTGCTCGACATTCCAGTGTTCCACGACGATCAGCACGGAACGGCTGTGGTCACCCTGGCCGCCCTCGATAACGCCCTGAAGATCGTTGACAAGCACATGGGCGACATCCGGGTGGTCATCGCTGGGGCCGGTGCCGCCGGAGTGGCGATCGCCAAGATCCTGATGAACGCCGGGGTCACCAACATCGTGGCCACCGATCGCAAGGGGGCGATCCATCGAGGCCGCAACGACCTGAACGAGGTGAAACGGCGGTTCGCCGACATCACCAACCCCGAGCAGATCAGCGGAACGTTGTCGGAGGTCATGCCAGGGGCCGACGTGTTCATCGGGGTGAGCGCCCCCGACCTGATCACTCCTGATGATCTGCGCAAGATGGCGACCGATCCGATCGTGTTCGCCATGTCCAACCCCAACCCCGAGATCCGCCCCGAGGCGGCCGAGGGTCTGGTGGCGGTCATGGCCACCGGTCGCAGCGACTACCCCAACCAGATCAACAACGTTTTGGCCTTCCCCGGGATTTTCCGCGGGGCCCTCGATGCCGGTGCCACCACCATCACCGAGCACATGAAGACCGCCGCCGCCGAAGCCATCGCCAACGCGGTGTCACCCGAAGAGCTGCGGCCCGGCTTCATCATCCCGTCGGTGTTCGATCTGCGGGTGGGTGAGATGGTGGCCACCGCCGTGGCCGAGACCGCCGTGCTCGACGGCGTCACCCGCCACCAGGCCTGACATCTCGACGACGCGGGTCGGCCCTCGATAGGTCAGCCCCATGAGCCGCCGGGGCCGGGCGGATGACCTCAGTTGGGCTGGTTCAGCGCGGTCAGGACGTCGGCGTGAAGCTTGGTACGAACTCCGGCCAGATTGGCCCCGGCATGTTCGGCCAACGGTCTGACCCGCTCCACGGCCGCACCTACCAGCTCGGTCTCGGACGCCACTGCCTCCACGATGCTCTTGGCCATGGCCTCTTCGGCTCCGAACCGCCGTGCCGTGATCATCGCCTCGTGGGCAACGACACGTGGTAGGCGGGCCACCACCAGAGCCTGCATCCCGGCAGGGAAGGGCATGCGGAGAGCCACCTCGGGCAGACACCAATAGCCGCGGTCGGTTCTCATGATGCTGTGATCGTGGGCCAGGGCCAGCATGGCCCCGGCCCCGAAGGCATGGCCGTTGATGGCTGCCACCGTCGGGCAGGGAAGTGACAGGAAGCGAGCCAGAAGGGCACTCACCTGATCCAGGTACCAACCCAAACGTTGGGAATTACCGGACAACCAGTCCAGGTCGAGGCCGTTGGTGAAGAACTTACCGGTGCCGGTGGTCACCAGCGCCCGAGGTCCGTCAGCGCTCTCTACCTCGTTCAGGGCGCCTCCGATGGCATCGAGCATGTCAGGTGAGAACCGGTTCTCGGTGTTGTCCATGCGCAGCACGAACACCTCGCCGTCCCGGGTCAGATCGATCATTGGTGGCTCTCTTCTGGTTGTGGCCGGGCCGACACTAGATCGTGGGGAGTTGCCCGGGTTCTTGAAGCGATGTGGGTTGGCACGGTCCGGGTCATACCGCGACCTGGAGTAGCAGCGACACTGCCGAGACCACCAGGACGGCCATCACCACCCGGTCGAAGGTGGGACCTGCCAGGCGGTCACGCACCTTCACTCCGGCACCGAGGGCTACCGCGGCCGGTACCGCCGCTACCAGCGTGGCCCAGCCGCGGGTGACGGTCATCTCTCCCTGGGCGATCAGGGTCACCAGTTGAACCGCTCCGGTCACTCCGAACAGGAAGGTGATGGCGAAGACGTAGGCGTCGCGGGTCAGACGGTAGGGCATCATCCACGCCGCTACCACCGGTCCCGAGACCCCGATAGCGCCCTGCATGACCCCCGTGACGGTGCCGGCGACCGGTGACCAGCGGTGAGCGGTGGGCGGAGCGATGTGCAGCTCGGGATGGCGGACGAACTGGACCACGAAACCGATGATGGTTGCCGCCAGGATCACAAGGAGAGGCTCGTCAGGCAGGTTGACCAGGCCCACGGTGCCGATGACGGCGCCGAAGATTCCGAATCCGACCAGACGACCGAGGTCCCGGGCCTCGTGACGTCCTTCTCGTGCGTGCCAGCAGAGAGCGATGTTGGCGGCCAGGTTGGGGACAGCCACCGCCACCACGGCATCCTCGACGTTGCCGACCAGGCTGATCAGTGGAACCGCCAGCAGGGGATATCCCATTCCGGTGACCCCCTTGACCCCGGCTCCCAGGGCCGACGCGACCGCGATGGTCACCAGTAACCCCGTGCTCAGCGTTGCCTCCGCATATCGAAGCATCCCGGTCGGTTCACCACCGGAGCGTACCGACGGTCGAGGCGACCCGGCACCACTTCTGTCTCGATGTTGTGCGGGGGACGCACGCCACCCGGACCCGCATCTGAAAACGGCACCAGGTCAGACCTGATGACCGGTCTGACCTGGTGGTTCGTGAGGTGGTCGGAACCGGCGTCGATCCGGTGACCTTCCGCTTTTCAGGCGGACGCTCTGCCAACTGAGCTACCCGACCTTGTTTTTCTGGATTGGTGACGATCACCTCTCCAGAGCGGTCCCGACGGGATTTGAACCCGCGACCTCCGGCTTGACAGGCCGGCGTGCACTCCAAGCTGCACCACGGGACCTTCTGGTGCCGGAACCCGGGGGTTCCGACGGTCCACCCCGTTGCCGGGGCGAAGGCGCACGCTACCGGGCGGCGCCGCGGACCCGCAAACCGTCTCGGTCGGTACCGATCACCGGTACCGGGGCGTCACTCGCCGGGGAAGGGGTGGTAGCCGTCGGTGTGGAGCCACAGGTCGAAGAACTCATCGAGGTCTCGGCCTGCTCGCTCCTCGGCCAGCGTGGTGAAGTCGGCGGTGGTGGCGGTGTCGTCGCGGTGGTCGGTGATCCAGGACCGCATGATGGTCCAGAAGGTGTCGTCGCCCACCTCCAGGCGGAGGGCGTGAAGGGCTCGGGCTCCGGATCCGTACACGGCCGGACTGAACTCGGCGGCCGCCTCTGGAGTGTGGGGGGCGTCCTCCACCACCATGAGCGGGTCGGTGTCATCGCGGAGTTGGGTTTCCAGGGATACGCCCTCGACGTGTTCCCACCAGAGGGCCTCGGCTTAGGTGGCGAACCCTTCGTTGAGCCACAGGTCGGTACAGGTCGCCGGGGTCACGGAGTTCCCGAACCACTCATGGGCGATCTCGTGAGCCAAGGCGTCGACCTGACTAGCTATCCAGTGGTTGGAGAAGGTGGGCCGGGTCTGGGTTTCCAGCGCAACATTCAGATCGGTGTCCACCACCAATGCTCCGCCGTCGGACCCGGGGTAGGGGCCGAACAGCGACTCGAAGAACGCGATCATCGACTCGGTCGAGTTGAACGCTTCCTGGGAAGCCGCCGGCAGAGACGGAGGGAAAGCGAAGGTCAAGGTCACCCCTGGAGGGCCGGGCCGGGTCACCAACTCGTAGTCACCGACCGCCACCAGGGCGAGATAGGTCGCCATGGGCCGGTCATGGCCCCATCTCCAGACGGTGCGGTCGCCCTGCTCGGACCGCTCGAGCAGGCGGCCGTTGGATACCCCGGTGACCCCGGTTGGGGTGTCGAGCGAGATCGTCCAGCGGGCCTTGTCGGACGGGTGGCTGTTGACCGGAACCCACGTGGCTGTGCCGTTGGGCTCTCCGAGTGTGAACCAGCCGCCCCGGTCGTCGGGCTGCCAGCCGACCTGTTCATCCAGGTCGTCGAAGTAGATGGTGGCCGGTTGGCCCGAGTAGGTGAGGACGGTTTCGACCACCTCGAGCGGTTCGAGCGGCTCGGCGGGTCGGATCTCTATCTCGGTGGCGGTGTCGCCCCGGGTGGTCGTTGCCGGGTCTCCCTCAACGGTGGCACTGGATACAACCGGGCCGTTCAGGTCCAGCGTGAACGACTCGAGCGGCTCGGCAGTCAGGGCGGCCAGACGGATGACCACGCGGCCGGAAATGGCGGGATCGCCGGGGTTCGATCGCACGGTCACGTCGTAGGACACGACGTCGATGCGCGGGTCACCGGTTCCGGCGAAGGTCGGGTCAGCCACATCGTCCACCTCGGGGTCGGGGGCCGCGCCCGGTGCCCGACGCACCGTCTCGACGGTGACCTCGGGTGTCGATTCGATGGTGGTGCTCGATCGGGGT
>CAUJFC010000009.1 GCA_963169755.1 Actinomycetota bacterium | reverse complement strand
GCGGCAAGGTGGGGTCGGAGGCCCCGGGTCTCGGGGTGACCGACGTGCCCTATCAACTGACCCAGCGGGCCGACTTCTTCGAAACCGAGGTGGGCCTGGAGACGACGCTCAAACGTCCCATCGTCAACACCCGCGACGAACCCCACGCCGATGCGACCCGCTATCGACGGCTCCACGTCATCACCGGAGATGCCAACTGCTCAGAGACGGCAACGCTGTTGAAGGTGGGGACCACGGCCTTCGTACTGGCGATGATCGAGGACGACGCCCTTCCTCGTCCGGTCCTGCTGAGGAGGCCGGTGCATGCCATGAGGACGGTGTCCTACGACCTGAGTCTTCAGACCCCGTTGGAGACCATGGACGGCCCCTCCACCACGGCGCTGGGTGTCCAGTGGGACCTGCTGGAGGCCGCTCAGCAGTGGGCTGACACTCACGGACTGGAGGCGGTGGGTGGGGAACCGGCCGCGTTGGTGCTGGAGCTGTGGGCTCAGGTACTCGCCGGGCTGGAGTCCGATCCAGAGACGCTGGCCGACCGGCTGGACTGGGTAGCCAAGTACCGCTTGCTCACGGCGTATCGAGATCGCCATCAACTCGACTGGTCGGACCCGAGGCTCGCAGCAGTTGCGCTTCAGTATCACGACCTGCGCGATCATCGGTCCCTGGCCGCCCGAGCCGGCCTGCGACAGTTGACCGACCCGGCCGACGTCGCACGAGCCATTACCGAACCCCCCGAGGACACCCGGGCCTACTTCCGGGGTCGCTGCCTTCAGAAGTGGGGAGATTCGGTCACGGCCGCCAACTGGGACTCGATCGTGTTCGACGTGGGAGAGAAGTCACTTCGGCGGGTGCCGATGATGGAACCGCTGCGAGGCACGCGGGCCCATGTGGGAGAGCTGCTGGAACAGAGCGCCGATCCCGCTGACCTGCTGGCTAGGTTGGGGGCTGCCGGATGAAGGAGGTCCGACATGGCCGAACGTGAGCAGAAGCAAAAGCCGGTTCCGACCCGCGAGGCGCGCCAGGTGGAAGACGCGCCAGCCACCTCCGAGGTGGGAGACAAGCTCAAGGCTGACATCGACGACCTCCTCGACGAGATCGACGAGGTTCTCGAATCCAATGCCGAGGACTTCGTGCGTTCCTACGTCCAAAAGGGCGGCCAGTAGCGGCGGCGACCGCGCCCATCTGTCTCCGGCCGGGCTACCCTCGCCGCCGTGCACATACCGACCTTTCGGCCCGTCGACGACCCCGGACCGGACTTCGCCGCGCTACTTCGCAGCCAAGGCCTGATTCCCGAGGCCCCCACATCGCCGGTGTCGAACGCCGGTCCGATCACCCACGGAACCACGGTTGTGGCCATACGCCACACCGGAGGCGTAGTGATGGCCGGTGACCGCCGTGCCACCTCGGGCCATCTGATCAGCCACCGCTCGATCGAGAAGGTGTTCCCCGCTGACCGCTGGTCGGGAGTGGCCATTGCCGGCGCGGCCGGGCCCGCCATGGAGATGGTCAAACTCTTTCAACTCCAACTGGAGCACTACGAGAAGGTGGAAGGGGTTTCCCTGTCCCTCGAGGGCAAGGCCAACCAGCTCTCCGGCATGGTGAGAAATCACCTCCCGGCTGCCATGCAGGGGTTGGCCGTCGTTCCACTGTTCGCGGGCTACGACACCCGACGCCAGGTTGGTCGACTGTTCCAGTACGACATAACTGGTGGTCGCTACGAAGAGAACGACTACGCCACGTCGGGATCAGGCGGCCTGCATGCCGCCACCGTCATCAAGCTGGGTTTCCACGATGCGCTGGACCGGTCCGAGGCCCTGAACCTGGCATTACGAGCGCTGATCACCGCCGCTGACGAGGACTCCGCCACCGGAGGCCCCGACGTCCGTCGCAACATCTGGCCCGTCATGGCCACCATCGACGCCGACGGATTCACCCGAGTGGATGACAGCGAGTTGGCCGATCGCTATCAAGCGGTGCTGGCCGAAACCCCGGGAGGTGCTCTCTGATGAGCATGCCGTTCTACGTCGCTCCCGAGCAGGTCATGAAGGACCGGGCCGACTATGCCCGCAAGGGCATAGCCCGCGGGCGAAGCCTGGTCGCCCTGGTGTGCGAGGAGGGGATTCTCATCGTCGCCGAGAATCCATCGAGCACCCTCAGGAAGGTGTCGGAGATCTACGACCGCATCGCATTCGCCGGCGTCGGCAAGTACAACGAGTTCGACCAGTTGCGCATCGCCGGTGTGCGCGCCGCCGACCTGAAGGGCTACTCGTTCAGCCGCGAAGATGTGGATGCCCGCAGCTTGGCAAACCAGTACGCCCAGATCCTCGGTCAGGTGTTCACCCACGAGATGAAGCCGCTGGAGGTCGAGATCTTGGTGGCCGAGGTCGGAGCCGAGCCCGACGGCGACCAGCTCTTTCATCTGCTCTACGACGGTACCGTCTTGGACGAGACGGCAAGCTCCGTGCTGGGCGGCGATGCCGAGACCGTGGGGCAACGGCTCTCCGAAGCAGTGGGCGACGATCCCCACCCCACGCTGGCGGTGGCCCTGACCGCCGCCATCAGTGCGCTGTCTGGACCAGAGCGGACCCTCGGTGCCGCCGATCTGGAAGTGGCCATTCTCGACAGGGGCGGCATCCGCCGCTGCTTCCGTCGGCTCGATGACGCCGAGGTCTCGGCCATCACCGGCGAGGTCCATGAGCCCTGATCGCTGTGCACCAGTGAGCACAAGCCCCAGCAGCACTCCGGTGAGGCGCCGGGCATGGTCGGGCATCCTCACTTGCGCTCTTCTTCTGGCCTCGTGCTCCACCGGGTCAGAGGACTCCGCCAGCTCTACCACTGTCACCGCAGCACCTGAGCAGCCCCCAACGACCGCAGCGCCATCCTCCTCGACAACTGGTGAGACCACGCGCGGAGTGCCAGTGCCGCGCTGGGCCGACCGCTTCTGCCGGGACTTCCAGACCTGGCTGGAGGGCATCACCAGCCAGAGTGAGAGCCTCTCCACCGACGTTGACCCTGATGACATCGGGGCCCTGCGCACCGCCATAGTCGGGCTGTTCGATGGTCTGGCCCGCCAGACCGAGGTTCTGGTGGATCAGATCGAGAAGACCGGTCCTCCCGATATCGCCGATGGCGACCGGTTCATCGAAGACCTGATCGGGAAGTTCGAGTCGTTCGGTCAGGTGGTCGAAGGAGCACGTCAGAAGGCCGAAGCGGCCGATGTCACGGACCCGACGTCATTTCGAAACACCATCACGTCACTGGTGGCGGAGTTCCAGGCCGAGACCGAAGCCGTCACCCGCACGTTCAGTGAACTCGACGCCCGGTACAACTCGCCCGAGCTGAACACTGCGCTGGACGACGAGTGTTCGTTCCTGCACGGTTCGTTGCCCACCTGAGTCCATTTGGCAGGAGCAGACCGCTGACCTGATCAGGTGGCGATACTTGGTGCATCAGCACCGGTACGGTGAGGTTCGTGGACCGCCGGATCATGGGCCTCGAGAACGAGTACGGGGTTACGTGCACCTCGCGCGGTCAACGCAGACTGAGCCCCGATGAGGTGGCTCGTTACCTGTTCCGCCGGGTTGTGTCGTGGGGACGTAGCAGCAACGTCTTCTTGGTGAACGGCGCCCGGCTGTACCTGGATGTGGGCAGTCACCCCGAGTACGCAACCCCGGAGTGCGACTCGGTCAGGGAGTTGGTCATCCATGACAAGGCGGGGGAGCGGATCCTCGAACAACTAGTCACCAGCGCCGAACAGCGACTCAACGAGGAAGGCATCCGTGGCACCGTCTACCTGTTCAAGAACAACACTGACTCGGCCGGCAACTCCTACGGCTGTCACGAGAACTACCTGACCAGCCGTCGGGACGACTTCGGCCACTATGCCGAGGTCCTCATTCCGTTCCTGGTCAGCCGCCAGATCTACGCCGGAGCCGGCAAGGTTCTTCAGACGGCCCGAGGGGCCATGTTCTCGATGAGTCAACGGGCCGAGCACATCTGGGAGGGCGTGTCGAGCGCTACCACCCGATCACGGCCGATCATCAACACCAGAGACGAGCCCCATGCCGACGCTGAGCGCTACCGACGGCTGCATGTGATCGTCGGCGACTCGAACATGAGCGAGCACGCCACCTTCCTCAAGGTGGGAGCCACCAGCCTGCTGCTGAGGATGCTCGAGGAACCAAACGTGGTGCTGCGCGACATGACCCTCGAGAACCCGATCCGGGCCATCCGCGAGATCAGCCATGACATCACCTGCACCCGACGGGTTCGCCTGGCCAATGGTCGGGAGGTCTCCGCTCTGGACATCCAAAGTGAGTACCTACAACGAGCGCTGCGCTACGCCGAGACCCGCGGACTGAGTCCCGAGGAAAAAGCGGCTCTGGAAGCATGGGAGCAGGCGATCACCACCATCGAGCGTGATCCCCTGGGGCTGGATACCGGCTGCGACTGGGTGATCAAGTACCACCTGATAGAGCGATACCGGGATCGTCACGGCCTGTCTCTCTCTGATCCCCAGGTTGCGCTGGTCGACCTTCAGTACCACGACATCAACCGCGACCGCGGCCTCTTCTATCGAATGCAGGCGCGGGGAATGGTGGATCGGGTCTGCGATGACGATGAGATCGACTTGGCGACCGATCAGCCTCCGTTGACCACTCGGGCCCGCCTTCGGGGCGAGTTCATCCGACGCGCCAAGGAACGAAAGCGCGATTACACCGTGGACTGGGTGCACCTGAAGCTGAACGACCAGGCGCAGCGGACCGTACTGTGCAAGGACCCCTTCAAGGCCCATGATGAACGGGTCGAGAAGCTGATCGCCTCGTTGTGACCAACGCCTGTCACCTGCGCTGATGCCGTCGTTCAGAACTGCCACCGTCACCGAGATCATCGAGGAGAGGCCAGGCCTTACCCGGGTGCGCCTCGACGACGCCACCCGGGCCTATTCCCTGACGACTTTCGTGGGCCCGTTACGTGCAGGCGACGAGGTGGTGGTCAACACCACGGCACTAGATCTGGGGTTGGGCACCGGAGGGTGGCACGTAGTCCACTGGAACCTGTCCCGACGGGAGTGGTCTCAGCCGGGACCCGGCCACCTGATGAAGCTCCGCTACACCAGTGTCCAGGTCGACACCGGTGCCGCTGAAGAACACGAGCCCGATCTGAACACCGACCTCGACGGCGCCCCGGTGGTGGTGGCAGGACTGCACAGCCACCTCCCGGTGCTGGTGGCGGCGTTGCGAGCCTGCGCCCCTGATCTGCGGGTCGCTTATGTGATGACCGACGGTGGCGCGCTGCCGTTGGCCCTGAGCGACACTGTCGCCACCTTGACGGATCGGGGGTTGCTGGTGGGTACCGTCACTGCTGGCCACGCCTTCGGCGGCGACCATGAGTGTCTCACCGTTCCCAGCGCTCTGGCAGTTGCCCGCAACCTCCTGGAGGCTGACGTGACGGTGGTCG
>CAUJFC010000008.1 GCA_963169755.1 Actinomycetota bacterium | reverse complement strand
CCCCCACCCCACCCCACACCACCCCCCCAACCGACCCCCACCCCCGCCAACCCCGCCCAGGCGGCGATGTGGCCCACGTGGCGTCCCATGACCTCGACCACCAGCACCCGGTCGTGGCTCTCGGCGGTGGTGTGGAGCCGGTCGATCGAGAACGTGCAGATCTGCACGGCGGTCTGAAAGCCGAAGGTCATTTCAGTCAGACCGATGTCGTTGTCGATGGTCTTGGGCACCCCCACCACCGGCAGCCCGTCGTTGTGGAGGTCCTTGGTGACCCCCATGGAGCCTTCTCCACCGATCGAGACGATGGCGTCGAGGCCGTGGCGGTCGACGGCTCGGCGCACCGCCTCCACCCCGTCCTCCATGGCGTAGGGCTGGTCCCGGGACGTTCCCAGAATGGTTCCCCCCCGGGGCAACAGACCTCGACACGACTCGCTGGTGAGTGGTTCCCAGTCGTCGTTCACAACGCCGCGCCAGGCATCACGGAACCCGACCACCGTGCCGCCGTGCTCGATCTCCACGGTGCGGACCGCGGCCCGGATGACGGCGTTGAGGCCGGGGCAGTCTCCGCCTCCGGTGAGGATTCCGATGCGCATGACGTGAACGCTAACGAGCCCCGCCGGATCGATGCGTCGGGTGCCCGGGGGCGACCGGTGCCAACTGTCGCCGACGGCCCCGGGACCCCACCGGGGGTCGGTAGCCTGCCCGGCCATGGCAGTGGTCATCGCTCTCGACGCCGGCACCACCGGAGTGCGGGCAATCGCCTTCGACCCCACGGGTCGGGTGGTGGATTTCCGCTACCGCGAGTTCACCCAGCACTTCCCCCGGCCTGGATGGGTGGAACACGACGCCGATGAGATCTGGACCGCCATGGTCGGCGTCACCGCCGAGTTGATGGCCGCCATTGCGTCTCCGGTGGCCGCCATCGGGATAACCGACCAGCGCGAGACGGTGGTGGCATGGGACCGTCGCAGCGGTCGCCCCTTGCACCGGGCCATCGTGTGGCAGGACCGGCGAGGTGCGGCCCGCTGTGACCAGTTGACCGCTGACGGTCATCTGCCCCTGGTGCGCCGTCAGAGCGGCCTGGTGCTCGACCCCTACTTCTCGGCGTCCAAGATCGAATGGCTGCTGACCGAGGGCGGCGTAGCGGCCGGCCCGAACCTGGCGTTGGGCACGGTGGACTCTTGGCTGCTGTGGAAGCTGACCGGTGGTGAGGTCCACGCCACCGAACCCTCCAACGCCAGCCGCACCATGCTCTACGACATCACCGCCCACCGGTGGTCACCTGAGTTGTGCGACCTGTTCGGGGTGCCGACCGAGGCGCTGCCCACCGTCATGGCGTCCAGCGGGCGCTTCGGGGTGACCAGTGAGCGCAGCGGGCTGCCGCCCGGGATCCCCATCTCGGGCATCGCCGGCGACCAGCAGGCCGCCCTGTTCGGTCAGGCCTGCTTCTCGCCGGGCGCCACCAAGAACACCTACGGCACCGGATCGTTCGTGCTCATGAACGTGGGGTCGGACTGTCCCGAGCCGGTCGACGGCCTGCTGACCACGGTGGCGTGGAGCGTGCCCGACCCGTCGGCTCCCGGCGGGGTCCGCACGGACTACGCCTTTGAGGGAGCCATCTTCTCCACGGGGTCGGCCATCCAGTGGCTGCGCGACGGGCTGGGGATCATCTCCTCTGCGTCGGAGGCTGGTCCGCTGGCCGCGTCGGTCCCCTCCACCGACGACGTGTACTTCGTGCCGGCCTTCACCGGGCTGGGCAGTCCGTGGTGGGACCCGTACGCCCGCGGCACCCTGGTAGGCGTCACCCGGGGCACCACGCGGGCGCATCTGACCCGGGCGGTGGTGGAGGCGATGGCCTTCCAGACCCGAGACGTCGTTGACGCCATGTCGGCTCACTCGGGTCATCCGGTCACCGGACTACGGGCCGACGGTGGGGCCAGCGCCATGGACCTGTTGATGCAGCTCCAGGCCGATCAGCTGGGTGTTCCGGTCCGGCGCCCGGTGGTTCAGGAGACCACCGCTCTGGGGGCCGCCTACCTGGCCGGCCTGGCCGAGGGTGTGTGGTCGAGTACCGACGACATCGCCGCCAACTGGGTGCTGGATGCCGAGTTCGTGCCCGACCCGGACCGCACCGAGGCCGACGCCGCTCACCGCCGGTGGCTGGAGGCGGTGGCCCGCTCGCGAGCCTGGACCACCTGAGGTCGCCGGGTTTCGGGCCCGGAGACCGGTCAGGCCGCGGGCCTAGCTGTCGGGTAGCTCCGCCCAGCGCAGGGCGATGAGCTGGGCCAGCGCCTCCAGTTGCTGGCGTTCGCGGTCCCGCCATCCGATGCGGTCCCGACCGGCCACCACCGCCAGTCCCACCCCGTCGAGGGGAACCGCTATCACGTCGCTCACCGACTGACCGCTACCACCCGGCAACGCCTCGGGTGCTCCGTTGACGAACGCCCGTATCCAGGCTTCGCTGGGTGCGGTATCACCGGTGACCACCGACGAGCCACCGCCAACGTCCACCAGCGCCACCCAGGTGGCCGAGAGCGCCCGCGGCGCGTGATCGCGGACCATGGTCATCAGCTCTTCACGATTGGAGGCCGCCACCAGTTCCACCGCGGCCACCAACGTGTCGCGTCGGGGATCGTGGCCGGCGGGCCCAACCGGGCGCACCTCCTCCACCTCCACCCCGTCAACCTGGCGGATCTCACTGACGAGCAGGTCCACCAGCGTGGCTTCGGGGATGGTCACCACCAGTTCGTCGACCGCCTGCCCTTCGCCGGTCTCGAGGATCTCGATGCCGACAACATCGCCCTTCACCGCCCCGATCCGGCTGGCAACTGCACCCAGCGCTCCCGGACGGTCCGGCAGCCAGACGCGCACCACGTAGCTCTCCATGGCCCCGACCCTACGTGCTGATTGTTTCGGGTCGGTTTCTCAGGTGACAACGACCCGTGACCGCCGCCGAGGGCCCGAGCCGATGTCCTCTACCCGGGTACCCGGGCTTGACCAACTGGTCAAGTACGGTTGGGGCGTGGACCGAAAGCTGACCCAGCGCGGCGAGGAACGTCGAACCCAACTGATGGAGTTCGCCGCCGCCCGCTTCGCCAGCAACGGCTACCACCCCACCTCGGTGGCCGAGATCGTGGAGGGAATCGGGGTCGGCAAAGGCGTCTTCTACTGGTACTTCGACACCAAGGAGGCCCTGCTCGAAGCGATCCTGGCCGATGCTCAGCGCGACCTGCGACGGAAACAACGGGCCGCCATCGCCGATGCCACCACCCCGATGGAACGGATCGAGCGCGGCATCCGCACCTCGATCCAGTGGTCGGTGACCCACACCGACCACTTCCGACTGGTGCAGTTCGCCACCACCGATGAGCGGTTCGCGGCCCGGGTTCGCAAGGGTCAGCAGGTGGCGGTGCAGGATGCCGCCACCCACCTGACCGATGCCATGAAGGAGGGTGAGATCCCTCTGGGCGACGCCGAGCTACTGGCGCAACTCATGATCGGGGTTCACACCTACCTGGTTCACCAGGTGGTCCAGGGCCAAGTCGAGGTGTCCGACGAGGTGGTGGACGCCGCCGTCGACTTCTGTCTGCACGGAATCCTCGGCCCACGCTGAGGAGGTGCGCCGGTCCCGGCCAGCGGATCAACCCAGCCGGGTCATGGCCTTCTTCAAGTTGCGGATCGCCTGACCGATTCGCTGCTCGTTCTCGATCAGCGCAAACCGGACGTGGCCGTCGCCACCGGGGCCGAACCCGACCCCCGGTGAGGTGGCGACCTGGGCGTCTCGCACCAGGAACGACGCGAACTCGACCGAGCCCATCTCACGGTAGGGCTCGGGTATCGGCGCCCAGGCGAACATGGTTCCCCGGGGTGGTTCGATCTCCCAGCCGATGCGGTTCAGGCCGTCACACAGCGCGTCACGCCGGGCCTGGTAGGTGGCCAGCACTTCACGGGGATGATCGGGTGCCTCGTTGAGCGTCACGGTGGCGGCGATCTGGATCGGCTGGAAGGTGCCGTAGTCCAGGTAGCTCTTGAGCTTGGCCAGGGCCTGGACCACCTGGGGGTTGCCCACCAGGAACGCCACCCTCCAGCCCGCCATGGAGAAGGACTTGGTCATCGAGTACAGCTCGACCGCACACTCCTTGGCCCCTTCGGCTTGAAGGATGCTGGGCGGCTCGTAGCCGTCGAAACCCAGCTCGGCATAGGCGTTGTCGTGCACCACCACCACGTCCTTCTCTCGGGCGAAGTCGACCACCTGTTGGAAGAAGTTCAGGTCGACGCAGGCGGTGGTGGGGTTGTGGGGAAATGACAACACGATCACCCGGGGTTTGGGCCACGAGTAGGCCCAGGCCTCCTGGATCTTCTCGAAGAAGTCGGTTCCGGTGCCCATCGGGATCTCACGCACATCGGCTCCGGCGAACAGCGGGCCCCAGATGTGGATGGGATAAGAGGGCGACGGCACCAGGGCGGCATCTCCCGGCTGGAGCAGCACCCACATGAGGTGGCTGAATCCCTCCTTGGCTCCGATGGTCGAGATCACCTCACGCTCGGGATCCAACGCCACCCCGAATCGACGCATGTACAGGTCGGCCACCGCCTCACGCAGCTTGGGGA
>CAUJFC010000007.1 GCA_963169755.1 Actinomycetota bacterium | reverse complement strand
CCGGGCGGTCGCCGGTGTTGGTGACCGTCACCGACACCGTCAGGTCGGTTCCCTGCCCGGTCACTTCGATACCGGTCCACTCGAAGCTGGTGTAGGACAAACCGAAACCGAACGGGAACCGGGCTGGCACCCCGGCGGTCTCGTGGAACCGGTAGCCCACCAGGAGACCCTCGCGGTAGCGGACCTGGCGGGGGTGGCCGGGAAAGTCCCGGTCGGCGGGAAGCTGGGCCACGTGGAATGGGATGCTCTCGGCCAGCCGCCCACCTGGCTCGGCATCACCGAACAAGACGTCGACCACCGCGCCACCTCCGGCCTGGCCGCCCAGCCAACACTCGACCACGGCGTTGACCCGGTCGGCCCAGTCCATGTGCACCACTCCACCGTTGTTCAGCACCACCACCAGCGGGGTGCCGGTGGTGGCCAGGGCTTCGATCAGTCGAACCTGATCCTTGGGCAGGTCGAGGCTGGGCCGGTCGAACCCTTCGGACTCCCATCGGGCGGGCAGACCCACGAAGCAGACCACCACGTCGGCCCGGCCAGCCACCTCGACCGCCTCGCTGATCTGGCGGTCGGTTGCCTTTCCGGTGCGGGCGTCATAGCCGTCGGCCGCGATCACCCGAGCGGTATCGCCGACCCGGGCCCGAAGTTCGGTCAGTGGCTTGTCGACTCGGGTGGCGTTCACCTGGGAACTACCGGCCCCCTGGAACCGCGGGTGCACGGCCAGCCCACCGACCACGGCGATGGTGCCGCTGGCAGCCAGCGGCAGGGTTCCGTCGTTGACCAGCAGCACCGTTCCGGCAGCCGCCGCTCGGCGACACAGCCGGTGATGGGAGTCGGGGGTCGAGTCATCGGTGGACTCCGAGCGGACCGCAGTGAGCGGGGGCCGCTGGTGTCGTTGCAGCAGCGCCACTACCCGGGCGACGCATCGGTCCAGGTCCGCCTGGCTCAGCTCTCCTGACTCCAGAGCGGCCAGCACCTCGGCGTCGAAGGCCCCGTGGCTGTCGGGCATCTCCAGATCCATCCCGGCCCGCACCCCCGCTACCCGGTCGTTGGTGCCGCCCCAGTCGCTCATGACCAGACCGTCGAAGCCCCACTCGTCTCGCAGGATGGTGGTGAGAAGTTCGACGTTGTCAGACAGGTACGTGCCGTTGAGCCGGTTGTACGAGCTCATGACCGCCTGGGGTCGAGCCCGGCAGATCACCTCTTCGAACCCGGCCAGGTACAGCTCGCGCAGCGTGCGCTCGTCGACGATGGCGTCCACCACCAGCCGGTTGGTCTCCTGGTTGTTCACCGCGAAGTGCTTGACGCAGGCCCCCACTCCCTCGGACTGGATGCCCTCCACCGCAGCAGCCGCCAGCCGGCCACTGAGCAGCGGATCCTCGGAGTAGTACTCGAAACAGCGACCCCCGGCTGGGTGGCGCTTGATGTTGAGTCCGGGGCCGAGGACCACCGCCACCCCTTGGGCCACCGCCTCGCGGCCAATGGCGGCACCGACCTCGCCCACCAGGTCCCGGTCCCAGGTCGAGCCCATGGTCACCGCCGGAGGGAAGCAGGTGGCGGGGGCGGCCGGGCCCAGCCCGAGGTGGTCTCCCCCGGTCACCTGACAGCGCAACCCGTGGGGGCCGTCGGTTACCACGATGCCCTCCAGGCCCGCCTCAGGAACCGGGTCCAGGGCCCAGAAGCCGTGGCCCGACAACAACCGGACCTTGGCAGCCGTATCGAGTCGGGCCACCACCGACTCGGGGGACACCTCGCGACTGGTGAGTTCCGTCAGGTCAGCGGTCATCGGCCGATGTTATGACCGACCCTGATCCCCGCCAGTTCAGCGGCCGCTCATGGTTCGCCCGGTGCGGGCCAGGGCCACCAGGTGCCGGGGCAGGTCGCGTACCGCCCCCCACACGTCGGCCGCCATGCTCACCCGGTAGGCGGAGCGGCGGCCGGTGGTGGGCGAGGGCACCCAGCAACCGTGCAGCAACAGAGGCGGGTTGAATCCCGGTGCCGTGGCCCGGGCCAGCGGACCGGCTTCGATGGACGAGGCGTCGAACACCTGCACCTCCTTGTCACCGTTGCGGTGCACCAGCACCACCACATACCCGTCATCGGGGTCGGGAGTCGAGCCGTCGGCGGGGCGGCGGGGCACGAACTGGGGTGGGCTGGCGAATGCGCCATCGGTGAAGGGCCACACCTCGGCCACCTTCATGGCATCGAGGTCGAAGCGGGCCAGTGACGCCGGTACCGCATCGGTCGGCAGGTCGGCGGGGTCCACCAGCGAGTTGAGGCCGGCTTGGCCGTAGAGCCCCCACCACTCCTCGCTGACCAGGGCCGGGTCGAATCCGACCCCCGAGAACCACAGTTGACGGGACCGGGCGCGCGCGGTCGGGGTGCTGCGGTCGCGGGTGGCGATGAGCGGTCCCCAGAACCGGTCGTCCCAGGCCAGGGCGGATTCCACTACCTCGCCGGTATCGACCCGGACGCGGTAGCGCCCCACCGCTCCGGGTTGCACCCCCACCGCCACCAAGCCCTCGTAGTCGAGGGGTACCGGCTCGCCCTGGCCGTGCACCTCCGCTCCGGATGTCAGCATCACCATCAGGTCGGCCAGGGGGATGTGTTCGAGGTACACGGTGATCACCCCGTCGTCATCGAGGTCGTCGACGCTCAGATGGCCGGTGGGCAGGGGTATCTCCACCGACCGCACCGGTACCCGACGACCGGGCGGGGTGGCCCGCAGGTCGGCCTTGGCCACGATCGTCAGGTGGGTGACATCAGCGTTGGGCTCGGTGCGCTTACCCACCCCCACCGCTTCTGGCCCCACCGCGAAGGGCAGGTCTGAGAACACCACGTGATCGCGGGTGCATTTGACGTCGTGAACGGTGTCGAAGGGGGCCACTCCGCTCAGCGGCCACCGTTGGAGGGCACCGTCGAGGCCCCATCGAGCCAGGTAGATCTGGGTGGCTCCATCGGGGGCGGGTACCGGCGTGTAGTTCACGAAGTACAGGGCACCCTCGTCGTGGGCGGCGGCCGGGTGGGCTGCCACCGACACCATCGGCTCGTACAGGCCGGGCATGGCCTGGAACCACTCACCGTTGGATCCCACCGGGGTCAGATGGGTAAGCGTGACGGGATCCACCTCGATGGGCCGGCCGGCGTCGTAACCCACGAACAGGCGGTCGTCGATCCATTCGACGTTGGTGTTGGCCAGGTTGGTGACCCCGAAGGGCGACACCTCGGCGAAGGCCACCCGGGCGAAGAGCCAGGGCACTCGGCGCCGCAGCTTCATGAGGGGGGTCTGGATGAGACGTTGACGAACCGGGAGCCGTCCGTAGGCGTCAGGGGTCAAGTCGATGCGGCACAGCAGACCGGGTTCACCAAACCAGTGACCTCCGGGGCGGCGCTTGTCGGGGCCCACGATCACCAATGCGCCGCTCAGGTCTTGGGGCCAGGTTCCCTCCACCACGCTCAGGCGGTGATCGGTCTCCCCCGTGCCCCGGAACAGGTTGGTGGTCAACGTGGCCATCAGACCCCCTGGTAGCTGGCCCCCATACGGTGGTGAACACTGTTTACCACGGCACCGACGGAACCGGGCGGTGAACCAGCCTCCGGTGGCCGCAACCGTTCAGGAGGGATCGGCCAACAGCCCGGCCAAGACGGTGTCGATAGTGGTCTCGATCAGGTCATCGGCGGCAGCCCGGTCGAACCCGAAGCCCATCAACAAGATCTCGGCTACCCCGTGGGTGGCGGCCCACATCACCGTGCAGGCCCGATCCACCTCGATCGGCCGCAGCAGACCGGCGTCACGAGCGGCTGCCATGGCCCGCGACGCCACCTCGAAGGCCCGGGCGGCGGGCGGGAACGCTTCCACCTCACCGGCCTCGGTCGGCGGGTAGTTGAACAGCAACCGGAACAGTGCAGGCGAGGCCAGGGCGTGGTCGACATAAGCCCGCGACACCTCCCGCACTCGCTGGATCGGGTCGGTCTCCTCAACCGCCTCGAACCGTTCGATGAGCCGTTCGAAGTGACCGGCGGCCACCGCCGCCAGCAGCTCGTTCTTGTCGGCCACGTAGGCGTAGAGGGCGGGAGCGGTGACCCCCAGTTCTCGGGCTACGGCCCGCAGCGACAGCTCAGCCGATCCGTCGCGTTCCAGTTGGGCTCGGGCCGTGTCGACCACCAGATCACGAGACAGCGGTACCGGCATCGGGTCATGGTGGCACGGCCGACTCAGATGGAGCGACCGGTGCCCTCCCACCAGGGGTCGCGCAGCATCCGCTTGACCAGCTTGCCGGCCTCGCTGCGGGGAAGGTCGTCAACGATCTCCCATCTCCGGGGGCACTTGTAGCCGGCCAGACCTTCTCGCAGGTAGGCCTCCAGTTCGACCGTCAGATTCGGGTCGCTTCGTCGCTCGGGTACCACCGCCACCACCGCCATGACCTGTTCGCCCATTTCGTCGTGGGGAATGCCGAACACCGCCGAGTCGAGTACCGCCGGATGGGCGGCCAGAGCAGCCTCGATCTCGGCCGGGTAGATGTTGACGCCACCCGAGATGATCATGTCGATACGTCGATCCGACAAGAAGAGGAACCCGTCCTCGTCGAGGTATCCCACGTCTCCCAGGGTGCCGACCCCCGGCTCCAGGTGGGCGGCCGCCGTCTTGTCGGCGGCGTTGTGATACTCGAAGTCCACACCCAACAGGTTTCGGAAGTACAAGTCGCCGGTCTCGCCCGGACCCAGGCGCTGACCGTCGGGTCCCACCACCAACACCTCGATGTTGGGGAGCACCCGCCCCACGCTGGTGGGGCGTTCTCGCCACTGGTCAGCGGTGAGAAGGGTGATGAAGCCGCCCTCGGTTCCGCCGTAGTACTCGCTGACCACCGGCCCCCACCAGTCGATCATCTGGGCTTTCACCCCCGGCGGGCAGGGGGCAGCGCCATGGAGCACCCGGTGAAGGCTGGCCCCCGAGAAGGCGGCGCGGACCGGTTCGGCCACCTTGAGCAGCCGGGAGAACTGGGCGGGGACCAGGTGAACGTTGGTGACCTGGTGCTCATCGACAGCTGAGAGGACCGCCTCGGGGTCGAAGCGGTGTTGGAGCACCACGGTGGCTCCCACCAGCAGCGGGATCATGGCGAACACCCACTGGGCCGAGTGGTATATGGGGCCGCACACCAACTGCACCGGGCGATGAGGGGCGGGCTCCATGATCTCGACCCGGGCGCCCGCCCCGA
>CAUJFC010000006.1 GCA_963169755.1 Actinomycetota bacterium | reverse complement strand
GCCGGGTCGATGCCGTCGTAGATGACGGCGTAGTACTTCTTGCCCTTCTTGGTCACGTAGCCGCGCATGATGCGGGGTCCCTTCGAATCACAGGTTCAGAAGGGACGCCGACGCAGCCACGAAGGCCGGACCCGGGGCGTCAACGGGGTGTACCGGCGCTGCACGACCACTGTAACCCCGTGGGAACCCGAAGGTCGACCACCGGATCGAACTCACACTTGGCTCGGCGGTAGTTCCTGGGAGGCGCTCCGCCTTTGTTGCTGGGCGACCTCGGATGCCCCAGCCTCGTCGGTGGACATCGGAGCGTTCCCCCGAACTGTCGAACCTCCCGAGCAGGCTGCGCGCGCACCGCCCGCGGATGGGCGCCGACGGTCACGGGCCAAGAGCGACCTCGCGCCGTGAACCGGCCGCGAGGCCAGCTCCAACCTCGCTTCGATCGCGCCGACGGAAGCGACGAGGCGGGCACCGATCGAGCCTCGCGGTCCAAGGTCACCGCGGAAACCCGAAGGTCACCTCGCGGCGTTGCGTCACGAGCCGTCGTCGGCTGTCCCAGACGATCCGGTAGAAAACCCGGTAGAAGAACGGCCGAAAACGGAGGAACGGCCCTCCCCGAATCTCTCGGAAAGGGCCGTCTACCAGGGTTTTCGATGGTGGCGGGGGCAGGATTTGAACCTGCGACCTTCGGGTTATGAGCCCGACGAGCTACCAGACTGCTCCACCCCGCGGCGTGACGCCCACCATAGTGGTACCCCGCTCCTCGATCCAACCCCGATTGTGGACACACCACCCTGGCTGGCGGGCTACAACTACCGGCACCTGGAGCTGATCCGGCGGCGCCGGAACCGGGTGGGCAGCCACCGCTCAGCAACCAGACACCACGCCACGAAGGGGACCCATGCGAGCAGCGGTACTGGAACAGGTCGGATCACCCTTGGTGGTTCACGACGACGTCGAGGCAGAGGAGCCCCGCCAAGGCGAGGTGGCGGTGCGGGTCGCTCACTGCGGGGTGTGCCACAGCGACCTCAGCATCGTCGACGGCACCTTCCCCGGCCTGTTGCCGGTGGTGCTCGGCCACGAAGCCGCCGGCGTGGTCGAGGCCGTCGGCCCCGGTGTCACCACCCTGGCCGTAGGGGACCACGTGGTCCTCACCCCCTGCGCCCCGTGCGGGCACTGCCCGTGGTGTGTGCGGGGCGAGTGGTCGCTGTGCGCCAACAGCGACGCCCTGCTCACCGCCAGCCACCCCGACGGCGGCACCCGCCTGTCACGCGACGGTCAGGTGGTCTACCGGGGCATGGCGGTGGCTGCCTTCGCCGAGACCGTCATCATCCAAGAGACCGGGGCGGTGAAGGTGCCCGACGATCTTCCCCTGGATCTGGCCTGCCTCATCGGTTGCGGCGTGCAGACCGGGGTGGGCGCGGTCATCAACACCGCCGGGGTCTGTGAGGGCGACACCGTGCTGGTCATGGGTCTGGGTGGCGTGGGCCTGTCGGTGGTGCAGGGGGCCCGCCTGGCCGGAGCGTCCCGCATCTTGGTGAGTGACCCCGTGTCCGAGCGCCGAGACCGAGCCCTGGCGCTGGGCGCCACCCACGCTCTCGATCCCGCCACCGACGACATCGTGGCCGCCGCCCACGACCTGACCCCTGGCGGAATCGGTGTCGACTGGGCCTTCGACGCCGCTGGCCGCTCGGCTCTGGTGGTCACCGGCCTCGACGCCATCCGCAAGGGTGGCACAACGGTGATGGTGGGTGTCCCCGGCCTCGACGACCCTCTCACCTACCCCCTGCCAGCGGTCCTGGCGGTGGGGGGTAAGAAGCTCACCGGCTGCCTGCTGGGCAGCTCGAACGCCCTGCGCGACATCCCCCGCCTGGTGGCCCTGGCTCAGGGAGGGCAGCTCGACCTGGCGGCCCTGGTCACCAACCGACTCCCCCTGGCCGAGATCAACGTGGCCCTCGACGACCTGCGCGCCGGTGTCGGCGTGCGCACCGTCATCGACCTCTGATCTTTCGCCCGGCGGTCAGGCACCAGTGGTAGTGGTGGTGACCGCTCCCCCTTCCAACGAGCTCAAGTCGGCGCTCAGTTGGCGGGCACGGTCGATCTCGCGGGCATAGGTGACCATGTCTCCCCGGCGGGCGGCGGCGTCGGCGGCCTCGAACGCCTCCTCCAGCTCGGCAATCAGTTGCGAGCGCCGCTGAGCCACGCTCACCTCGCCGTCCTCGGACGGTTCGCTGGTGGTCGACGACCCGTCTCGACTCCCCCCTGGTTCACCATCGGGCTCAGTGACATCGTCGCCCCGGTTGGGGACGTCGGGGTCCACCACGACCGGGTCGGTCAAGGGGGTGCTCTCGATGCCGGACGGAACCCCCGAGCCGAACAGCTTGACCAACGCCCCCCTCAGGGTGTCGGCCACCTCGACCCGAGTGCCGCTGGAGGACTGGTGGCTGACGATCACCTGCTGAAGCTTGGGGGCACCAAGCTCGGTCCCGGATACGAAGAACGACTGCACATACAAGATGGCCTTCCCCACCGGCACGATCGAGGGGGTGGCCAGGCCGCAGGTGGACTGGCCCTGGCACAACGTCCGCCGCAGGGCAGCCACCGCCTCGTCGGCTTGGATGTTGTCGGTGGCGGTGATCGGACCATCTGGCAGCTTGCCGCCCGGCATCACGAACGATCGCAGCTTGCCGTAGGACCCGGGATCGCTGCTGGCCACCATGAACGAGGTCATCAGGTTCTGGCCGACCCCACCCCTCGATGCCCCCACATAGGGCCGGAGCAGAACGAACGAGGCATGATCATCACCAGGTAGCTCGAGCATCTGGTACTTCGACTCATAGCGGTCGCCACTGGTGATGGGCTGCCCGTCGGCCCCCACCGCCACGCTCTGATCACCCGACACCGTCTGGCCACCGGGCTCAGGTGGAACGGCCCACTCGGAGTTGCCGTTGTAGAAGCTGTCGGGGTCGTCCACGTGGTAGCGGGCCCACATCTGGGTCTGCACGGTGAACAGATCCTCGGGATAGCGGAAGTGAGCCCGCAGCTCATCGGGGACCTGGTCTCCGTCGGTGAACAGGTCGGGGAAGGCCTTGCGGTAGGCCCGCAGCACCGGGTCCTGATCGTCGACCACGTACAAGGAGATGGTGCCGTCGTAGGCGTCGATGACCGCCTTCACCGAGTTGCGCACGTAGTTGAACGACCGGCCCCTCAGCCCGCTTTCTGCCCCCAGCCCGCCGGTGTCGGCCCGCTGGGCGTTGGGGAAGTGGGCCGACGTGGTGTAGGCGTCGACCACGTACTTGAGTGAACCGTCCAGCAGCACCACGTAAGGGTCGTGGTCGAAGGCCAGGAACGGTGCCACCGCCTTCAGTCGCCCGGCGATGTCACGTTCGATCAGCACCCGGGAGTCCGGCCTGATGTTTCCCGACACCAGAGGGTTGACGTCGCCGAAGCGCAAGGCGAAGGCCGCCCGACGAACGAACCCACCGAACCCCTCGCCGATCCGCACCCCGTCGACGCCGTCGTAGGTGGTGGTGATCGACTGGTTGCGGGCGTCCTGGTAGTCGATCTCCCGGCGATCGGTGTCGACGATCACGTACCCGGTCTTGTCCTCGCCGAAGTAGATCCCCGGATTGGCGACCTTGGGCAAACCACCCGATACCTGCACCGGAATGTCCCGGGCCACCAGGTCGGGGTCGCCGCTGGTGGTGCGGTCGTTGGCGGTGGCGGCCACCAAGCCGTAGCCGTGGGTGAAGGTGAGGTGGGTCGCCTCCCATGACGACTGCTGAACACCGTTGGTGTCCAGGTCGCGGGCTGCGACCATTACCGGGGTGACCCGACCGTCGACGGTGTAGCGGTCCACATCCACGTCGTTGATCTCGTAGAACCCCTTCAGTTGCTGCTGGCGCTCGAAGCTGCTCTGGATGATCGCCGGGTCCCACAACCGGATGTTCTGGAGGGTCTCGACCTCACGCTCGAGGTCCTCGCTGGTCACGTCGCCGTCCCACTCGAAGGTTTCGGTCTCGACGTCGAGGCCGTAGGCAGCCCGGGTAGCGGCGATGTTGTGGGCGATGTACGGCGCCTCCATCGAGGACTCCGACGGCTCTACCCGGAAACGCTGGACGAAGGCTGGCACTATGCCCCCGGCCAGAGCCGCCACCAGCATCCACACCGCCACCCCCACCACCGGCAGGCTCCAACCCCGGCGCCAGATGTTGGCGATGAACAGTCCGGCAGCGAACAGGGCGATCATCACCAACAGGTAGGTGGCCCGAAGGTCGACGTTGACGTCGGTGTAGGTGGCACCGTCCACCGTTCCCTGGGTAGAGAACACCAGGTGGTAGCGCCCCACCCAGTAGCGCGACGCCTGCACCAATGCCAGCAGGCCGAGCAGAACCGACAGATGGGCCTTGGCTTGGGGAGTGCTGCGTTCCAGGGAAGTGTGGAACCGGATTCCGCCGTTGAGGATGTGCACCACCAGCGATGTCAGCAGCACCGCTACCAAGGCCGAGAACAGCCAGGTCAGTCCGGCGGTGATGAAGGGCAACCGGAACACGAAGAAACCCACGTCCAGACCGAAGGTGGCGTCCTTCTGGCCGAACGATTCCCAGTTGCGAAACAGGAGCCACTCGTTCCACGCCGCTCCCAGCCCCATCCCGAACAGCGCCGACAGCAGCACCGCCAGCCCCAGTCGGGCCAGCGTGGCCCGGTGGCCGATCAGCTGGTGATACCGCTCGATCAGATCATCGGCCGAGGCCAGGGGCCGAAACGGCGGTGAGAACCGCTCGGCGATGGCCATGTTTGCCCAGCACAAACTGAAGAACACCCCGGCGCCCAGCAGGGTCAGTGAGATCCGGGTGCCCAAGGTGGTGGTCCACACCGTCTCCAAGCCGAGCGACTCGAACCACAGTTTGTCGGTGTAGAACGACGCCAGTCCCCGCAGGGAAACCGCCAGCACCACCAGAACTCCGAGCACACCCATGAGAACGACACGGCCACGACCAGACCGGTGGCCCGGCTTTCGGGTGTTCGGTCGACGGCCGCCGTGGCCTCTACCGGCCCGGGGGGACTGCTCGGGGTCGCTGGGCACGGCCGGGGATCCTACCGACGGTCTCAGTCACGTTCCCCGCGCCCGGGCTGGGAACGCCTGACCTGGGACGTTACCGGCCGGGCCCGCCGCCGAGCATCAGACGGGTACCGCCAAACAGCGACACCCTGGGTGGGCGGGCGGGCACAGATCGCCGGTGGGGAACGGTGATCCCTTGGTGACGGCACCCCCCAGTTGGTTGTCGTCACAGTCGGGGCATGGCTGGTCGCCGTCGTCGAGCAGCCAACGGAACGATGCCCCGTCGTCGGCGGCCTCGGCCACCCCCCGGCAGAACGCCACCATCACGAAGTGACGGGAGGTGTCGGCGATCCGCTGGGTCTTCCATTCTCGGTAGCAAGCCCGGATCCGGTCCCCCATCTCGTACTCGTCACCGCCGTCGGCGAAGGCCCGCTCGAGCTGGCCCCGGATCTGGCGAAGGATCTCGGCCGCGAAGTCTCCGGCCAGGTCGAACACGTCGGCTCGTCGGTTCGGGGCTTCGCCATAGAACCCGGCACCCACCCGCTCGGCGTTGGCCAGGTCTTCCAGTGCCGCCCCCCGGTATCGCTCGTGGTGATCGACGTCGGCAGGTAGCACCTGATCTGCGGTGGGCGTGCCCTTGGTTCGACGCAACAGGTCGAGGGTTTCGTTCTGCTCATCGGCCAGAACCCGCTTGAGGCGACGGGCCAACTGCCGCTCTATCTCGGCCAGCGCGGCGTCACGCCGATCCAAGAGATCGGCGTCGGCACCAGCCTGGGATGAAGTACCAGCCCCACCTCCAGTTCGGGAATCGTCCTCGAACGCGCCGCCGTTATCCGACACTGCGGTAGCGGGGGTGTCGGTGGTTTCTTCGGCGTCGTCGCCATCTGACGCTGGGCCCTCCGCCTCGGCGTCTGCGGCCTGGTCCTCCTCGAGGCGATCGGCGCGAATGCGGGCGAAGATGGCGTCGATCCGACCTTCCCGATCGACCGGTCCCGCCTCGTCGGCCGCCCCGGCCTCAGCACCGTGAGACTCCGAGTCACCATCTGGGCCCGCCTCAGCGTCCAGGGACTCAGGCTGGGCTGGGGGTAGCGCCTCTGGCAGAGCCTCAGGCAGATCCTCAGGCTGCGCCTCTGGCAGATCCTCGACCGGAGCCGCCGGCAGTTCTTCCACCAGAGGTTCGGGAAGGGGCTCTGGTAGGACCTCCGGTATCTCTCCAGAGAGCGACGTCGAGTCACCAACCGCTCCACCCTGGGTCATCTCCGGCGTCTCGTCGGCCGCGTCGGCCGCGTCGACCGCATCGACATCCCCATCACCATCGTCGCCGTCTGCTGCTGAGTCGACCGGCCGGGAGTCCGCCGAGGCTTCTCCGTCAGCGGATGGAGTCGCGACGTCGACCGAACCGGCCTCCGGTACGTCCGCGTCCTCTCCCGACGAGTCGTCCGCGATTCCCTCACCCGCCGGGGTGGCGACCTCACTCATCAGAGTCGGGTCCTCAGCGACCGGATCTTCGGCGACCGGATCTTCGGTGACCGGATCCTCGGTGACCGGATCCTCGGTGACCGGGTCAGAAGCCGACAGCAGCGCCCGATCGCCGGCCACATCTCCCAGCAACGTCAGGTCGATACTGGTGTCGCCCACCAGTCGCCGCGATGCCGCCAGCTTGGTATCTACGTCAGACAGAGTCACCGCCAGCGCGTCGCGGATGGCGGCCAACTCCTCGAGCTGGGTCCGGGCGGCCCGACGCCGGTCGGCCAGGTCGGCAATGACCCGCTCGCGGTAGGCCCGGGCCTCCTCCACCATGGTGCGACCCTGGGCTTTGGCCGCCTCCACCACGTTGGCCGCCTCCATCTCGGCAGCCTCGGCCCGCGCCGCAGCGGCGGCTTCGGCCTCTTCCTGGAGCCTCCGGGCATCGTCGATGGCTTCGCTGCGAACCCGTTCGGACTCGGCCACCGCCTCGGCCTTGATGGCGTCAGCGGCAGCCTGAGTGTCGCTGCGGTAGCTGTCGGCGGCAGCCCGTGTGGCCTCGCTGTAGCGGTCGGCGTCGGCCCGGACCCGGGTGTTGTAGCCGTCGGCCTCGCCCAGAATGGCCGATGCCGCCGTCTCGGCCTCGGCCGTGCGTTCAGTGAGCACCGAGGCCGCCTCGGCCCGAAGGCGATCGATCTCGGCGGTGGCGGTGGCCCGGAACTCGGCCACTTCGGCGTCGGCGGCCACCCTCACCCGCTGGTCGTATTCGTCGGCGGCGGCCCGTTGAGCGGTGGTCTCGGCGTCGGCTGCCGCCCGCACCTGCTCGGAGTAGCGGTCGGCGTCGGCCCGGACCCGACGGTCGGCCTCGTCGGCGGCGGTACGCACCTGCTCGGAGTACTGGTCAGCCGACTCGCGGGTGATGCGGTCTCGTTCGGCGATCTCAGCCTCGCGGGCTGCCGCCTCGGCTTCGGCTCGGTTGCGGATGTCGGCCGCGGCGTTGCGGGCGGTCTCGAGAACCCGTGCCGTCTCTTCGCCGAGGAGCTGGGTGACCGCGGTCTCGTCGAGGTCGCGGGGGTCGGCAGCCCGCCGCTCGACCTCGGCCAGTCGACGCTCCAGATCTTCGTAGCGGAGCTTGTAGTCGCGGATCTGTGAGGCCACCGACAGCAGAAAGGCCCGCACCTCATCGGGCTCGTAACCCCGGCGAGACTGGGTGAACGACTTGCCGGCGACGGCGTCGGGATCGAAGGTGGGACGGTCGGACGGATCGGCAGGCATCACCACCGATGGTACGGCCGCACCTCCCCCGGATCGGGGAGCCTCCCGGCCATTCCGGCGGACCTACCGGTCAGCGGGGGGTACGGGCGACGGGAATCGGATCACCGCCCAGCTTCTCCAGCGCCCCGAGCGCGTCGTCGAGGGTGGTCACCGGCCTCACCTCGATCCGTCCTCGGGCCGCCGCCCGGGCCTCGGCCTCTTCGTCGGCGGGAACCAGGAACAGGTCGGCCCCAGCGTCTATGGCGGCCTCGGTCTTCTGACGAACTCCGCCGACCCGGCCCACCGATCCATCGAGCTCGATGGTCCCGGTCACCGCCACAGACTCGCCCCCGGTGAGAAGGCCGGGGGTCAGCCGGTCGAGAATGGCCAGAGTGAATGCCAGGCCCGCCGAAGGACCACCGACCTTGCCCGAGTCGATTTCTATGTCGACCGGGAAGTCGTAGGAGGGTCGGCTGTCCAAGGTCACCCCCAGCATCGCCCGTTCGGGGTCATCGGGGCGGGCAACCAGCTCGGCCTTCACGTCTCGTCGTTTACCGGTGCCCACCGCCTCCACTGTCATGGCCACCAGGTCTCCCGGCTCGTGACGGGCGATCACCTCGCCCAGTTCTCTGGCGGCGGTGATCCGTTCGCCGTCGGCTTCGATCACCACGTCACCGGGAATCAACACCTCGGCTACCGGGTAGTCCGGGCCGACGTCCATGACCACCGCCCCAGTGGTGGTGACCGGCACGTCGAACCCGGCCCGCTCCAGGGCCACGAACGCCGCCTTGTCCTTGGCGCTGGTCATGAGCGAGCGATCGAACGTGCGGTTCTGCTCACGGGTCTGACGGCCGTCGATCAGCTCTCGCTGTACCAGGTCGATTCGGTCATCGGTCAACGCCCAGATCGCTTCGGCCCCGAAAGGCTGCCGCACCGAGACGGTGAGGAAATAGATGTCGTCACGGACCTTCTCCTCATGGAGATCGGGGCCGTCAGCCCCGGAGGTGATGGTCACCAGTGGCTCCACCGATCGGGCCGAGCCCGGTGACAGCGTGTAGTAGGGCACCGGCCTGACCGCCAGAATCACCAGCGCCCCCACCAGCGTCGCCAGCACCGGCCCCACCACCCACCACAGGTGGGTGACACGCAGCGAACGGAGGGGGGGCACGGTTGACAACCCTAGGGGCGGTCGGGTGAAGGGACACGGCGGTACGCTGCCGACGATCCCGTGCTCCACTTCCGGCCGAGGCCCCGGTTGACCGCGACCCCTCATCACACAGACCCGGTGGATCAGGTCGCTCTTCGACGACGGCGAGCAGCCATCGCCGGCCATCGCGGCGACTCGGCAGAGGCGCGGTCCTTGCTGGACGACGACGACCCGACCGTGCGGGCCACCGCACTGGGGGCATTGACCCGCATCGGGTCGCTCACCGCGGCTGACCTGGCCGTTGCCGTGGACGACCCCGATCCCGAGGTGCGGCGCCGGGCGGCTGAAACGGTGGCTCAACTGGCCGGCGGATCGGTGGCTGCAAACGTGCCCCTGCTCCCGTTGCTGTCCGACCCCGACCCGACGGTGGTGGAGACCGCTGCCTGGGCGCTGGGTGAACGCGAAGTACCCGAGGAAGGTTCGGTGGCCGCGCTGGCCGTTCTGGCCACCACTGCCGAAGATGCCCTGATTCGCGAAGCAGCAGTGGCCGCCCTGGGCTCGCTGGGAGACGAGGCCGGGCTGGCCGCCATCCTGGCCGCCACCCACGACAAGGCCACGGTGAGGCGTCGGGCGATCATCGCCCTGGCCCCCTTCGAGGGCATCGAGGTGGACGAGGCCTACCAGCGGGCCCTGAGCGACCGCGACTGGCAGGTACGTCAGGCCGCCGAGGACCTCACGTCCGACGCCACCCCACCGTTCGACCCCGAGTGAGGCCCCAACCGCCAGGGTCCGACTCCCGACCGGGCCGCGGATGGCCGCGACCGGGAAGTGACGTGACCGAGAAGTGCCGCGATCGAGAAGTGACGTGACCGACGCCCTCCAATAGCGTCTCGCCGATGGGAGACGTGGAGTCCTGGATCGAACGGGACATCGCCAACGTTTGGCACGGCTTCACCCAGATGGCCGCCTACGCCGACAACCGGCCGGTGATCGTGGAACGGGCCGAGGGCCGTGAGCTGATCGACGTCGAAGGTCGCCGCTACCTCGACGCCATCTCGTCGTTGTGGGTCACCACCCTGGGGCACCGGGTACCCGAACTCGACCAGGCAGTCCGCGATCAGCTCGACCGGGTGGCCCACTCCACCATGTTGGGTAACGGCAATCGGGTGGTCATCGAACTGGCCGAAGCCCTCGCTCCCCGGGTGCCGGTGGACTCGCCCCGCTTCCTGTTCGCCAGCGACGGAGCGGCTGCCGTCGAACAAGCCCTCAAGATCGCCTTCCAGTACTGGACCAATCAGGGCGTCACCACCCGCACCCGCTACCTGGCCTTCGGAGGCGCCTACCACGGAGACTCGATCGGGTCCCTGTCGGTGGGAGACGGTGGGTTCGGCACCGACATCTTCGACCCCCTGCGGTTTCCGGTGCTGCGTTCGCCTTCGTTGAGTGAACCGGGCGCAGTCGAGGCGGCAGGGGACGCCATCAGTGCCCACGGCACCGAGTTGGCGGCAGTGGTGCTGGAACCCCTGGTGCAGGGCGCGGCGGGTATGGCCCTGATGCCCCCCGACGCCGTTGCCGCGGTGGCGGCGGCCGCCCGACGCCACGGCGTGTTGGTGATCCACGACGAGGTGGCCACCGGCTTCGGCCGCACCGGCACCCTGTTCGCCACCGACCAGTGCGGGATCCGACCAGACCTACTGGTGCTGGGCAAGGGAATCACCGGCGGCTACCTGCCGCTGTCGGCCACCGTGGCCTCCGAGGCGGTGTGGTCCGAGTTCCTCGGGGCCGACCTGTCGGAGCGGACCTTCTACCACGGGCACTCCTACAGCGGGAACGCCCTGGCGGCCGCGGTGGCACTACGACACCTGCAACTGATCGACGAGTGGGACGTGATGGCCAACGTCACCGATCGCAGCGCCCAGCTCGCCACCCGGTTGAGCCGGGACGTGGCGGTGCTCGATCCCGTGGCCGAGGTCCGCCAGTGCGGGCTCATGGTCGGCATCGAGCTGGCCCCTCCCGCCGACGGACTGCGCTGGGGCCGGCGAGTGGCAGCCGCCTGCGTGGAGCGGGGGGTACTGATCCGACCCCTGGGAGACGTGGTGGTGGTCATGCCACCCCTCACCATCACCGCCGCCGAGATCGACCGCATCGTCGACACCGTGGCCGCCGCCATCCACGAGGTGACCTCCCCCGACGTCCCAGCGGTCCGGGATGCCACACCGGTCTCAGACCAGAGCAGCGACGGGACAACCGCGAGGGCCGACCACTGACGCCCGAGGTCCCCACCTCGGACCCCGCCACCGGGTGGGCCCGGCTGATCGACGACCGGCTGTCGGCGATCAGGGCCGAGGGTCGGTGGCGGACCTACCGGGATTTCGACACGCTGGGTCCGGCCGGTCGGCTGGTGGCCGAGGATCGCGACGTGGTGTCGTTCGCTTCGAATGACTACCTCGGGCTCACCGCCCACCCCGCGGTCGTCGCCGCCGCCCACCGAGCTCTGGACCGCTGGGGGGCGGGCACCGGCGGCTCCCGTCTGATCACCGGTTCGCGGCCGGTTCACCGTGAGCTCGAGTCAGCCCTGGCCGAATGGAAGAGAACCGACCGGGCGGTGCTGTTCCCCACCGGATTCGCCGCCAACCTGGGCGTGCTCACCACCCTCGGCGGCCCCGGCGTGCGCATCGTGTCGGACTCGCTGAACCACGCCTCGATCATCGACGGCACCCGCCTGGCCCGCGCCGAGGTGTCGATCGCACCCCACGCTGACCTGGAGAGGTTGGAGGCCCTGGTCGCCCAGGCCTCAGGTCCGGCGATGGTGGTGGCTGACACCGTGTTCTCCATGGACGGAGACCTGGCTGACGTCGCCGCTCTGGCCGACATCTGCCGTCGCCATGGCGCAGTCCTGGTGCTCGACGAGGCTCACGCCGTCCTCGGCCCTCACCCCACCCCCGACGAACTGGAGGGCGTCGAGACAGTTCGAGTGGGCACCCTGTCCAAGACCCTCGGGTCGCTCGGCGGGTTCGTCGCCTGTTCGGCTCGGGTGGCCGACCTGCTGGTGAACACCGCCCGCTCGTCGATCTTCACCACCGCCCTCAGCCCGGCCGACACCGCCGCCGCCCTCGCCGCCCTGGAGGTTCTCGTGGGCGCTGAGGGCGGCACCCTGGTGGCCCGTCTGCGGTCTTTGGTGGACCGTCTCTCGCCCGGCCACCCTTCGCCCATCGTGCCGATCGTGCTGGGCGAGGAAGCCCGAGCGGTGGCCGCCTCGACCGCACTGCTCGAAGCGGGTCTGTTCGTGCCCGCTATTCGTCCCCCCACCGTGGCCCCGGGCAGCAGCCGCCTGCGGGTGACACTGTCGGCCGCCCACACCGACGACCACCTGGACCAGTTGATCGCCGCCCTTGGCCGGCTCGACATCGCGCCGGCCCTACCCGATCACAGTCGCTACCGCCCTGGAGAGTCCGCCCCCAGCCCTGATGTTACCGGGGCGGCATCCAGCGGCGCGCCCGCCGAGGGCAGCCGGTGAGCCGCCCTGGTGCCCTGGTCCTGACGGTGGGTACCGCAACCGAGATCGGCAAGACCTGGGTCGGGGCGGCGGTACTGGCCGAGCTGGCCGCAACCGGGTTGAGGTTGGCCGCCCGCAAGCCAGCCCAATCCTTCGACCCCGACGACGGCCACCCCACCGACGCCCAGGTACTGGCAACGGCCACCGGCGAACACCCCGACGTCGTCTGTCGGCCTGAGCGCAGCTACCCGGTGCCGATGGCACCACCCATGGCCGCCGCCGCGCTGGGCCGGCCGGTACCCACCATGGCCGAACTGGTCGCCGAACTCGCCTGGCCCGACCCCGCTCCCGACCTGGGCTGGGTGGAGACGGTGGGTGGACCCCGCTCGCCGATGGCCACAGATGGTGACGCCGTGACCCTGGCCGACCGCCTCGATCCCGACCTGGTGGTGCTGGTGGCCGACGCCGGCCTGGGCACCGTGAATGCCGTGCTGGTCTCGGCGGCGCCGTTCGGCTCCCGACGGCTGGTGGTCATGCTGAACCGCTTCGACCCCACCGAAGATCTGCACCGCCGCAACCGGGCTTGGCTGAGCGACCGGTGCGGGTTGGACGTGGTCACCTCGACCACCACTCTGGCTGACCGACTGCTTGCCGCTGCCCCACCGAAGTAGTCCAGATCCAAGGACTCGAGCGGCTAGGTGCACCCGTAGTCGCTCCGATGTTGCTTGGACCTCGGCTACGCCTCGGTTCAGAGACACTGTGCTTGTCGGGTCGGGGCACCAGGAGGGGCACCAACCTACCCCCGACGGCGGCCGGGCCGCCCGGGTCCCGGGGCGAACCCGACCCCACGACGCGGGACCGCC
>CAUJFC010000005.1 GCA_963169755.1 Actinomycetota bacterium | reverse complement strand
GGTGACCATCACGGGCATGTCGGCGGGGTTCGCCATCCTGTTCGGTGCGCCGCTCGGTGCCGCCCTGTTCGCGCTGGAGATCCTGCACCGTCGAGGTCTCCAGTACTACGAAGCACTGGTGCCCGCGCTGGTGGGGGCCCTGGTCGGGTTCGTACTCAACTTCAGCCTCACCGGACTGGGACTGGACCCGGTCTGGGCTCTACCCGATCCCGGCCAACTCACCGGATCCGATCTGGCCTGGGGTGTGGCATGCGGACTCCTCGGGGCTGCCGGCACGTTCGTGTTCACATGGGCGGTGCACGGATCCCGTCACCTGGTGTCCCGAGTGCCGGGCGCCGTACTCCCGGTGGCCGCCGGGGTGCTGCTGGGGCTGTTGGCCTGGTGGTCGCCGTTCGCCCTCACCAACGGCGAGTTTCAGGTGGAGGAAGTGGTGGCGGGTGGCATGGCCACGGGAGCTCTGGGAGTGGCCATCGTCGCCAAGTTCGCTGGGGTTCTGGTCACCCTCACCGGGCGCTGGAAGGGCGGCTTCATCATTCCCCTCTACTTCATCGGAATCGCCGGTGGTCAGCTCATTCATCTGCTGGTGCCCGACACCAACGCCACCGTCCTCATGGCCAGCCTGGCGGTGGCCCTGTGTGTGGGGGTCACCAAGACGCCGCTGGGTTCCACCCTGGTGGTGTCCCAGATGGCGGGCCTGGCTCTGCTGCCCACTGCTCTCACCGCCGCCGTTGTCGCCCTTGTTCTGACCAGTCGGACCGTGGTCATCGAGACCCAGCGAGCCCGGACTCAACTGGGAGACTTGGCAGCGTGAACCCGGTGGCCCGCGACCTGTCCGACCGTGACTACCAGCGGCTGGCGGCCTTCCGCCACGCCCTGCGTCACTTCCTGAGGTTCTCCGAGGAGGCGGCCCGAGCCGAGGACCTGACCCCCAGTCAGCATCAGCTGCTGCTTGCGGTCCGAGGTTGGCCTCAACCGTCGAGCCCGACCATCAGCGAGCTGGCCGAACAGCTACAGCTCAAGGTTCACTCCACCAGCGAACTGGTGGGTCGGGCCTCAGCCGGCGGTCTGGTCGAGGTGCTGACCGACGAACACGACCACCGCTGTCAGCGTGTCGCCCTCACCGCGGTCGGCGAGGCCAAGCTCCAGTCACTGTCGTACCTGCACCGCGACGAACTTCGCCGGTTCCGCACCCACCTGACCGACCTGCTCGACTCGCTGGGAGACGAAGGCCCGCGCTGAGGGGAACGTCCCGGCTCAGAGCAGGCCGAGTTGGAGGCGAGCGGCCTCGGACATGCGCGCCACGGTCCAGGGCGGATCCCACACCAGGTTCACGTCTACGTCGTCAACTCCCGGTACGGCCATGACCGCTCGGGCGGCGTCGCCCCGCAGCACGTCGCCCATGCCGCAGCCGGGGGCGGTCATCGACATGTCGATCTCGATGCGTCGGGTGTCCATGGGGCCGGCGAACTCTTCGCAGCGATAGACCAGGCCCAGCTCCACTATGTCAATGGGGATCTCGGGGTCGTATACCTGGCTGAGAGCTTCGAACACGCGGTCCATGTCGAAGGGGGCCTCGGGGTCGTACTCCTCGTCGGGAGCCGCGACCTCGATGCCCAGGGCGTCGGCGTCGGCTCCGTCGATGCGCAAGAGGGCACCCATCTCGGTGCGGACGGTGACGCTGCCGCCGAGCTGTTGGACGACCTCGACCTCACCGCCTTCGTTGAGCAGCACAACCTGCCCGGCGGGCACGGTGGTGGCGACACAGTCCCGCTTCAAGATGATGGGGTTCCAGGCACGGCTCACGACGGGGTCTCCAGGTTTGCAGTGGTATCAGCGGTGCGGACCTCTACCACCGAGGCCACCCGCTCCCTGAGGGTGTCGGGGCTGAGACGGTCGAGTGCAGTCGAGGCGAAGGCGGCCACCAACATGGCCCGAGCCTGGGCAGCGGGGATACCCCGGCTGCGCAGGTAGAAAGCGGCCTCCTCGTCGAGTCGGCCAACGGTGGCGCCGTGGGCGCACTTCACGTCGTCGGCGAAGATCTCCAGCCAGGGGCGGGTGTCGGCCTGGGCGGTGGATGCCAGCACCAGGTTGGGGTTGGACTGATTGGCGTCGGTGCCGACCGTTCCTGGCCGCACGATCACATGACCGCTGAACGATCCCCGTCCGTGGTCGCCCACGATGCCGGTGAAGTTCTGATTGCTCTCACAGTACGAGGCAGAGTGGTCCACGGTGATCACGTTGTCGTGACGTTGATGGCCGGTGGGCAGGTACAGACCGCCCAGGTCGGCACGGGCTCGTTCTCCGGTCAGGTTCACGTGCACGGCGGTGCGAACCACGGCACCCCCGGTGGCCACTGCGGTGGCATGGAGTTGGGAGCGGGTCCGCTGGACCACTCCCACCCGACCGATGTGCAAGGTGGTGTCGGGCTCGTTGAGGACCCGCTGATAGGTCAGCTCGGCGTCGTCGTCGACCACGATGCGGGTGGACGAGTTGGTGATGGCCCGACCGTCAGCCGTGGCATCGATCCCCACGAACGACTCGACAACCTGCGCCCGTCCACCGGCTCCGACCTTGATGACGGTGCGGGGGTGGCTCAGGGCAACCATCTGACCGGGGGTGGCCAGGTGCACGACGTGGATCGGGGCGTCAATGGCGTTACCGGCCTCGATCAGCACCACGGCGGCATCGACGCCGGCCACCCAGTTGAGAGCCTGGAACCCGTCGGCCGGTTCGGCGGTACCGGTATAGGGGCCACCACTGCCCCGGGCCCGCAGCTCGTCGCCGCCGCCCACCCACAGCCCGGCGAGGCCGGCGCCTCGATCCGTCAGGTCCGACAGCTCGGGCGCCAAGGCCCCGTTGATCAGAACCAGGCGGGGGCCGCCCAGGTCTCCGGCCAGTTCATCGACCAGATCACGGGTGACGCCGGTGGCTTCGGTGCCAGCCGCCACCGCGGTAGCCAGAGCAGCCGTGATGTCGCGCACCGGGGTGTAGCGCCAGGCCTCGTCGCGTTCTGTGGGCAGACCGTTGGCGGCTAGCCAGGCCCGGCCTCGCTCGGCCCGGGGAGTGGTTCCGGTGGCGCCCGCGATCAGCCGCTCCACCAGGTCGGCGTCGGAGGTGGCGACCGCGCTCACGAGGCGGTGCCGGCGGTGGCCGGGGTGTAGCCCTGCTCCTCCAGCTCATGGGCCAGGGAGTGGTCGCCGGTACGGGTAATACGGCCGTCGGTGAGAACGTGCACCTTGTCGGGCTTCACGTACTCGAGCAGACGGGGGTAGTGGGTGATGATCAGCATCGATCGGTTGGGGTTGCGTAGTCCGTCCACCCCGGTGGCCACCACCCGCAGAGCGTCGATGTCGAGGCCCGAGTCGGTCTCGTCGAGTACCGCCAGGCGGGGTTCGAGCAGCGACATCTGAAGGATCTCGTTGCGCTTCTTCTCGCCTCCTGAGAATCCCTCGTTGACCGACCGGCTCAAGAATGCCGGGTCCATCTCGAGGCGAGCCATGTGCTCACGGGCCAGCTTGAGGAAGTCGACGGCGCTCACCTCGGCCTCACCCCGTTCGCGGCGAACAGCGTTGAGAGCGGTGCGCAGGAAGTACATGTTGCCAACGCCGGGGATCTCGACTGGGTACTGGAAGGCCAGGAACAACCCCTTGGCCGCCCGCTGTTCGGGTTCGAGCTCCAGCAGGTCGACGCCGTCGAGGGTGGCGCTACCCGACACCTCGTAGCCGTCGCGGCCCGCCAACACGTTGGACAGGGTGCTCTTGCCAGCACCGTTGGGGCCCATGATGGCGTGGACCTCGCCAGCGGGCAGCTCCAAGTCGAGCCCCTTGAGGATCTGCTTGTCACCCACCGAGGCGGTGAGGTTGCGGATCGACAGCATCAGCCCACCGCCCCTTCGAGACTGAGGCGCATCAGGGCCTGGGCTTCCACGGCGTACTCCATGGGGAGTTCATCGAAGACTTCTCGACAGAAGCCGTTGACGATCATGGACGTGGCGTCCTCCTCGGTGAGGCCGCGTTGGCGGCAGTAGAAGAGCTGGTCTTCGCTGATCTTGGAGGTGGACGCCTCGTGCTCGACGGCAGCGCTGTCGTTCTTCACCTCGACGTAGGGGAAGGTGTGGGCGCCGCACTCCGAACCGATCAGCAACGAGTCGCAGCGGGTGTGGTTGCGGGCTCCGACCGCCGAGCGCAGCACCTTGACCTGACCCCGATAGGTGTTCTGGGCCCGGCCAGCCGATATGCCCTTGGAGACGATGGTGCTCGACGTGTTGCGGCCGATGTGGATCATCTTGGTGCCGGTGTCGGCCTGCTGGAGGTTGGTGGACACCGCCACCGAGTAGAACTCGCCCACCGAGTCATCTCCCTGGAGGATGACGCTGGGGTACTTCCAGGTGATGGCCGACCCGGTCTCGACCTGGGTCCAGGAGATCTTGGCCCGGGCTCCGGCCCGGCCCCGCTTGGTCACGAAGTTGTAGATGCCGCCCTTACCCTCGGCGTCGCCGGGGTACCAGTTCTGCACGGTGGAGTACTTGATGGAGGCGTCGTCCTTGGCGATCAGCTCGACCACGGCGGCGTGGAGCTGGTTCTCGTCTCGCATGGGGGCGGTGCAACCTTCGAGGTAGCTGACCGTCGAGCCCTCTTCGGCCACGATCAGGGTGCGCTCGAACTGGCCGCTCTCTTTGGCGTTGATACGGAAGTAGGTGGACAGCTCCATGGGGCAGGCCACACCGGCGGGGATGTAGCAGAACGACCCGTCGGAGAACACCGCCGAGTTGAGGGCGGCGAAGAAGTTGTCGCGCGGGGGGACCACGGTGCCCAGGTGGGCCCGGACCAGTTCGGGGTGTTCACGGACCGCCTCGGAGAACGAGCAGAAGATCACGCCGACCTCGGCCAGCTTGGCCTTGAAGGTGGTGGCCACCGACACCGAGTCGATGATGGCGTCGACCGCCACTCCGCTGAGGCGCTCTTGTTCGGCCAACGAGATACCCAGCTTGTCGAAGGTGGCCCGGATCTCGGGGTCCACCTCGTCGAGGCTCTTGGGGGCCGGCCCCTTGGGCTTGGGGGCGGCCCAGTAGTACATGTCCTGGTAGTCGATGGGGGCGTGGTGAACGTTGCCCCAAGTGGGCTCGGTCATGGTCATGAAGTGGCGGAATGCTGCCAGGCGCCACTCGAGGAGCCACTCGGGCTCTTCCTTCTTGGCCGAGATGAGTCGGACGACTTCTTCGCTGAGACCCTTGGGGACGTACTCGGTCTCGATGTCGCTGTGGAACCCGAAGGCGTATTCGCGCTCGACCAGTTCGTCGATCACCTCGGACATGGGGTCTCCTCTTTGTCCATCCGTAATATCTCCATCCTACAGTGGAGAAATCAGCTTGCGAAAAGGAAGTGACATGCTCGACGCACAGCGCCCGGCTCCCACCCGAGACTTGGATTCCCCTGACGAGATCGCCGAAATGGTGCGGCGCTTCTACGCCGACGTGGCTCAAGATGGGCTGCTCGGCCCGCTGTTCAACGACGTGGCTCAGGTCGATTGGTCGACCCATCTACCCAAGCTCACCGCCTTTTGGTGCCGGGCGCTGCTGGGTCTGCCGGGCTATGTGGGCAACCCCTTCCGGGCCCACCTCGACGTGCACGAGCAGTCGCCGTTCACCGCTGCCCACTTCGAGCGCTGGTTGTCGTTGTTCCACGACACGGTGGAGCTGGGCTGGGTGGGACCGACTGCTGATCGTGCCCTGATGCTGGCGGGCAACGTGGCCCGGGTGCACAGTGGCCAACTCATCGGTCAGGAAGTGGTGCTGGCTTCGACCGAGGGGTCCGATGGCCAGTCCAACCTGACCGTGAGGTTCTGATCCGGACGGGTCAGCTACCCCTCGTCGTAGGTCCAGTCGGGTCGCTTCTTCCAGAACCGCTGGTCGTAGGTGGCCTGTCCGTCTCGCAGGTCGATCAGCTTGGGCATGGGTCGGCTCTCGGATGCGGGACAGCGTTGGTTCTCGATGTGGTCGGCGAACTCCTCGGGGAAGGCTCGCAACACACTCGACACCATCTGTTGTTCTTCCACCGCCAGGAAGCAGCGGTTGCCGTCGGTGACCCGCTCGAGCCAGCCGCCGATCACCGCGATGTCATGGTCGGTGCCGGTTCCGGACTGGATGTTCTCGAGGTGAGCGGTGATCTCTCCTGACCCGATCTTGCACGGTGGGCACTGCCCGCATGACTCGATCGACAAGAAGCGAGAGAACCGGTAGGCGGCGTCGACCATGCAGGCGGTGTCGTCGTAGACGATGAAGCCTGCCGATCCCATGCCCGAAGAGATCGAGGCGAAGCCCTCGTAGCTCACCGGAACGTCGAGGTGGTCGGCGGTGACCACCGGATTGGCCACTCCCGAGAACACCGCCTTGACCGACCGTCCCGGGGCCACGCCGCTGCCCACGGCATCTATCACCGCCCGCAACGGCGTGCCCATCTCCACCTCACCGACGTCGGGGGCCACCACGTCGCCGACCACCGTGGCGATGATCGTGCCCGGTGAGTCAGGGGTGCCCATGGAACGGAACCATTCGGGACCCCGCGCCAGGATGTGGCCCACGTTGGCCAGTGTCTCGATGTTGTTCACCAGGGTGGGGTTGGACTCGCCCGCTCCTCGGGTTCGGCCATGGGGACTGGCCTCCCACCCTTCTTGGGGAGACGAGGCGAACAGGCCGTGTTCGTAGGGCGGGAACCAGCGAGGCAGCGGCGGCTTGCCCTCGATCACCTCCAACATGGCCTTCTCTTCGCCGAACAGGTACTCGTCGGGGCCAGCCACGATGTTCACCGTGCACTCGGCACACACCCCGGAGAGCTGGAACTCCTGCACCGCCCGGGTGAGAGCGTCCAGTTCTTCTTCGAACGATCCCTTGATGCAGACGTAGGCGCCGGTGGCCCCCACCGCGAAGGCGGCGATGATCAAACCCTCGACCACCTGGTAGGGATTGGTTCGCAGCAGGGCCCGGTCCTTGAAGGTGCCGGGCTCGCCCTCGGCACCGTTGCAAACCAGGTATCGCTGCGGCCCGGCCTGGGCGGCCACCCCCGCCCACTTGCGGCCGGTGGGGAAACCGCCGCCGCCTCGACCTCGCAGACCCGATGCCGTGATCACCTCGATGGTGGCAGCGGGCCCGATCCGTTGAGCCTTGGCCACGCCCTTCCCTCCGGTCTCGGTGGCGAGGTACTGATCGAAGGATGTGATCGGCTCGGAGGGTAGAAGGAACGGTGACATCTCACTCCTCGACTGGTCGGTCGTGACGGGTGGTTCCGACCCGGAACGCCCGTACCGCTCCGTCTATCACCCACACCGCCACTGCCGCGGCACCTGCTCGAGGCTGACCCACAGCCAGAGTTCCTCCGGCCACGTTGACCGCGGCGAATCCCAGCCACGACCTGGTGGTGGTGAACCCCTCGGCCAGGCGCTTGGGGCCCCCACCGCGCAGCATGGGCAGCAGGTAGGCCAGCGAACCCCACACGATCTGTCCGTAACCGGCCACCGCCAACACCAGCAGCCACCGGCCACCCAGAATCAGCTGGTCACCGGCAGAATCAGCGGCGGTGGCCAGCACCGCTGTCGCCCACCACAGGCCCCCGGCCCACAGGGCGTACAGACGGGGACCGGCCCATTCGAGCTGACGACGGGTGGGTACGGGCATCCAGAACAAGGCGGCACCGATCCCCATCGCGTAGCCCACCAGCGTCACCGCCGCCCCGGTGGGGGAGTCGACAGCCAGCAGCACCACCGATGCGCTCAGCATCACCACCTGCCACCCCAGCGACACCAACAGCCGTCCGCTGGTGGTCCGCTTGGCCATGCGCGACCGACCCACCGTGCCCGAGAAGAACGGCAGGGTGCCGCCCACCGTCAGACCCACCAGTCCAAACAGGTTGGCGGTGACGTGGGCCGACCGTAACGCCGGGCTGGGGCCGTCCACCGCCATGACGATCCCGAGGGATGCCCCCACCGTTCCGGCTGCCAGCGCTGCCAGGTAGGAAGCCACCGCAACGTCGAACCGCCGCTCCACGCCAGCCCGGATGGTCACCACCAACAGCCCGGCCAACAACATCAGTCCGACGATGAACAGCGCGCCCCCGGCCCCGACAATCGCCTCGGGGGCATCGGCAGTGCGTCCCGCCGTGATCAGCACTACTCCGGCGGCGATGGCGTAGCGCTGGGCTGACACCCACCGCTCCGGCGGGGCCGGGGCGGCCGCCCAGGTCACGGTGAGCATCAGCGAGACCCCGCTGATGGCCAGCACGATCCCACCCGGGAACAGAAGATGGAGGGCCAGCCACTGTTCACGGCCCGACACCCCCACCAAAGCGGCGGCGGCCAGAAAGCCCAGGGCCAGGCGGAGGGTGGGGCGGGTCTGGGCGTGGGAACGCTTCACCCGGTCGGCAGCCCCCTTGGTGGGTCGAGCCGGGTTCCGTTGGCCGCTGCGCCACCGGCTCTGATCATCGAGAGCCGGCGCCGGAGCCCGGGTCGAACCATCACCGTCGGTCGGGGTGGTGTCGGTCACGGCGCACCTTCGTGAGGGGTGAGGGAATCTTCGATCACCCTCTGGAGAACCCGGGCGGCTGAATGGTCCACGTCGCGAGTTGCGGTCAGCAGGGTGAGGTCCATCTCGTGGGCGGTGGTGATCAGATGCCGGAGGGCGGCGTCAGCGGGTGCCACCTTCAGCTCGGCCCGGTAGCGCCGTTCGAACTCGTCGAACCGGTCGACCTGATGGCCGTACCAGCGACGCAGATCGGTGCTGGGGGCCACGTCCTTCAGCCAGTCGTTCATCTCCAGGTGGTCTTTGGACACGCCGCGGGGCCATAAGCGGTCCACCAGAAAGCGCAGCTCGGGACCGGTCCGGGTGGGAGCGTCATAGACCCGGGCGATCGACACCCGGTGAGTCATGGGAGGAGTTGCAGCACTGCGGCGTCAGCGGCGGTGGCGTTGGGTCCGAAGGCGGCCAGGTACAGGCCCGCCTGCTGGCATGCGCAGTGCATGGCCAGCAGGATGGCCTCATCGTCGGGGTTGGAGCTGCCCTCGTAGCGCACGATCTCGTCGATGACCATGGCGGATGGTTCGTGATTGGCCCCACAGGCCCCGCAGCGAAGCCGCCCATCGTCGGTGGCGGTGAAGTCCAGGGCGAACCCGTCGCGGCGGAGGCGGCTGATGGCTTCGGTCATGGTCTCCATGGCGCCTCCCGGCTGAGCTCTGGGGCGGGCCCGTCGGGCTCGCTCCGGATGTTTTTCTCTGGTCTACACTAGAAGTTCTCAGGAGGATCGACACCCGAGCCACGACCGAGGGAGGAATCGTGCCCACCTTGCAACAACAGGCCCGAGCCCTCGGCGACCCCACCCGTTACGCCGTGTTCGCCCGACTGTGCGAGGCCGGAGGACCGCTGGGGGTGAGTGAGCTCACCGACGAGTTCTCCCTCAACCACAACACCATCCGCCAGCACCTCAACCGCCTGGTCGAGGCGGGACTTGTCATCGAGCGCAAGGCTCCGGCGGTGGGCCGGGGACGTCCCCCGTTCGAGTACCTGGCCGACCCGGTGGCCGAAGGCCAGTGGGGGCAGAACGGCTCCTACGAACAGCTCAGCCGCCTGCTGGCCGAGATCATCACCAGTGGGCTCACCCCCGAAGAAGTGGGCCAGCGGGCTGCCACCCGCTTCCGGGTGCCGACCCCGTCGGGTGACCCCATCGCCGATATCGGCGTGGCCATGGCCCGTCAAGGCTTCGAACCCGAGATCCACCCCAGTGCCGACGGCGCAGAGGGGGCCGATGTGGTGCTGCACAACTGCCCGTTTGCCTCGGCCGCCTCCAGTGCCCGCGACGCCGTCTGTTCCCTGCACCTGGGCATCGCCGAGGGGCTGACGGGCGGAACCGACGTGCGGGTCGACGAACTGGTAGCCAACGATCCCGATGCCGCCGATTGCCGCCTGCTGATCCGCCGGGTAGAACCTGAGGTGGCGGTGGAACCCCATCGGGGAAGGCTGGTGCTACGAGACGACCAGCCGAAGGCCGTCAACTCCTGACCAGCAGAGACCGGGCGCTGCGGGCCGCCCGCGAGCTTCCGCCGAACATCTCCAGCCAGGGCCGGAGGTGGTCGGGGGTGGGGCGCCCCGTGGCCTCCAACATTTCGTGCAGCCGCTCGGTGAGGGCATGGATGCCGTGGACACCGACAGCCAGAGATGGCAGGAACCCGGCCAGCGCGTCGATCGCCAGGTTGGTACCGGACCGATCCACCGCCGCCAGGTCTCGCATCGACGAGGCCAGCCGTTTCGGGCTGGTTACTTCGCCCAAGGTGCGGAGGCCGTTGGCCAGCTGGTCTGCGGTGATGGGCCCGTACCCGGCTGGTGTTGTCGATCCGTGGCCGGGGCGGCCGCTCAGTTCCACTACGGCGTCCACTGTCGAGGCGCGTTGTTCGGGGCGACCGGCGTTGAGCCCGGCGGCCAGGGTCAGAGCGGCCAGCGTACCCAATCGGCCGGGGTGATCGGTGAGCGCGTGCAGGTAGGGAACGGCGTCGTGTCTGACCTCGCGGCTAGTGGCGGTGGCCAGTACCGGGCTGACCCCGTGGATAAGCAGGTGCTCGGCATCGTGGGGCCACAGGGTCGCCACCCAGGCGGCCAGGTCGCTCCGGTCGGGTGTGCCCCACCAGTAGAAGTCCCCTCCACCGTCGATGGCGGTGGGCTCGTGGGGGTCGGTGGCCTCGATGGCTCCGGGCACCTCGACTCGCCATCGCCAGTGGATGGCGGTGCGGGTTCGTCCCCGTTCCTCCCACGAGTACGGCTCGGGGCTGAACAACACGGTTGCTTCGAGGGCACGGCTTCGGCCCGGGCCGGTCACGTCCAAACGTTCCAGCCAATGGTCGGTGGTGAGCGGGCCGCGGGACCGGCTGGCCGCCACCCACAGGGCCCGATGGGCCTTGACCTCTCCTCTCAGGGCCTTGCTCTCACGGGGGGCGGGGCCTCCGAGGGCGTGGAGCAGCACCCGGGTCAGGGGAGGGGCGACCAGAGCAGGGCTCTGGGTGATCCTGGTGGCCGCCTGCTCTCTTCCCCCGGGCTCGAGGCGCAACAGGGCGGCGATCAGATCGAAGGGAGAAGGCTCGGGGAGCCCGGCGCGTTGGCGGGCTTCGAGCCGCTCCACCAGAACGTCGGCCGGTAGCCATCCGGTGGGGTCGAGGGGAGTGGCCAGTGCCGGCCCGGGGGGATGGCGGCCGGTCAGGATCTGGGCCAACTCATCCAGCCTTCCGGCCAGAAAGCCCGTCACCGGGTCGCCGGGAACGGCCCGGGGTCCAGGGTCCCCACCGGTGGCCGACACCACCAGGCGAGCCATCTCGATCCGCAGCCATCGGGTCTCCCGCCCGGGGCTGCCAGCCCGGTCGAGCACCCGAAGGGCCCGGCGGGCCAGCGGATACAGGGGGGTCGGCTCGTCGAGCAGGGCCAGACCGGCCAGTACCGCCTCGACCTGGTCGGGGTCACAGGCGCCTTCCAACAGAGCCGACAGACTCTCCACCAGCTCGGGTCCGCGGGCGGGACGGAGATCGTCGATCGGCCCGATCGCCGGCGTTCTACCCGGAGTCCAATCCGACTCGTCGGCTGGGTGGGGCGGGACCGGGTTGGTCGGAGCCCGCGTCGTCCCCTTAGCTGCCACATCAGTGAGCAACTCTCGGACCTGAGCCTGGACGGTGGGTTCCAGCCCGTCGATCATCTCGATCGCCGGGCCCGATCTACCCAGACGATCGAGCATCTCGACTGCCGCGGCCTGGACCTCGGCTCCAGGGTGGGCGAGACCAGCGGTGGCCACCTCCACCGCGGCCGAGGCCAACTCGGGGCGGTCCTTGGCCATCTGTTCAGCCAGCCGCAGGGCTCGCCGGGCGGTGCCGACCGGCCCCGCGCCGGGTACTGCTTGTAGGGCGGCCATGGTCCTCTCGGCGTCGAGGCTGTCCACCGGCGGGGTAGCGGCCAGGTACTTCACCGCGAAGCCCACCGTGGCTGGGACCGAAACCCCCACCAGGGTGCCGAGACGGGGGCGGTGGGAGACCACCTCGTCGGGGTCGGGGTCCAGCGCCTCGTAGAGGCGGCGGTACCAGCCGGCGCGGTAGGCGCTGAAGTCGCGGTTGAGAGCATCGAGGCAGCAGGTGAGTACCCGGTCGCGCCGCAGGGTGCCGTCGGCTACCAGTTCCAGGAAGGTGGCCCGCCAGCCCTGATCGTCGGCGGTGAACTTGTCGACGTTGGCCAAGCTGACCTCGCCTCCTCCCTCCACCTGGAACATGGACCACACCACCCGCTGACACAGTTCGGGATCATCACGCAGGATCCCGGCCCGTTCTCCGGCGGTGGGGGCCAGGCCGCCGACCACGGCCAGCACGTAGTCGTCGTCAACCGGCAGGTCAACCAGGTCGAGACGCTCCAGGATCCGCACCGGAGAAAAGGAGGCTGTGAACGACCAGTGCGTGGCCAGGTTGGACAGGTGACGGCGAACCGCACCTTCCAGCCAGCGGGGCGGCGACTGGGTCGTCTGGCCGTGGCCGGCCTGGGACACGGACCGGGGGGCCTCGTCGATGGCCCGGGTCACCGCCGCCCACAGGGCAGCGTCGTATTCCCAGCGGTGCTGGTAGGTGGCGGCACGGGCCGCCTCCCCGTGAGCCGTGAGCAACTCCACCAACGGTGCCCTCGCGGGCAGTGGGTCCATGGGGCAAACCCTGCCACTCTCACCGGTGTCGTTGTGGTCGTAGCCTGACAACCATGGCCGCGCTCACCGAGGTGCGCTACCGCTACCTGGCACCGTCGAAGGTGGTCGAGTGCGATGACGGGGTGCGGCTGTCTCTGTCCACCAGCGGGGGGACCCTGGGCTGCGACACCAGTGACCACCCCTGGTTCTTCGCGGGATCGGTACTCCGCCCCCACCAGATGGCCACCGCGCTGTTGGTGGTGGCCCGGGTGGCCAGGACCCGCTTCCACCAGCCCCCGGGGATGGTGGCGGCCCGGGTGGCGGCGGCCGACCCGGTGGTCACCAGCAACGGTGACCGTCTTCGCTTCGAGGCCTTCTCGGCCTGCGGAGGCGTGCATGTGCGCCTCGATGTACTCCCGGGTGCTCTCGACGGCCCGGCGGTGTCCACCGGCACCACCAACGTCGATTTCAATCCTCCGCTGCGTCAGTTGCTGGCCCGGCTGCGAGACCACGATCGGCTGCATCTCGAGATCGGTCGCGATCTCAAGGTGGTCACCCTCGATGGCTCTGTCACCGAGCGAGTGGTGCCCCTTCCGGTTCGATGGCTGAAGGGGTTCGCCGAGGTGCAGGTGGTGGCGGCCGCCATGGAGCCACTGGTCGAGATCCCGACGGTGGAGGTTCGTCGCTTCGTTGCCTCGCTGCCCGCCGGGGGAGGTTCCGGTACGGCCGTGTGGGCGGTTCCGGCTGGCCGCGGGCTGCGCCTGGCGAGCCGACCGCCAGCCCGACGCCGCGGTGGCCACCGGGATGGAACAGCGGTTCCGCTGGGAGGACCGGACCGGCTGCGGATCGTGGCCCCGGTGTTGAACTTCGCCACCGGTATGCGGGCTTGGGCCGACCCCGACAGTGTGGGGCCGGCCCCGTCGGTGTGGCAGGTCGACCTGGTTGATGCCCGGCTCACGGTGACCCTCAGCCCTGAACCGTCCCGAGGCTTCTCGGGAGAGGGCGGGGTTCTGATGGACCTGGCCCATCCCCACAGCTCCGCCGATGCCGCGCTGGTGGCGGCGCTGCTCTCCTATGAGCCCCGACTCGAACCCGACTACCTGGCACGATCGACCGGCCTGTCGCCAGCCCGGGTGAATCGGGCCCTGAGCTGGCTGGGGGCGGCTGGCCGAGTGGGGTTCGACGTGGCTGAGCAAGCCTGGTTCCACCGTGAACTCCCCTTCGATCCCCAGTCGCTGTCCGGTGCCCACCCTCGGCTGGTCGATGCCGTGGCACTGGTCGAGGCAGGCGCGGTGACAGTCGACCCCACCACCACTGACACCGTGACGGTTCGCAGCGGAGACATCGGATGGACGGTGCGCCACGACGGGGGCGGCTACCGGTGTCCCTGTCCCTGGTCTGCCCGCTACGGGTCGTCGCGGGGGCCGTGCAAGCACATCTTGGCGGCGGTAATGGCCACCTGTGACCCGGACTCCTGAGCCAGATCGCCCCATCGGTGCCCTCCAATGACCCTGCGGGCGTGGAAGGCTCGAGGTGTGACGATCCTGGTGATCGAAGATGACGACGACCTGGCCGGTGCCCTCTGCCGGACGCTCGAGGCTGAGGGTTTCGAGGTCGAGCGCTGCGCGAACGGGCGACTGGGCCTGGATACCGCTACCGCCGGCGAGTACGACCTGATCATTCTCGACCTGATGCTGCCCGGGCTCAACGGCTACAAGATCTGTCGGACTCTGCGCGACGCCGGCGACTGGACGCCGATACTCATGTTGACCGCCAAGGCCGGTGAGTTCGATGAGGCCGAGGGGCTCGAGACCGGTGCCGACGACTATTTGGTGAAGCCGGCGTCCATGGTGGTGCTGGTGGCGCGGGTACGGGCCCTGCTGCGGCGACCCCGCCGGGGCGGGGTGTCGCCCCAGTCCGGTGACCTGGTGCTGGACCCGTTGCGACGCCGGTGTCTGGTGGCTGGCCACGAGGTGGAACTGACCTCACGCGAGACCGAACTGCTGGCGTTCCTGCTCGACCGGGCAGGGACTGTCGTCTCGAAGTCCGAGGTGCTCGAGGGGGTGTGGGGCGACGACTTCGCCGGAGATCCCAACATCGTCGAGGTGTACGTCTCCCACCTGCGTCGCAAGGTTGATGAGCCCTTCGGCAGATCAACCATCCAGACCGTACGGGGAGAGGGATACCGGCTGCGGGTCGAGTCTCAGACGTGAGACGCAACCGCCTGTCGCTGCGCACCAGGATCACCGCCGGGGCTCTGGTGGTGGTGGTGGGAGCCTTCAGCATCGCCGGACTGGCCATCCTGGCTTCGGCCGAACAGGAGATGACCCACCAGATCGACACTGCCCTGCGCGCCGACGCTGCCTCTACCAATCAGATGCTGGCCAGCGGGTCCACACCGGCGCTGCTCGATGGCCCGGTGGACCTGTACATCCAGTTCGTGGACCGATCGAACCGGGTGGTGGGGTCCGGGGCCACCGCCGCCGGACGCCCGTCGCTGTCGGCGCCCGACCAGGAGAGCGGATCGATCGCCTCGGTCCACGACTCCAGCCTGGGAGAACTGCGGGTGCTGGTGGTGGGGGTGACCGGCAGCCCCGACCTGAGGATGGTCATGGCCCGGTCGTCGCGCAGTGTGGGCGAGGTGCTCGACTCGCTGCGATGGTTGCTGGCCTCGTTGATCCTGGTGGGGAGTGTGTTCCTGGGGGGTCTGGTGTGGATGGTGGTGGGCCGGTCGCTGCGTCCGGTGGAGTACATGCGGCGCACGGTGGAACGACTCGATGACAGCCGGCTCCAGACCCGGGTGTCGCTGCCGGGCACCCGCGACGAGCTCGACCAGTTGGCCCGCACCCTCAACGAGATGTTGGAACGCCTCGAGCGGGCGGTGGAGCGCGAGCACCGGTTCGTGGCCGATGCCAGCCACGACCTGCGCACGCCACTGGCGGCCATGCGGGCAATTCTGGAGACCGAGCCAACCGATCCGCTCCAGGCCATGAAGACCAGGGCTGATGCCCTGGCGCGGCTGGACCAGCTCCAGACGCTGGTGGAGCAGCTTCTGGCCCTTGCGCGCTCCGATGGTGGAGCCGAGCGGCCCATGCATCCAGTGGATCTCGACGATCTGGTGTTGGTCCAGGCCCGGCTGTTGGCGCGTCGGGCGCCAGGCCTGAAGGTGGACACCTCGATGGTCTCGGGCGGGCAGGTGACCGGCCACGAACCGGATCTCGACCGACTGGTCGAGAACCTGGCCTCCAACGCGGCGCGCTACGCCGAGTCGACGGTGTCGTTCGGCGTGCGCCAAGTGGCAAGCACCGTTGAGTTGACCGTGGACGATGACGGGCCGGGCATCGCCCACGGTGACCGAGAGCTGATCTTCGAACGGTTCCGCACGCTCGACGATTCCCGAACCCATTCGGGTTCGGGGGCCGGGCTCGGCCTGTCGATTGTCGCCAACATCGTGGCCGCACACCACGGAACGGTGACCGTCGGTGATTCCCCCAGCGGCGGGGCCCGCTTCACGGTCGGCCTGCCGGCCTCCATGAGCGAAATACCCGACGACCCTGGCGACGACCCCGTTGCCGAACCTGAGTTTCCTGAAAGACCCTGAAACTACGTTCAGGGTTGGACGTGCGTATCGGCCGGAATGCTGGTTTGCTTGAGCACGTGAATCCTCGTGCCACCCACCGGCATCCCCTGGCGCTGACCGTTCAGCGCGGCGGTGGCACGAGTCCGACACCGTCGGGGGTCCGGGCCCCGGGGACGTCCTCACCTTCGAGGTTCGCCCCTGTGCCCTGCTCCGGGACCGCATCGCAGACTGCTTGCTGGCGTTCAGGCGATGATGGTGGTGGTCGGGATGGTCGACGCCCGAGGGACGTGCTCGTCGGGCTCTGCTGAGCCGCCCGACTCGACCTACCCGGCCAGCCGCCACCGCGGCAGCCGCCCAGATCCCCGACAACGTCGGCCCTCGGGGTCGAGGCGTTGTGAACCGCGGTCGCGGCCGTGTGAACCGAACTCCCGGACCGAGGCGTGCGGGGGTGGGTCGGTTCTGTCTGATCGGATGAGGTCACCCCCGGGGACTCGGGGTGAATCTCTGCTGGTATCGGCCTGCCTCCCACCTATCGCTAACAGCGATCGGTGCGGCCCTCGCTGTCGTGATGAGCTATAGTGCCGGGGAGCGAAAGGAGTACCGGAGATGAGCACCTCGGGGTCGACGTTTCGCATCGACGGACGGGCGGCGATGTTCGCCGGATCAGCGGTGGGGGTTCTGCTGGTACTGGTCTATGTGGGCAGTGGCGCCGGACGGTGGTTCGACGCCGCCCTGGCCGGCTACCTGATCGGCGTACTCATGGGTGTGTTCGCCGTGGTGTACCGATACCTGGTGTGGATCCAGCGTCCACCCACCGCCCGCCTCAACCGCCGGGGCTGGGAGTCGTTCCGCCGCAAGGGGCGGGTGGGCCACAACGCCGTGGGTCTGGTGGGTCTGGTGGGCACCAACCTGTTGGCTCAGGGGTTCATCCGCAAACGCTCCACCGCCCGCTGGGCCGCCCACCAACTGGTGTTCTGGGGCTGTCTGTTGGCGGCCGCGGTCACCTTCCCGCTGACCCTGGGCTGGGTGCACTTCGAGTCGGTCGGTCAGCAGGGGTCGCACTACAAGGCGTTCTTCTTCGGCATCGGAACCGGAAGCTTCTCGGCCACCAGCCTGGTGGGATTCACCACCTTTCACCTGCTGAACATCTCGGCCTTCATGGTCATCGGCGGCGTGCTCATCTTCCTGTTCCGTCGCACCCGTGACCCCGGGGCGCTGGCGGTGGAACGATCGGGGGACTTCCTGGCGCTGGCCGGCCTGTTCGGGGTGTCCATCACCGGCCTGTTCCTGACCGCCTCCACCATGTGGTTGGAGGGCCGTTACTACGCCTTCTTGACCAACGTCCACGCCCTCACCGTGATCATGGGTCTGCTGTACATCCCCTTCGGGAAGCTGTTCCACATCTTCCAGCGGCCCGCCAACCTGGGGGTGCACTTCTACCGGGCTGAAGGCGCCCGGGGCGTCCAGCACGAGTGCCGTGAATGCCACAAGCCGTACGCCTCGGCCATGCAGGTGGCCGACCTGAAGGAGGTGCTCCCCGCCGTGGGGTTCGACTACCGCGACAACGCCGGCGGCAACTGGCAGGACATCTGCCCGTCGTGCCGTCGCAAGATGGTTACCGCCGCTCAGGTGGCTCGAGTGGGAGGGTTCGGCTGATGGCCCGCATCCCGGTCACCGACGAGCAACTGATCGAGCGCTACGGCCCCCACCTGAACCAGGCACCCCCCGGTGGCTGGAACGCCGGCCTCGACTTCGACAAGGTGGTCAACACCCACTGCTGCTTCTGTGGCCAACAGTGCGGTATCCGCCTGAAGGTGAAGGACAACGAGGTGGTGGGCTTCGAGCCCTGGTACGACTTCCCCTTCAACGAGGGCAAGCTGTGCCCCAAGGGGGTCAAGCGCTACCTCCAGGGCAGCCACCCCGATCGCCTGCTGGAACCCCTCGAGCGCGACCCGTCGGCACCCGGCGGTTTCCGCACCGTCACCTGGGACCATGCCCTGTCACGGGTGGTGGCCGAGATCCAGCGCATCCAGGCCGCCTACGGCAACGACGCCTTCGCCATGTTGTCGGGGGTGTCGATCACCAACGAGAAGTCCTACCTAGTGGGCAAGTTCGCCCGGTTGGCCCTCCAGACCGCCAACCTCGACTACAACGGCCGCCTCTGCATGGTGTCAGCCGGAGCCGCCAACAAGAAGGCTCTGGGCATGGACCGGGCGTCCAATTCGTGGAGTGACATTCCCCTGGCCGACGTGGTGTTCGTGGCCGGCGCCAACGTGGCCGAGTGTGCGCCCATCACCACCAGCTACATCTGGCGGGCCCGTGACCGCGGCGCCAAGCTGATCGTGGCCGATCCCCGGGTGACCCCGCTGGCCCGCACCGCTGACGTGTTCCTCGGCCTGAGGCCCGGCACCGACTCGGCGCTGATGGGCACCATCCTCCACGTGCTCATCGCCAACGACTGGCTCGATCACGACTTCATCAACGCCCACACCCTGGGCTTCGAAGAGGCGGCCGCCGAGGTCAGGGACTACACCCCGGAGTGGGGTTCGAAGGTCACCGGAGTGCCCGCCGACCGCATCGTCGAGGCGGCCCGCCTGTGGGGAACCTCAGCCACCGGCATGTTGCTGCACGCCCGGGGCATCGAGCACCACACCAAGGGCGTGGAGAACGTGCTCTCGTGCATCAACCTGGGTCTGGCCACCGGCAAGTACGGCAAACCGGGTTGTGGGGTCTCGACCATCACCGGCCAGGGCAACGGCCAGGGCGGCCGCGAGCAGGGCCACAAGTGCGATCAGCTTCCCGGCAACCGCGACATCACCAACCCCGAGCACCGGGCCTACGTGGCCCAGGTGTGGGGCTGCGACGAGAGTGAGATCCCCGGAAAGGGCATCACCGCCGAGGAGATCGTCGAAGCCATCCACGCCGGTGAGATCAAGGGCCTGTTGTCGATCTGCTTCAACCCGTTGGTGTCGCTACCCGACACCAAGTTCACCGCCGAGGCTCTCGACAAGCTCGAGTTCTACGCCAACATCGACTTCTTCCTGTCCGAGACCGCCCAGCACGCCGACATCGTGCTGCCCGGGTCGCTCCAAGAAGAAGACGAGGGCACCACCACCTCGGCCGAAGGCCGCACCATCAAGATCAACGCTGCCATCGATCCGCCCGGAAACGCCCGGCGAGATTGGGAGATCCTCCTCGACATCGCCCGCGGTCTGGGGCGCGAGAAGTACTTCGGCTTCTCGTCCACCCGGGAGATCTTCGAGGAGATGAAGGTGGCCTCCCACGGCGGCACTGCCGACTACTTCGGCATGACCTGGGACCGCATCGAAGACGAGATGGGCATCTTCTGGCCCTGCCCCGAGGAGGGCCACCCCGGTACCCCCCGACTGTACGAGGGGGGAGTGTTCGCCCACCCCGACGGCAAAGCCCGCTTCCACCCAGTGGCTTACCGGCCGCCCGCCGAGGTGGTCGACGACGAGTATCCGGTGTGGCTCACCACCGGCCGGGTGATCTCCCAGTACCTGTCTGGCACCCAGACCCGTCGAATCGGCCCCTTGGTCGAGCAGTATCCCGAACCGCTGTGTGAGATGCACCCCCGCATGGCCGAGTCACTGGGGGTGGTCACCGGCGACATCGTGCGGGTCACCTCTCGGCGTGGCGAAATGACCTTGCCGGCTCGGGTGGTCGAATCCATCCGGCCCGACACCGTGTTCATCCCGTACCACTGGCCGGGTCGCCAGGCCGCCAACCAGCTCACCAACCGGGCTCTGGACCCGGTGTCGAAGATCCCCGAGTACAAGGTCTCGGCGGTGCGGGTGGTCAAGGCCGAGGGGCACGTGGAGATCCGCGACAAGCGGGTCACCGCTCTCGAAGAGCGGAGGCGCGGCGATGGGTAGCCCACTGATCCGCGGCAACATGTTCGTGATCGACCAGAGCCGCTGCATCGGCTGTGAGGCCTGCGTGCAGGCCTGCGAGGAGTGCGGCACCCACCGGGGCGAATCGTTGATCCACCTGGAGTTCGTGGACCGGGGTGCCACCCCCCAGACCGCCCCCATGGTGTGCATGCACTGCGAGGACCCCACCTGCGCTCAGGTGTGCCCGGCCGATGCCATCAAGCAGAACGAGGACGGGGTGGTGCAGTCATCGCTCAAGCCCCGCTGCATCGGCTGTTCCAACTGCGTACTGGCGTGTCCGTTCGGGGTACCCAAGTACTTCGCGCTGCCCGACCAGATGATGAAGTGCGACATGTGTTACGACCGCACCTCGGTGGGGCTCAAGCCCATGTGTGCTTCGGTGTGCCCCAGTCAGGCCCTGTGGTTCGGAACCCCTGAGGAGTTCGCCGACACCCGTCGAGGCGAGCTCATGTTCGAGTTTCGATTCGGGAACCAGCTGGTGCCGACCAAGGTGGCCACCGTGGTCAACGACCGGTCCGACGGTCCGGTCGACCCGTTGGCCGAGCCGCCATCACGATGGCAGGACGACCCCTTCGGACTGGAGGAGGCATTCTCATGACCGAACCGACACCAACCGATCAGTCCTCTCGCAAGGTCGAGATCCCGCTGGTACCAGACGAGCACTGGCGGCGCGACTTCCCCTACACGGCGGTGGGCGAAGAACTGGTGACCAGGCGAGACTTCAATCGCTACCTGGCGGCGGCATCGGGAGCGTTCGCCGCCTGCACATTGGGGGTGGCCGCCTACTCGGCCGCCCGCGAGGTGACCCCCGGTGAACCGGCACCGATCGTGGAGTTGAGCAAGGTGGCCCGGGGTACCAGCCACCTGTTCCGCTACCCCACCAGCCACGACCCCGCCATCTTGGTGCACCTGCCAGACGGAGAGCTGCGGGCCTACAGCCAGAAGTGCACCCACCTGGGCTGCGTTGTGTTCTGGGAGGAGGGGGGCGAAGACCTCTACTGCCCCTGCCACGAGGGCCACTTCGACCTGCACAGCGGGGTCCCCCTGGCCGGCCCGCCTGACCGGCCCCTCACCCGAATCAACATCGAGGTGCGCGAGGGCACCGTCTGGGCTCTGAGGCTGGACGTCTGATGGCCCGCCCGCACCCCGAGCCGCGTGCCGCGGTCACCCGGTCTAGTTCGATCCTGGTGTACATGCTGTTGTTGGTGTCTCTCCAGATCTTCCTGCTGGTAGTGGCTCTGGAGGGTCTGCTGGGCAACGAGCCCCACCTGGCCCGCAACGCCGCCCTGTTGTCGCTCGGTCTGTTCGGATCGTCGCTGGCCATGCGCTGGTTCGTCGGTGACGAGTGACCGGTCCCCGGCGACACCGTCGGGCATCGCCACCCTGTTCCCGGGGTACTTCGCGCTGGTCATGGCCACCGGCATCATCGCCACCGGGTTTCACCTGCTGGGGGTGCACCTTCTGGCCGAGGTGCTCTACGGCGTGGCGGTGGTGGCCTTCAGCGTTCTGTTCGTGATGAACGTGGCCAGGCTGATCCGCTACCCGCAGCGGCTGTTCTCCGATCTCACCCACCACAACACCGGGTTCCTGTTCCTCACCCTGGTGACGGCGGTGAACGTCTTGGCCAGTGGGGCGGCGGTGATCTTCGGCTGGTGGGCGGCGGCCGAGGTCGGCTGGATCGTGAGCCTGGTGTTGTGGGCAGCGCTCATCTATCCGGCGATAGTGGCGGTGATCATCGGCGAGGACAAGCCGCCCATCGGCACCGGCATGAACGGCACCTGGTTCCTGCTGACGGTTTCGACCGAGTCGATCGCGGTGACCGCCGCCCTGTTGTTGACCCACCACGGCGGACCGCACCAGGTGTTCGAGCTGGCCTCCCTGGCGGCCTTCACGGTGGGGCTGGTCCTCTACCTCATCGTGATGACCATGTTGTTCCTGCGGTGGACGTTCACTCCGTTGGGGCCCGACGTGATGCAGCCACCCTCGTGGATCGCAGCCGGGGCGGTGGCCATCTCGGTGCTGGCCGGCTCCAACCTGTTGACGGCGGCCGGAGTGTCTCCCCGGGTCGAGAGACTGGCCCCCTTCATCGAGGGCATGGTGATCATGGCCTGGGGAACCGCCACCTTCTGGTTCCCGGTGATGATCTCGATCGGAGTGTGGCGTCACCTCATCCGCAAGGTGCCCATCACCTACAACCCGGCCTACTGGGCGTTGGTCTTCCCGATCGGCATGTACGGGGTGTCGACCTACCGGATGATCGCGGTCACCGACCTCACGGTGCTCGAGCCCCTGCCCGAGATCGCGGTGGGTGCGGCCCTGGTCGCCTGGTCCCTGGCCTTCTCCGGACTGATCAGGCAGTTGGCCGGTACTCTCCGGCACCGCTGATTCCCCAACCACCGGGCGGGCGGCGCAACACCCAGGCTTCTCTCGCGACCCACCCGCTGGTTCGGTCCCTACAGTGCTGGCCGGTCCGCCTCGTCTACTGGAGCTCACATGGTCAGTTCATCGGTTCGCGCAAGGCGCTGGACGGCGGCCGCGGCCGTGGTCATTGCGGTGGCGGTGCCGGCCTGCTCGTCGGGTGACGGTGAGGGGACCGAGCGGGTGTCGGCGTCCAGCACCACCACTGGATCCGATGCGGGCAGCAGCGACGCCAGCGGGGCCGATGAGAGCGCTCCGGTGAAGGTCGGGGAGGACACCGTGGCCGACTTCGGCACCTACGAGGTGGTTCACACCACCATGACCCTGGTCGACGACACCCGCCCCACCGCCGCCCACGGGGGAGAGCCGGCCCAGCCCGAACGCACCCTGCCCACCGACGTCTGGTACCCCGAGGTGAAAGGCGGAGTGCGCCTTCCCCTGATCGTGTTCTCCCATGGCAGCACCCGTCTGGCCGAGCACTACTCGGCCACCATCGAGGCCTGGGTGTCGGCCGGTTACGTGGTGGTGGGCCCCAACTTCCCGCTGTCCAAGGAGGGAACGCCGGGAGGCACCGACTACGGCGGTATCGCTGACCAGGCCCGAGACGTGTCGTTCGTGATCGACGAGGTGCTGGCCTCGGTCGACAACCCCGACCGGACGTGGGCCCGGTTGGTCGACCCCGAACGCATCGGACTGGGCGGACAGTCCTTCGGGGCCATCACCACGATGGCGGTGGCCGCCAACCCGTGCTGCGCCGATGACCGTGTGGGGGCGGTCACCAGCTTCGCCGGGGTGTGGTTCGACCTGGGCGAGCAGGGCACGATCGAAGCCGCCGATGCTCCACCGGCGTTGCTGGTACACGGCGACGCCGACCCCACCCTTCCCTACGCCATGGGTGAGGCCCTGTTCGACCTGTACCCGGGTGAGCGGCGCCTGCTGACCCTGGTGGGAACCGGCCATGACCCGGGCTATTTCGAGGGTCTCGACGAACCGCTGGATGCCATGGTCACCCGGGCCACCCTGGCCTTCTACGACCAGCATCTCAAGGGGGCGCCGGACGGGGCCCGCCGCCTCGAGGAGGTGGTGGCCGGCGCTGGACCCGAGGTGGCCACCCTGTCGGACGTGACCAGCGATCCGAAACCCATCTCATAAGTCATGGTTATGGATCTCATGGAGAATGCGTCTTTGTCATCTGGATTGAGGCGTGCTCTCCTGAAGGGGTGGATGTCTCCCTCCTGTACGTGGTCCTGATCGGCGCCGGTATCGGGTTCCTGGGAGGGCTGCTGGGCAAGGGAGGCTCGGCCTTGGCCACTCCGGTGTTGGTGGCGGTGGGGGTTCCCCCGGTGATCGCGCTGGCCGCACCCCTTCCCGCCACCGTGCCCGGCACCCTGGTGGCTGCCGACCGCTACCGCCGTGGCGGGCTGGTCCATTGGGACGTGGTCCGCTGGTCGGTCCTGGCCGGGGTGCCCGCCACCATCGTGGGGGCGCTGCTCACCCGCTGGGTCGATGCCGGCGGCCTGGTACTGGTGACCGACGCCCTGCTGGTGGGCATCGGGATCCGCCTGGTCATGACCGGTCGGGCCAACGCCCACCGCGGTGCTGTCGAGGTGGGCACCACCGAGGAAGTCGACAACACCGGTCGGGCGGTGGCGGTGGCGGTGGTCACCGGGCTGGCGGCCGGCCTGCTGGCCAACAGCGGCGGGTTCCTGCTGGCGCCGCTGTTCATTGCGGTGCTCGGCCTGTCGGTCAAGCCGGCCCTGGGTACCTCGCTGGTGGTGGCCTCGGTGCTGGCCCTGCCGGGAACCGCCGTGCACCTGGCACTGGGCCACCTCGACGCCGCCGTGGTGGTGGCCTTCGCCGCCGGATCGGTTCCGCTCTCCTCGCTGGGAGCCAAGGTGGCGTTGCGCACCGATCCGAGCCGCCTCGAGGTGGGTTACGGCGCGGCCCTCGCCGTGCTGGGATCGGCCTTCCTCATCGCCGCTCTCTGACGCTCTGGCCGACCGGCTGGGGGCCCTCCCTCCCCGATGGTGGTCGGGTTCTGGTCGGGGTGCGGTTGGTCAGGCGCAGGGTGAGTCGGTCACCGAGCTCACCACGAAGGCCACGCTGGCGGGCGGCACGGTGACCGTCCCGTTCACCTTCTCGCCCTTCATGGCGGGCAGGGTGCCGTCGTCGGCCGCTTTCAGTTCGGTGCCGTTGAGCGAGATCGACGTGCCGTCGAGGGTCTCTCCGGTGAGCAGGTACACGGTGCCCTCGCCACCGGGGGCAGCCACCGTACGGGCCTGGTCGGGTGACGAGTTCACCACCGCCCAGGTCACATCGCCCCGGTCGCTTCGGGCAGTGCAGTGGGCGTAGACCGCGAGGTCCTCGACTCCGTCGGGAGCCTGGGTGGCCAGTGACCGGTTGCCCATGAGCCGCGCCCACAGCACCGCCGCCCAGTAGTTGGGCCGAGGTTCCAGGTTCTTCTCGTCGATGAGGCCGTAGTCGCTGGCTGCCAGGGTGTTGTGGAACACCACGTCGCCGTCGCCGTCGGCCAACCGTCCGAGTACGTCGACGTAACGGATCACGTCGATGTAGCTGGAGGCCCAACGGTCACCACCGCAGGCCGCCTGAGCGGTCTCGGTGATCCACATGGGTGCGCCGGGGGCGTAGCGGTCACGCAGGCCCTCGTAGTACTCCTTGTCGACGTCTATCCGTGACAGGAACTCGCTGGTGAGTCCGGCTTCGGGGCCCTCCTTGGATCCGCAGCGCTCGGACACCTTGGGGTAGAAGTGGTAGCTGAAGACGTCCATCGGGGTGCTGACGGCTTCGAGTAGGTCGGGGGTGGGGATCGGGGCCTGGATGATCATGGGGGTCACGTCCTCGGCCGAACCGGGGCCGACCACCAACAGGTCGGGCATCACCTCATCCACCAACTTCTGGAAGATGGTGTGGTCGCGGCCGTAGTCAGCCGC
>CAUJFC010000004.1 GCA_963169755.1 Actinomycetota bacterium | reverse complement strand
TCGAGGATCTCGTCCTGGAGCTCGACGAGGATGCCGAACCACCCGACCTGCACCGGTTCCCGCTTCACTTCACCTGGGGCATGCCGCCGTTGCCGTCGGGACCCGACCTTCTGATTCTGGCCACCGACCTGGCCGGCATCGGCGGCACCGAACTGCCGCTGGAGGTGTCGGCCATCGATTCGTTCGCCTCGGTGACCGACAGCGCCGATCGGACGGTGGGAATCGTCGCCCGGGCCGAAGTGTCGCTGTCCAAGGTGTACCTGGGTCAACAGGACCTGCTGTGCGAGGTCCTCGACCGCTGTCACGCCGTCAGCGCCTACCTGCTGGAACGGGCTCCGGGCTGGCTGGGCGACACCTATTGACCCTGATCCTTGACCCTGATCTGCCGCCACCCGACCAGGGTGGAAGTGGTGGGGCAGGCGGGGATCGAACCCGCAACCAAGGGATTATGAGTCCCCTGCTCTAACCATTGAGCTACTGCCCCGCCCGACCTGGTGCCAGACCGGAGAACTCCCGCCGGCACCCGGGTGCCATAACGGTGGCCAGATCAGGCGAAGGGCGGCGAACCCAGGCCCAGACGTCCCTGGAGTTCGGCCTCGAGGTCGTCGAACAGATCGCCCAACAAGGCCATGCGCTCATCGGGGCCAGGGGCTGACAACACCCGCTGGCGGTCCAAAGTGGCCAGCGGCGCCAGGATGGCCAACTGCCACTGACCTTCGATCGGGTCATCAGACACCTCGACCATCGGCTCGGCCGACTGCCCCAGCTCCACCACCATGGCCAGCATCCGGCGGAGCTGGGCCACCCGTTGGCGGTAGTGCTCTGCCAGTGTCGCCGGGTCATCCGCGACCGGATCGGGCCATTCCTCCACCACTGCCCGTGGATAGGGGTCGTCGTCCAGCCAGGTCTCGACTCGGATCCTGCCGGTGCCCACCGTCATCACCGCCCAGCGACCATCGGGGGCCTGGCTGGCCTGCACGATCTCGGCCACCGTTCCCACCGAGGTCCGCACGTCTCCACCGCCTACCTCGCTTCCCCGAGAGATGAGGGTCACGCCGAAGCGACGATCTCCGCCCAGACAGCGTTCCATCAGCTCCCGGTAACGGGGCTCGAACACGTGCAGCGGCAGACCCATCCCCGGCAGCAACACCGTCCCCAACGGAAACATGGCCATCTCTCCCACACCCGCACCCTACGGCCGCCCAAAACGGGAAGAAACCGCAGCCGGGCTGCGGTTCCTACCTGGCTCGGGGGGTGGGGCTCGAACCCACGACCCGCTGATTAACAGTCAGCTGCTCTGCCAGCTGAGCTACCCCCGAAGGCGAGGTCTCAACGTAGCAGCGCAGAGCCGACGGGCACTAACCCCATCAGTCGCCTTCGAGGTAGTCGCGGAGCTTCTGGCTGCGGTTGGGGTTGCGAAGCTTGGCGAGGGTCTTGGCCTCGATCTGGCGGATCCGCTCCCGGGTCACACCGAACTCCCGACCCACCTCCTCGAGGGTGCGGGCTTGACCGTCGTCGAGCCCGAATCGCAGCCGCACCACCTGCTTCTCACGTTCGCTGAGGTCTGACAGAGCCTCGAGCACGGCGTCGCCCAGCATCTTTCGCGCCGCGATCTCGGCTGGGGCGTCGGCCTGGGTGTCCTCGATGAAATCGGACAGGTTCGAGTCGTCGGCCTCACCCACCGGTGAGTCCAGCGACAACGGGTCCTGACTGATGCGCATGATCTCTCGGACCCGTTCAGCGGTCATGTCCACCTTCGCGGCCAACTCCTCGACCGTCGGGTCCCGTTCCAGGTCCTGCATCATCTGTCGCTGGACCCGGTGAACCTTGTTGATCGACTCGACCATGTGGACCGGGATCCGGATGGTTCTGGCCTGGTCGGCGATGGCTCGGGTGATGGCCTGACGAATCCACCAAGTGGCGTAGGTGGAGAACTTGAAGCCCTTGGTGTAATCGAACTTCTCGACCGCTCTCATCAGACCCAGGTTCCCCTCCTGGATCAGGTCCAGCAGGTGCATCCCCCGCCCCAGGTATCGCTTGGCGATCGAAACCACCAGCCGCAGGTTGGCCTGGATCAGCTCTGACTTGGCGCGCTCGCCGTCTCGGGCGGTGCGCTGGAGTCGGCGCCGAGGCTCGGCATCGAGTTCATCCAGCCGGCCAGCGGCCGCCAGCTCCGCCAGACGTACCGCCGCCTGACTGCCCGCTTCGATTCGCCGGGCGATGGCCACCTCTTCGGCGGCAGACAGCAGTGGGACCCGACCGATCTCTTTGAGGTAGACGCGCACCGGATCGGCACTGGTACCCCGATCGGCCTGCGATCCCCGGCCCGGCTTGACCAGTTGCAGCCGGCGGCGAGCGAGGTCAGTGGGTTCGTCGGTGGCCAGATCGATGCCGCCCAGTGGATCGGCCAGCACCGCGCTTGCCCGCGCCGCCACCGCTGCCACCTCGTCTTGTTCGATCTCGGCATCCCAGGAATCGACGCCGGGCTGGCCATCACCCACCACGGCCCCGGGATCGTCAGCCACATCTGGCACCGCCACCAATTCGACCGACTCGTCGATGGCGATGCCGAGACGATCCAGTTCGGCGCGGATCCATGCCAGGTCACGGTCAAGGCTCTCGGCATCGAGGTCGAGGACTTCGAACAGCTCCTCTTGAGTGACTGACCCCCGGCTCCGGGCCCGTTCGATCAGGTCCGACCATACGGTGGACGTGAACGGCGGGGAAGCTGCTCCTTCGATCATGTTGCGCTTCCCCCTCGTGGTGCGGTCGGAGACTGGTCGACGGGGGCAGACGAAAGATCACGGGCGACCCGCTCTGACTGGCGGGATCAACACCTTGCTCACTGGTCTGCTGGCCCGTCGGCTGGCCTCCTCTGGAGGAGCCAATCTAGCAACTCGTCTTCGAGCTGGCCGCTGGGAGGAGCGTCGGGACTGACCGCTTCGATGCGGGCCTTCAACCAGCCGATCGCCTGGGCGTAGGGGGCGAAGTCGGTGGCCGAGCGGGCATCGCGTTCCAGCGCTGTCAGTTCGGCCTGGGCCCTGTCCCGCAACAGCAGCCTCCTGACGTCGACGATCTCGGCGTCGGTGTCCTCCACCGCCAGGCGGGTCAGCTCCTCGGCAACAATCGGATCGGCAACCGCCATGGCCTCGTGAAGGTCCCCGCCCGCGTTCGCCAGGGCTCGCCAAACCGATCGGTGACGGTCATCGTCGAACAACACCTCATGGAACATGGCCATGGCCTCGTCGGGCTGGCTGACCGCCAGTCGCAGGGCTTCGGTTTCGGGGGTGTCGTGGCGTACGGCTCGCCTGGGTGGACGTTCGGGTTTGAGGCGAGGTCGGACGCCACCCGATCGCAACGACGACCGGAGCCGCTCGGGATCCAGGTGGCAGCGGTCGGCCACCACCATCAGGTACTGGTCGCGGACGAACTCGCTGGGATGTTCGGCGATGGCGGCCAGAGCGGTCTCGGCGGCCCGTCCCCGCCCCTCGGGTGTACTCAACGAGGCAGCGCCCAGGATCCGCTCGACTCGAAAACCCAGGAACGGCCGGGCTTCGCTCACTGCCCGCCGTAGGGCGTCGGGGTCGCTACGGGCCAGATCGGCGGGGTCACCACCGGGCGGCAGAGCAGCCACTGCCACCTCGACTTCGTGTTTTCGCTCCCACTCATAGACCCGGTCGGCCGCGGCCTGGCCGGCCGAGTCGGGATCGAAGGCCAGCACCAGGCGAGGGGCCCACCGCTGGAGGGTCCGGACGTGCTCGTCGGTCAGGGCGGTTCCGCAGGTGGCCACCGCCCGCTCGACTCCCACCGATGCGAACCCGATCACATCGGTGTAGCCCTCGCAGATCACGAACTCGTTGGTTCGTACCGCCTCGTCCTTGGCCCAGTTCAGGCCGTACAGCACCTTGGATTTGCGGTAAAGCGCGGTCTCGGGGGTGTTCTGATACTTGGGGGGCCGACCCCCCGGCAGCATTCGTCCACCGAAGCCCAGCGGGTCGCCCTGGGCGTCGAAGATGGGAAACAGCACCCGGGCCCGGAAGAAGTCGTTGGTTCCGCCCCTGCGGTTCTCCCGCCCCAGCCCGGCGTCGCGCAGCACCTTGGGAGAGAAGTCCAGCGCGCGCACGAGCTGGTCCCAGTCGTCAGGGGCCCAGCCGATGCGGTAGCGGCGGACGGTGTCCCCGTCGAAGCCACGCTCTCGCAGATAGCGACGCGCCGCGCCGGCGTCAGGCCCGGTGAGCAGCCGCTGGTGGTACCAGTCCACCGCTGCTTCCAAGGCCTCGCGGAGCTTGGAGCGTGCCTCGCGCCGGGCCCCCTCGTTGTGGTCGGTGTAGCGCAGCGGAATGGAGAACTTGGCGGCCAGCTGTTCGACCGCGGTCTGAAAGTCCAGGTGGTCGATGTCGCGCACAAAGGTGATCACGTCGCCCTTGGCCTGACAGCCGAAGCAGTAGAAGACGCCCTTCTCCTGGTTGACCGAGAACGAAGGGCTCTTCTCTCCATGGAACGGGCACAAGCCGCTCCACGATCGCCCTACCCGCTTTAGCTGGGTGTGGGCCGACACCACCGCCACGATGTCGGCGGCTTCGCGCACCCGCACCACGTCCTCGTCGACTATGCCCATGGCCCTACCTCACACCGGAAGCGAGGCCGGCGCGTTGGGTGACGGGACAGCACGGCCCGGGACGGTACCAGCGGCCGGTCAGTGTGGTTCGTCGAGACCCTTGGCGGCTGCGGCGTCGTCGCGCTTGTCGGCCAGCAGTGAGGCGGCCATGGTGACCGTCAGGATCCCCAGGATCACCACCAGCGACAACCAGGTCGGCGGGTGCAGTTCCAGGAAGAAACTGGCCAGCATCTTGAGACCCACGAAGGCCAGGATGACTCCGAGGCCCAAGTTGAGGTAGCGGAACTTGTCCTGCATGCCGTTGAGCAGGAAGTACAGCGACCGCAGACCCAAGATGGCGAAGGCGTTGGAGCTGAACACGATGAACTGTTCGTGCGACACCGCCAAGATGGCGGGGATCGAGTCGACGGCGAAGATCACATCGGTGGTCTCGACCATGATCAGCACCGCCAGCAGCGGGGTGGCGAGGCGCTTGCCGTTGCGAATGGTGAACAGTTTCTGATCGTCGTACTCGGGGGTGGAGGGGATCAGCCGGTTGACCAACTTGAGGATCGGGTTGTTCTCGGGGTGAACCTCGGCCTCGTCGTGGGTGGCGATCTTCCAAGCCGAGAACAGCAGGATCAGCCCGAAGATGGCCAGCGTCCACTCGAAAGCCTCGATCAGGGCGACTCCAGCGAAGATGAAGACGGCCCGCAGCACCAGAGCCCCGAAGATGCCCCAGAACAGGGTGCGGAACTGGTACTTCTTCGGCACTCCGAAGTAGCTGAAGATCACGGCCCACACGAACACGTTGTCGATGGACAGTGACTTCTCGATCAGATAGCCCGAGATGTACTCGCCGGCCGCCTGCCCGCCATGCCACCAGAACATGACGCCGGTGAAGGCCACGCCGATGGCGATCCAGATGGCCGACTCGACCGCCGCCTCGCGGAAGGTGATCTCGTGGGCGGTCCGGTGAACCAGCAACAGGTCGGCGATGATGAGCACCGCCAGGAACCCCACGAACAACAGCCATTGCCAGGGGTGAACGTCGAAACTGGCGAAGTTGGCGGCGCGTGCCGAGCCCGATGCCAGGATCGGGCTGAGGGCCGTCAAGGTCGAGGACATGAAGGTGAAGTGCTCCGGCTGATCAACGGTACGGGTGAACTCAGCCGGAAGTCTCTCCGCTCACAGGTCAGGCCTGGAGCCGGCCGCCCCGGGAGCCGAGGCTCCGTGTTGACGTTGCGGCTGCGAGGGATACTCCCTCCCGGTCCGCACCATCCTAGAAGGCCCGACCAGCGTGGCCCGTAACCCGGGGCAGCCCCGCTGTGGATCGGAAACTGCCACGGTCACCGCCTACCATCGCTCACAACGATCCGTCAGCGAGGAACGATGTCAACCGAGTCCCCGACTCCCCCATCACCGTTCAGTCCCGAGGTCCGCACGGCGGTGGTCGATCACATGAACGGCGACCATCCCGATGACAACCTGCTGATCGTTCGGGCGCTGGGCGGGCAGCCCGATGCCAGTGCTGCGGTCATGACCGGTTACCACGAACAGGGCGCCACCTTCTCGGCCACCGTCGGTGGCACCGACATCGAGGTAACGGTGCCGTGGGCGGTACCGATCGAGGAACGGGCCACCATCCGCCACGAAGTGGTTCGGATGTATCAGGAGTCCTGCGCCGCCCTCGGGGTGACCCCCCGGGGCGAGGGATCACACTGAGGTAGGCGCCAATGGCACGGTTGGTCGGCGGCAGTCTGGCTACCCACCGGGAGCACACCCGAGCCCAGTTGTTCGACGCGTTCGGCCGGCTCCTGTACGAGCGCGGCTATGACGATCTGACCCTGGCCGACGTGGCCCGTGAGGCCGAGTTGGCCCGCACCGCCATCTACAACTACTTCCCCGACAAAGAGTCCCTGCTGGTGGCCTACGCCACCCACGAGACCGAGAAGTTCGTGAGTCGCCTCGACGAAGCTCTCCGGTCGGTCGACAACCCGGTGGATCAGCTCCGCACCTATCTGCGCCTACACCTGGAGTACTTCTCGGGCAACCATCTGCCTCCCGGACCCACACTGCGGGTCCTGCTGCCCGAGGCGGCGGCCGAACGGATGATGGAACACGTGCGCCTGCTGGAGTCCCGGCTCTACGACATCATCAGGCGGGGCCGCGACCGGAGCTACCTGCGGGCCGATGACATCGACGCCACCGTGGCCATGGTGGCGGCCTGCATCGGACGAGCCGGAAGCGACGCATCGTCGGCCAGCGCCATCCGCGAGGCCGTGGACTCGACCGAGGAGTTCGTGCTGCGGGCGGTCGACGCCCGTATCGGACCCGACGGCGTGCCCCGCAAGATCACTCGTCGGTGATCTGCAAGATCACCGGACGCTGACAGTCCCCGCCGCCCCACCGGCGGGCCGAAACGCCGACCGGGGCGACACCCTCAGGTGCCGCCCCGGCCAGTGCGGATCGTTGGACCGAGAGGTCAGGCCATGCGGCGCCGACGCTCGAGAGCCAGGGCCGCGAAGCCGGCGATCAGAGCGCCGGTGCCGGCCAGAACCCACGGCGTGGTGGCCGTACCGGTACGGGGCAGCGGGCGACCACCGACGGTGCCGTTCGGGGCGGGGGTAGCCGAGGTCGAGCGGAAGCTGATGGGGGTTGACACCTCAGCGGTGGCATCGCTTCCCGAGACCGCCCAGGTGGCCACTGCACAACGGCTGGTGGAGCGTGAGCAGTCGGTGGCGGCGAAGACCGATCGCACGACCAGCGACGCACTGAAGGTTCCTGGGCCGCCCACGCGGGCGGTAGAAGCGGTGGTCACCTCGGCCACGTTGGCGAAGTCACAGGCCGCGAAGTTGGACACCGCCAGGTCACAGACCCCCACGAACAGGTTCTGCCCAGGTGCGAAGCCTTCGCCCTCGACCGACACGGTCTGCCCGGAGGTCAGCCCGGTGGCAGGGGTGACGGTGAGACGGGCCCCGGTAGAAGGAACCGTCGGGGTGGTGGTGGAGTCTCCGAAGGTGATCGCGGTGAACACGTCCTGGGAGAAGTCCGTGGCACCTCCGCTGTGATCCCGCCGCACGAACACACCGCAGACGGTGTTGCGGCAGTCGACGTCACCGAAGCTGTCGGTGACGGTGAGCGGCGTGCTCCAGGTGCCCGTGGCTCCGACCGGGTTGATCCACACGGTGTGGGTTCCGTCCTGCTCGGGGTAGCAGTTGGTGGAGCGGCCGGCGGCGGTGCCGACGACGCCCCCCGACTCCTCACAGATCTGTACGTACAGACCCTGGTTGGGGGTGAACCCGGTGCCCGACACGGTGATGACCTCGCCGTCGCCAAGGTCTGAGCTCTTGCTCAACTCGACCTTGGGACCGACGGTGTTCGGCTTGGTCGTGGTCGTGGTGGAGGCTTGCGCTTCGGTGGTCGTGGTGGTTTCTTCCACCGCGAACGACACGGGGGTGAACGAGTCCTGATCGAACAGGTGCCCGTCGGAGTGGTCATTGCGGGTCACCACACCGCACACCACCTGATAGCAGTTCACGCCTTCCCAGGCTCCGACCACGTCGATGGTGGCGGTGAAGGTTCCGTTGCCGCTCCATTTCACCGGGGCGGGGGTGCCGGGATGGCTGATCCAGTTCTGCGCACCGGAGCATTCGCCACCACTGGGCCGAGACGGTGTCTGCTTGCAGAACAGTAGGTAGATGCCGCGGGTTCCGCTCGAGTCGAAGCCCGAGCCCGACACCGTGATGGTCTCGCCGGCCGGGTTGAGGCCGGTGGACTTGGACAACGTGACCGAACCGGCGGCCGCGGCCGGCGAGGCCGAGCTGGCAATCAGTGCAGGTACCAGCCCGGCCACCAGCAGGGCGGCGGCCAGAGCTCGACGGATCACCGTCGGGCGACCAGTTGGGGACTGTTGGGACATGGGTTGAGGTTCTCCTGTTCAGGGGATGGTTTGGGAGATCTGGATCAGGTGAAGGATCGGGTCAGGACGCCTGGCGACGACGCAGGGCCACCACTCCGGCGGCACCCACCACAACCACCGCCGCACCGGCTCCTACTGCCACCACGGTGCCCGATCCTCCTCCGGCGCCGTTG
>CAUJFC010000003.1 GCA_963169755.1 Actinomycetota bacterium | reverse complement strand
CCGTGACCAGCAGGTCCAGCCGCTGGCGGTAGCGCTCTCGCTGCTGGTCGACGTGGGTGTCATCGGACCACGCCACCGCGCCCGCTGCCTGTTCGGGGCCGGCGGGCATGAACCCGGCGTGCTTGCGGACCTCGGAGAGGTAGGTCACCAGTTCGGGATCCCCCGCGTAGAAGCCGACCCGGGACCCGGCCAGGTTGGACCGCTTGGACAGGGAGTGGACGGCCACAACTCCCGAGGTGGCGTGCTGGAGGATGGTGCGCGGCGGCCCCTCCCAGGTGAACTCCACATAGCACTCGTCAGACAGCACCGGTACCTGGTGGTGGTGCCCCCACGCGGCCACCGCCGCCAGGTCGTCGAGTCCTCCAGCGGGGTTACCCGGGGTGTTGACCCACAGGCACAGCGCCCGGTCGGCATCGGTGGGCTCGATGGCATCGAGCCGGATCCGCCACTGATCATCAACGGGGACCGGCACCGCCCGACACCCGGCCAGTTCGGCTCCCATGGCGTAGGTGGGGTAGCTGATGGCCGGATAGAGCACGGTGTCGCGCTCGGGGGTACGCAGCCGCAACCAGTGGGGCGCACCAGCCACCAGCTCCTTGGTTCCCATGCACGCCGCCAGCGACGTGGGCGGGATCGACACCCCCAGTCGTCGCTCCAACCACCCGGCGGCCGCCGCCCGATAACTCTCGGTGCCCACCGATGGTGGGTAGCCACGGGCCGCGTCAGGGTCGGCCAGGGCTTCGACCACCGCGGCCGGCGGGGCGTCGCACGGCGTCCCCACCGACAGGTCGACCAGCCCGCCGGGCACCGACTCGGCGGCAGCCTTGAGGGGAGCGAGCCGGTCGTAGGGGTAGGGCGGAGGCGAGAAACCGGTGGCAGGCACTGGTCAGTCGTTCTGGTGCAGCGCGGCGTTGAGATTGCCCCAGTCGACCGTGCGGCTGAGCACCTCGACCGCGCCGGTGGTGGAGTTGCGCCGGAACAGGAGATCGTCAACACCCGACAGTTCAGCGGCCTTCACCACCGTGTGGTCGGGGGTGGAGACCAGGGTTCCGGCCGTCACGTATAGACCCGCCTCGACCGTGCAGCGATCTCCCAGCGAGATTCCCACTCCCCCGTTGGCTCCGATCAGACACCCCTCACCAATCGAGATCACCTCTTTGCCGCCGCCCGACAGAGTGCCCATGATCGAAGCTCCCCCGCCGATGTCGGATCCGTCGCCCACCACCACGCCAGCGCTGATTCGCCCTTCGACCATGGAGGCCCCCAAGGTGCCGGCGTTGAAGTTGCAGAACCCCTCGTGCATGACGGTGGTTCCCTCGGCCAGGTGGGCACCGAGGCGCACTCGGTCGGCTTCGGCGATGCGGACCCCGCTGGGCACCACATAGTCGACCATGCGGGGGAACTTGTCGACGCCGTAGACCGTCAGGTGCTGGCCGATGGAGCGGATGCGCAGCTGCACCTTCTCGAACCCCTCGACCGTGCATGGTCCGTGGTTGGTCCAGATCACATTGGTCAACAAGCCGAACACGCCGTCGAGGTTGGCTCCGTGAGGCCGGATCAACCGGTGCGACAGCAGGTGCAGGCGCAGGTAGGCGTCGTGGGCGTCAACCGGCGGATCGGCCAGGTCGCCAATGAAGGTGGCCACTGCCTTGCGTTCAACCCGTCGGACCGGGTCCGGCCCGGTGAGGTTGGACAGGTCGACCTTGAGGGCCGAGAACGCCTGCCCCCGGTTGATCACATAACTGGCCGAACCCTCGCGGTAGCCGAGTTCCCGGCCGATCTTGCGGATCCCGCCATCCACTCCGAGATGGACGTCGGGGTACCAGGTGTCGAGCACCCGGCCGTCCTCGGCGATGGTGGCCAGCCCCACCCCCCAGGCACCGGCGGGCGTTGCTTCTTCGGAGTTGGAGGCGTCAGAGTGCTCGGTCACGGCGCAAGGGTACAAGGGCGCCCACGGGCTACGAAGTGGGCACCCAGCAGGCCAGACGGGCCTCGGCCGCCTCGTCGAGTCGAGCGGTGAGGGCCATACCGGGCTCGGTGACCGCCTCGGACCGCACTTCGCCTTCACGGTGGACCTCGGCCAGTACGTCTCCCCGTTCGAAGGGAATCAACAGCTCGACCACCGAGGTGGCTCGCCGCAGTCGGGCAGCCACCGCCGCCAGCAGTTCTTCGACCCCCTGGCCAGTGACCGCCGAGATCCCTACCGATCCGGGGTGACGGTCCACCAGACGGGCTACCTCCTCGGAGCGGTCAGCCTTGTTGAAGCACAGGAGCTCGGCCACGTCTCCCGCTCCGATCTCTTCCAGTACCTCACGCACCGCCCGGATGTTGCCGAGAGGGTCGGGGCCCGAACCGTCGACCACGTGAACCAACAGGTCGGCCTCGGCGGCCACCCGCAGGGTGGATTTGAACGACTCGACCAACTGGTGGGGCAGTTTGCGCACGAAACCGACGGTGTCGCTCAGCAGTACCGCCTCGCCTCCGGGGAGCTGGAGACGCCGGGTGGTGGCATCGAGGGTGGCGAACAACCGATCCTCGACCAGCACTCCCGCTCCGCTCAGGCGATTCAGGAGCGTGGACTTGCCGGCGTTCGTGTAACCGACGATGGCGACCTGGCTGGCGCGGCTGCGGGACCGCTGCTTGTGGAGCACGTCACGATGGGCCGAGATCGATCGCAGATCAGCTTCGAGCTTGTGGATGCGCCGGGTGATGCGGCGCCGGTCGGTTTCGAGCTGGGTCTCACCCGGGCCGCGGCTTCCAACCCGAGCTCCACCACCGGCTGACATACCGCCGGCCTGCTGAGACAGACCCTTGCCCTTTCCCCGCAGACGGGGCTGGAGGTAGCAAAGCTGGGCCAGCTCGACTTGGGCGCGGCCTTCGACGCTGGACGCGTTCTGGGCGAAGATGTCGAGGATCACCGCGGTGCGGTCCAGTGCGGTTCGGCCCAGGATCTTCTCGAGGTTGCGCTGCTGGGCGGGGGTCAGCTCATCGTCGAAGACCACGGTGTCGCAGTCGCGCGAGTCGGCCAACACCTTGAGATCCTCGACCTTGCATTTACCCAGGTAGGTGGCGGGATCGGGTGAGCCACGGCGTTGGAAGACCCGCCCCACCA
>CAUJFC010000002.1 GCA_963169755.1 Actinomycetota bacterium | reverse complement strand
CCGGGTGATCAACACCACCTCAGGCGCTGGCCTGGTCGGCAACTTCGGTCAGACCAACTACGCCACCGCCAAGGCCGGAATCGCCGGTCTCACCCAGACCCTCAGCCTCGAGCTCTACAAGATGGGTGTAACCGTCAACTGTGTGGGGCCGGCCGCCGCCACCCGCATCACCGGCACCATGCCCGGCGCCCCCGAGGTGATCGAGGCCGACGACGTGCCCGAAGGTGAGTGGAACCGGATGGACCCCTCGGTGTCGTCACCGCTGGTGGCCTGGTTGGCATCCGATGAGTCCCAGCACGTGACCGGTCAGATCATCCGGGCGGTGGCCGAGAACATCATCTGGATGAAGGGCTGGACCGATGGCCCCACCATCAACAACGGTGGCAAGCGCTGGGACGCCACCAAGCTGGGAACTCAGCTGGCCACCGACGTGTTCGGTACCCGTGCCCCGGGTCTCCGCTACTGACCTGACAGGACAGGACCCGGGCCCGCTGGCTGTGGCATCAGCCACACCCCGGGGTCCAATCCGACCATCTGCTCGGCTCTGTGGCAGGATCGCGACAGGCCCGTGTCCCGCAACAAGCCCGGGTATCGCAAGGGGAAGAAATGACCACCACTTCGTTCGGATCCCGCCGCCTGACCGGCGTAGCGATGTCCGCCGCGCTGCTCTTGGGGGTGGCGTCGGGCTGTTCGAGTGATGAGAAGTCCACGACCGATGCGGGGAAGGCGACCACCTCCACTGCGGCGGCTGAGGGCGCGGTGCTGCGGGTGCCCGAGGATCACAGGTCGATTCAGGCGGCGGTGGATGCGGCCAAGCCGGGTGACATGGTGTTGGTCGGTGAGGGTGTCTACAAGGAGGCGGTGGATGTCACCACCGAGGACATAACGATCCGGGGTGTGGATCGCAACAAGGTGATCCTCGATGGTGAGTTCGAGTTGGAGAACGGCATTCGGGTGCTCGACACCGAGGGTGTGGTGGTCGAGAACATGACCGCCCGCAACTACGTGTCCAACGGTTTCTACTGGACCGGCTCGGACCGTTACCGCGGCTCGTACCTGACCGCCTACCGCAACGGTGACTACGGCATCTACGCCTTCAACTCCTACCACGGCCAGTTGGACCACAGCTACGGGTCGGGCAGTCCCGATGCCGGCTTCTACATCGGTGAGTGCTACGAGTGCGACGCCGTGATCGACACGGTCGTATCGGAGTACAACGGGCTCGGCTACTCGGGGACCAACTCCGGCGGAGAGCTCTACATCATCAATTCGATCTTCCGGCACAACCGGGCCGGCGTGGTGCCGAACTCGGGTTCCTACGAGCTGTGCTATCCCGGCCGGTCCAATGTGATCGTCGGGAACCTGGTCTACGACAACAACATGACGGACGGCCCCGGTATCGACGTGTCCTTGCTGGCCCAGGGCAACGGGATCCTGCTGGCGGGAAGCATCAACAACCGGGTCGAGCGGAATCGGGTCTATGACCACGCACGGACCGGAATCGCTGCGGTGCCCTTCCCCGAGGAAGATGCCAGCGACACGCCGCCCCCCGCCGACGAGCTGAAGCGGTCCTGCAAGGAGACCCGTAACGACGAGATCCCCGACGAGCCGGTCGGGACCGTCCTGTGGAACGCCACCGGCAACCGATTCGTGGGCAACGTGGTCGAGGGATCGGGTACCGCCGACCTGGCATCGGCCACCATCGCTCTGTCGGAGGGCGACGTGAGCACCGCCGAGTTGGACAACTGCTTCTCGGACAACACGTTCACCACCTCAGCTCCCACCGGGCTGGAGGACTTGGCACCCTGTGACGGCACCGGCACCGGCGGCGACTTCACTGCCGGCGCACTCGACCTGATGGTGCTGATCGCCCAGCAGCCCGACAAGCCGCCGAAGGATTCCTACAAGTCAACCCCGGTGCCGGATGACCAGGAGAACATGCCCAACGCCACTACGGCACCCCATCCGCGCTTCGAAGGGCCAAAGAAGCCTGACGTGGACGCCATCGGGGTTCCCGACAAGCCAGCCTGACCCATGGCGCACCTGACCCCTCTTCGGCGGCGTGGGCTGACCGTAGTGGTGGCGGTGGCGATGATCGTGCTCGGCGGTGGCCTCATTGCCAATGCGCGTGACGGGGGTGCCAGCAGCAACGGTACGGCTGGTTCTGTGCCCCTGGCTGTCGAAGCGCCGGCCCAAGGCGCGGTGGGTCCGACCCGGCATGTGGGCCCTCAGGGGAGAGTGGGTCAGTTCGTGGTCCATTGCGACTACAGCCACTCGGGACCCAACGACCCGATCGTGCACTTCGGTCACGCTGGACGTTCCCACCTCCATGACTTCTACGGCTCTGATGTGATCGACGAGTCATCGACCCCCGAGATCATGTTGGCGGGAGGTACCACCTGCGACAAGGTGGTCGACAAGGCCGGGTACTGGCATCCTGCCCTTTATGACCGGGGAGAACTGGTGACTCCTCGGTCGATCGCCGCCTACTACCGGGCCGCTCCCGGAGTGGACCCGGCGGAGGTTCAGACCATGCCGACCGGTTTGGCGATGATCGCCGGAGACCAGACAGCCACCACCCCCCAGGCGGGAGAGGCCACCGGCTGGGCGTGCGGGAGCCGAACCCGGATCAGCGACGATCCTCCCACTGACTGTTCGCCCGGGTCGCCACTGCACCTCCAACTCACTTTCAAGGACTGTTGGGACGGTCGCAACACCGACAGTCCCGATCATCAGTCTCATGTGGCCTACTCGGTGGACGGAGCCTGTCCATCCACCCATCCCGTTCACATCCCCCAGCTCATGGTCTCGATCAACTTCCCGGTGTCAGGACCTGACCACCAGCTCACCCTGGCGTCGGGCAACATCTATTCGGCCCACGGCGATTTTCTGAACGCCTGGGAACCAGCCGGGCTCCAGCGCGAGATCGACCAGTGCATCAAGCGTGACGTGGTGTGCGACCTCGCCTCCAACCGTGAGGAAGAGCCGCTGTTCTCAGGGTGACCAATTCGGTCGGGGCCACCTGACCGTGACCCCTGCTGGGCGGTCTGGTTGGCCGGGGCCGCGGTTGTGCAACCATCTGCGTCGTGTCTGCTCTGTTCACCGAACCTGGTATCGCCAGCGATGGACCGACTTTCGTTCCGCGGTCAGTGCTCGGATTGCTGCTGACGATCTGCCTGCTCTTGGGGGTGGCGTCGGGCTGTTCGAGTGATGAGAAGTCCACGACCGATGCGGGGAAGGCGACCACCTCCACTGCGGCGGCTGAGGGCTCGGTGCTGCGGGTGCCCGAGGATCACAAGTCGATTCAGGCGGCGGTGGATGCGGCCAAGCCGGGTGACATGGTGTTGGTCGGTGAGGGCATCTACAACGAAGCCGTGGATGTCACCACCGAGGACATCACGATCCGGGGTGTGGATCGCAACAAGGTGATCCTCGATGGTGAGTTCGAGTTGGAGAACGGCATTCGGGTGCTCGACACCGAGGGTGTGGTGGTCGAGAACATGACCGCCCGCAACTACGTGTCCAACGGGTTCTTCTGGACCGGCTCGGACCGGTTCAAGGCGTCGTACCTGACCGTGTACCGAACTGGCGAGTACGGCATCTACGCCTTCAACTCCTACCACGGGCTCATCGAACACAGTCATGGATCGGGCAGCGTCGAATCACCTCTCTACATCGGTGAGTGCTTCCCGTGCGACATCGTGGTGACCGACGTGGTGTCCGAGTACAGCGGCGTGGGCTATTCGGGCACCAACTCGGGAGGAGATCTCTTCATCATCAACTCGGTGTTCCGAAACAACCGGGTCGGGATGCTTCCCAACTCGGGGTCCTACGAGCTGTGCTACCCCGGCCGTCAGACCACCATCGTGGGTAACACCATCCACGACAACAACCTGCTCAACGGGCCGGGATACCCCACAGCGTTCCTGGCCCAGGGAAATGGGGTGGTGCTGGCCGGTTCGGTCGACAGTCGAGTCGAACGGAACCGCATCTTCAACCACGCCAGGACCGGTATCTCGCTGGTGCCCTGGACCGAGCCCGACGGTTTCGACTCTCCGCCCCCTGCCTCCGAGCACGATCGGCCTTGTCGCGAGAGCCGCAAGGACCCGCTGCCCCCCGAACCGGTCGGACTGGTGTTGTGGGACGTCACCGGCAACCGGATCATCGGCAACCACATAAGTGGCTCGGGAATCGTTGATCTGGCCAGCGGCTACATCACTGATCCGGTGCCAGGGGTGGCAGTGGCCGGTGCCGGAAACTGCTTCTCGGACAACGTGATCTCATCCAGCGCTCCACCCGGCTTGCAAGAGATCTCGCCATGTGATGGTCCCGGCAACGGAGGAGACCAGGAGGAGGGCACTCTGAACTTCGGCAAGCTGTACGCCGACCGGCCTCCCGAACCGTCTCGGGATGCCTACCGGAGCACCCCAGTCCCCGCTGATCAGGAGAACATGCCTCGCGCCGCCACGGCACCCCATCCCCGCTTCGAGGCCCCCGAGCGCGTGGATGTGGACGCCATCGCAGTACCGGAGATGCCGTCGGCCTGAGGTGTCACCGTCGGCTTGAGCTGTCGTCGGTGGCTCGAGCTGTCGCCGGTGGCTCGAGCTGTCGTCGGTGGCGTGAGGTTCTGGTCGTGAGCTACTCGACGACGCGGATCGCCCCCACCATGCCCTTGGTCGAGGTGCCGTGAAGCGAGCAGTAGTACGGATAGTCACCGGGAGCCTGGAAGGTCACCTCCTGGGAGGCCCCCGGCTCCAGGTCGTCGGCCTCGATGGTGGCGAACTTGCCCTCGGGAACGGCCAACACGTTGTGCTGGTTACGGCCCCGGTTGGTGAAGGTGACGGTGGCTCCCGCCTTCACCTCGATGTAGGGCTTGACGAAGATGTTGTCGCGGGCTTGAACGTTTACGTCGGCTTCGCCGGTCATGTCCACCCAGTCGGCATCGCTGAGGTCAGGGCCGCTGCCAGTGGCGGCTGTGGTCGATGAGCCGTTGGAAGTGGACGACTTCTCATCGCTGTCGCCGCCGCACCCTGCCAGGAGCAGAACGGCGACCGCTGAGGCGGCCAGGGCGGTGATGAGCGGATGGCGGGATGAGGTGTATGCGCGCATTGGACCCGACGATAGCGAGATGTGATCACTACCGGCGGTGGGCCAGACTGGCGACATGGTCGACGTGGAGGGGGTGCCCGATTCCGAACGGGCCTTCTACCAGGCCGAGTTCGCCGGTGGCGCCATTGTGGTGTCGATCGGTCGCTCCGAGCTTGGTCCCGAGGTGCAGCGGGTGGCCGCTGCGCTCGCTCCGGGTGGCTCGCGCCTGGTGCTAGTGGTCGGTGACGACCGGGCGGGCAGCGTCGC
>CAUJFC010000001.1 GCA_963169755.1 Actinomycetota bacterium | reverse complement strand
GTCATGGCGTAGGTCTTGGCAACTCCGTTGAGCACGATGCAGCGGTCGGCCAACTCGGGCACCAGGGTGGGCATGGAGTTGAACTGGGCGTCGCCGTAGGTGAGGTGCTCGTAGATCTCGTCGGTGATCACCCAGATCCCGTGCTCGACCGCCCAGCGACCGATGGCCTCCACCTCGTCGCGGGGATATACCGCCCCGGTCGGGTTGGACGGCGACACGAACACCAAGGCCTTGGTGCGAGGCGTGCGGGCTGCCTCGAGCTGGTCGATGGTGACCCGGAACCCGGTGGACTCGTCGGTAGGCAGTTCCACCGGCACTCCCCCGCTGAGCTTGATGGGCTCGGGGTAGGTGGTCCAGTAGGGCGCCGGCAACAGCACCTCGTCACCGGGATCGATGAGAGCCGCGAAAGCGTTGGCCACCGCGTGCTTGCCGCCGTTGGTGATCAGCACCTGGGAAGCATCGACGGCGTAGCCCGAGTCGCGGGCGGTCTTGGCGGCCACCGCCTCTTTCAGCTCGGGCAGACCCCCGGCCGGGGTGTAGCGGTGGTTCTTGGGGTCGCGGGCGGCAGCCACCGCGGCCTCCACGATGTGGTCGGGCGTGGCGAAGTCGGGCTCGCCCGCCCCGAAGCCGATCACCGGCTCGCCGGCTGCCTTGAGGGCCTTGGCTCTGGCGTCGACGGCCAGGGTGGCCGAGGGTGCGATGGCGTCGATGCGGTCTGAGACTCGTGAACCCATGGGCCAATCGTGGCACGCGCCCGGGCTCGGGCCCGCACCCGTTTTCACCCCGGGGACACCGAGTCCATAGTGGCCTCACCCGGTGCCCTCGGTCGCCTTTTTCACGATAGGGACGGGCTGCGACACTGGACCCATGACCGCCACCCCCGCCATCACCATTCCCGCTGATCTGCTGCCCGGCGACGGCCGGTTCGGCTGTGGCCCGTCCAAGGTTCGGCCCGAGGCGGTGGCGGCGTTGGCGGCCGAGGCACCGACCTACCTCGGCACCAGCCACCGTCAGTCCACGGTGAAGTTCATGGTGAGTCGGCTCCGCAATGCCGTGCAGGAACTGTTCGCCCTGCCCGACGGATACGAGGTGATCTTGGGCAATGGCGGTACCACCGCGTTCTGGGATGCCGCCACCTTCGGGTTGGTGGAGCAACGCAGCCAGCACCTGACCTTCGGTGAGTTCTCCTCCAAGTTCGCCGAATGCACCCGCCGCGCTCCGTTCCTCGAGGATCCGTCGGTCATCTCCAGTGACCCTGGCACCGCCCCCACCGCGGTGGCCGAGGAGGGGATCGACCTCTACGCCCTGACCCACAACGAGACCAGCACCGGTGTGGCCACCCCCATCGTGCGTCCCGAGGGAGCCGCTCCCGGCTCCCTGGTGGCGGTGGATGCCACCTCGGCCGCCGGGGGTCTGCGCTTCGACGCCGCCCAGACCGACGTCTACTACTTCGCACCCCAGAAGTGTCTGGCCTCCGACGGGGGACTGTGGATCGCCGCGGTGTCGCCCGCCGCCTTGGAGCGCATCGAGCGACTGGCATCGGGAGACCGCTGGATTCCGGCGTCACTGGACCTGAAGATCGCGTTGGAGAACTCGTTGAAGGATCAGACCTACAACACGCCGGCGCTGGCCACGGTCTTCTTGGCCGTGCACCAGATGGAATGGATCAACCAGAACGGTGGCCTGGGCTTCTCGGCCGGGCGCAGCGCCCGCAACGCCGAGATCATGTACAAGTGGGCCGAGGAATCGTCGTACGCCACCCCGTTCGTGACCGATCCCGAGCTGCGTTCCAACGTGGTGGCCACCATCGACCTCGACGAGTCGGTCGACGCCACCGTCGTATCGGCGGTGCTGCGGGCCAACGGAGTGGTCGACACCGATTCGTACCGCAAGCTGGGCCGTAACCAACTCCGGGTGGCCCTGTTCCCGGCCATCGACTCCGAGGACGTGGAGGCGTTGACCGCCTGCATCGACCATGTGGTGGGTGAGCTGACCGCCTCCTGATCCGCTCGAATTCTCAGTGCTGGTGGGTCAGGGGGGATCCGCCGCGCCCACCGGCCCGGGAGGCCGACCCCGACGCTGAGGATCCGGGTACCGGGCGGTCGGGTGGACACTGAACACAACGACCAGGAAGGGTGACGGCATCGGGCCGCAACTCGAACCCATGGTCGGCGCTCAGACGGACGGCCACCCCGTCGAGCAGGTCGGCGGGAACCCCGGTGACCAGGCCACAGCGCTCACACACCACGTGATGATGGGGGGCGTCGACCATCAGGTGATAGACCACCGGCCCGCCGTCGGCATCTATGCGGGTCACCACCCCGGCATCCACCAGTCGTTCCAAGGTCCGATACACCGTCGATTCGTGGAAGCGGGGATCGTCTAGGCGAATACGCGCCAACAAGTCGCCGGCGGTGAGGTGGTGACCGCTGCTGGCCGACATGGCCGACACCACCGACCGGCGGGGCCCGGTGATGCGCACTCCCGATCGACGCAGCCGATCGAGGATGAGGTCGGCACTGGTCACCTCATCAACCTAGAGCCGCCCGTCCCCACGGCTCCGCCACAGTTTCAGTTGCAAGAGGCTTGCAACTAGGTTCCAGGCGTGATGTCCACCACCACTCGCACCACCCGATCCCGACCCTCCCGATCCCCCTGGGGACGGTGGGCTGCCGTCCTGGCCGTGGCAACCGCCAGCCTCGGTGCCTGCTCGGGCGACCAGGGTGTGAAATCGGCTGAAGCCCTACGTGTGGTCACCACCGTCAGTCCCCTGACTTCGATCGTGGCCAACGTGGCCGGCCCCGAGGTGACCGTGACCGGGCTGGTACCCGAAGGGGTCAACTCACACACCTTCGAACCACCGCCATCGGCGGCGCGGGCCCTGGCCGAAGCCGACATCGTCTTCGTGAACGGACTCGGCCTGGAGGACCCCACCGAAGACCTGGCCCGCGCCAACCTGTCAGAGGGTGCCGAGGTGGTGAAGCTGGGTGACCGGATCCTGCCCGAGTCGGACTGGATCTTCGACTTCTCCTTTCCGAAGGAGGGCGGCAAACCCAATCCCCATCTCTGGACCAATCCCCCGATGGTGAGGGCCTACGCCAGGGTGGTGCGCGACGCCCTGGTTGCCCACGACCCCGACCACGCTGCCACCTACCGCGCCAACCACGACGCCTTCGTGAAGCGAGTCGACGCGCTGGACCAGGCCATGCGCACCGCCACCGCATCCATCGCCCCCGACCAGCGGACCCTGCTCACCTACCACGATGCCTACGCCTACTTCGCTGACCACTACGGCTGGACGGTGGTGGGTGCCATCCAACCTTCGGACTTCACCGAGCCGTCCCCCCGCGAGGTGGCCGAACTCATCGACCAGGTCCGCAAGTACCAGGTGAAGGCCATCTTCGGGTCCGAGGTGTTCCCATCGCCGGTGCTGGAACGCATCAGCGACGAGACCGGCGCCACCTACGTCGACGACCTCCGCGACGACGACCTGCCCGGGGCTCCGGGTGATCCCGAACATTCCTGGCTGGGCCTGATGAGGCTCAACTACGTGACCATGGTCGAGGCCTTCGGAGGCGACGCCGCCAGCCTCCGCAGCCTGGACGTGACCGATGTGGTCACCGACCGGTCCACCTATCCCCAGTGACCGGGCCCCGGTGAGCAGCAACCCCGTCCGACCCCACGAGTTCCTCTCGTCGGGAGACGGGATCGACCCCATCGGCCTCGAGTCGGTGAGCCTCCTATACCCCGGCCGGCGCCGGACCTCGCGACGAGACCGGAACCGGACCCCACCAGCTTCTTGTGACCACGCCGCGCTGCACGACGTGACGTTGAGGTTCCCCCGGAGCTCGTTCACCGGTGTGGTCGGCCCTTCCGGGGCGGGGAAGACCTCGCTGCTCCGACTCCTCACCGGCACCATCTCGCCCACTACCGGAATGGTTCACCGTGCCCCCGGTCTGACCATCGGTTATGTCCCCCAGGTCGAACAGATCGACTGGTCCTTTCCGGTGAGCGTCGCTGACGTCGCCCTCATGGGTTGCCGGCCCCCGGCCCACCCCTGGCCCTGGCAGGCCCGCTCCGATCGGGCTGCCGCCCGTGAGATGCTCGGGCATCTGGGCCTGGCGGGCCTGGGCGACCGCCACATCCGTGACCTGTCGGGCGGCCAGCAGCAGCGGGTGTTCATCGCCCGGGCACTGCTCCAGGGAGCTGAGCTACTGGTGCTGGATGAGCCCACATCGGGGGTGGACGTGGCCACCCGACACGACCTGCTGCACCGCCTGGGCGACTTGAACCGAGACCGAGGCATCACCATCGTGGTGAGTACCCACGACCTGAACGGGCTGGCCGCCCACCTTCCCCGCCTGATCTGCCTCAACCGCACCGTGGTGGCGGTCGGCACACCGAGCGACGTCCTGGTTCCTCCCGTGCTCGAGGCCACCTATGGGGCCCCCATGGCCGTCCTCGAACACGCCGGGATCCCGGTGGTGGTCGACCACGGAGGTCAGCGGTGGACTGGCTGACCGGCCCTCTGGAATACGGCTTCTTCCGCCATGGGTTGGTGGTGGCGGTAGCCGCCGGAGCCCTGTGCGGTCTCATCGGGACCTTCGTGGTGCTGCGGGGTATGAGCTATCTGGGCCACGGGCTCTCCCACAGCGTGTTCGGGGCGGCCGCCGTGGGGTCGGCGGTGGGCGCCAACTACTACGCCACCGCCGGCGTGTGGTCAGTGGCCACCGCAGTGATCATCGGCCGCATCAGCCGGCACCGAGTGCTGCGACCCGACGCTGTGATCGGTGTCGTCACCACTGCGTCGTTTGCGGTGGGGGTGGCGACCTTGGCCCGCTGGGGCCAGGCACGCCGCAGTCTCGACGCCGTGTTGTTCGGATCGATTCTGGGCGTATCGACAACCGATGTGATCGTGGTGGTGGTACTGGCCACCGGCACTGCCTTGGTGGTGGCAGCACGCTACCGGGACCTCCTGTTCACCGCCTTCGACCCCGAGGTGGCTCGAGTGGCCGGAGTACCCACCGGACGGCTCGACGACCTGCTGATGGTGCTGCTCGGGCTGGCGGTGCTGGGCACCATGCAGGTGGTCGGGGCGGTGCTGGTGTCGGCCATGCTGGTGATTCCGGCCGCCACCGCCCGTCTGCTCACCCACCGGTTCGGATTCATGCTCGTCGGCTCCACCGCCTTTGGGGCACTCGCTGGAGGTACAGGGCTGATGACCGCGTATCACCTGGACGTTCCGTCGGGAGCCGCCATCACCCTGGTGGCAGCCGCAGGCTTCGTGGCGGCCGCCCTCGCCTCACGACTTCGGCCCTGACGACCCAACGAGTCTGTCGGCCCCGCAAAGAAACCGGGCGGACAGAAGCACCGAGCACGGCTAGGAGCTTGGAGTGACCTCGGTCTCGCCTCGGTTCAGCCAAGTCGGGCCCGTCTGGTCGGTGCGCCATCGGCGCAACGACAAGGAACCCGACAGCCCGACCCTGGAGGGAGAGAAGGTCGAGATGTCGGGTTCCGAGTGAGGAGCGGTTTCCGCCCTACCCACAGTCAAGCCGCGATTCGCCCATAAGTAAACCCCCGGGCGCTGGAGGCCACCGAGCGGCGGAGCGGTTGTCCCGTCGAGCCGGTATCACACCCGACGGGACAACGGCTCAGGTCAGCCTCGGGCCGCTTCGAAGCCTCGGTCCAGGTCGGCGAGGATGTCGTCGATCGTCTCGATTCCGACCGACAGTCGCACCAACCCAGGATCGACGCCAGCGGCGCGCTGCTCCTCATCGTTGAGCTGGCTGTGGGTGGTCGAGGATGGGTGGATCGCCAGGCTGCGCACGTCGCCCAGGTTGGCAACGTGGTGATGAAGGGTGAGACCCTCCACGAACCGGGCGCCCGCCTCACGGCCACCGGCGATCACAAAGGCCGGCACCGATCCGAAGCCGCGCCCACCGGTGACGGCCACCGCCCGGTCGTGCCAGGCGGAACCAGCGAGGCTGGCGTGCTGAATCCGCTCCACCTGGGGATGGTTCTCGAGGTGACGGACCACCGCTAGGGCGTTGGCGTTGTGACGCTCCATACGCAGGCTGAGAGTTTCGAGCCCCTGAACGAACAGGAAGGCGTTGAACGGGCTGACCGCCATTCCGTAGTCGCGCAGAAGCTGCACGCGGGCCTTGATGATGAAGGAGCCGGGGCCGAGCGCCGGCCAGTAGGCAAGGCCGTTGTAGGTGGGATCGGGTTCGGTGAAACCCGGGAACCGGTCGTTGGCCGAGAAGTCGAACGTCCCTCCGTCGACAATCACACCCCCGATCGAGTTGGCGTGACCTCCGATGAACTTGGTGGCCGAGTGAACGATGATGTCGGCGCCGTGTTCGAAGGGGCGGATCAGCCACGGGGTGGCCACCGTGTTGTCCACGATCAGCGGCACGCCGACCTCATGGGCCACCCCCGCCACGCCGGCGATATCCAAGAAATCGTTCTTGGGGTTGCCGATGGTCTCACCGAAGAACGCCTTGGTGTTGGGACGAGCGGCCGCCCGCCAGGCGTCGAGGTCGTCGGGGTCCTCGATGAATGTGAAGTCGATGCCGATCTTGGCCAGTGAATGACGGAAGAGGTTGTAGGTGCCGCCGTAAAGCGATGCCGACGCCACAACGTGGTCACCGGCGTTGGCCAGGTTCATGATGGCCGTGGCCGAAGCCGCCTGCCCCGAGGCCACCGCCAAGGCGCCGGGCAGACCTACCGCGGTGTCGGGAGCACCCTCCAGCGCGGCGACACGAGCCTCGACCACCGCCTGGGTGGGGTTCATGATCCGGGTGTAGATGTTGCCCATCTCGCCCAGGGCGAACAGATCTGCGGCGTGCTTGGCGTCACGGAACTGGTAGGCCGTGGTCTGATAGATCGGAGCTGCCACCGCCCCTGTGGTGGGGTCGGAATGGAAGCCGGCATGGATCTGACGGGTCTCGAAACCCCAGGTGTCTTCGGTCATGGCCAGCACCATACCGGCCCAATTCCCGACTTGCTAGGTCAACTTTTGCTCTACCGACCCGTCAGTCCGGAAAAGCTCGACACCCCGCCCACCGGGCGGGGTGTCGACAGTCGCAGGGGCGAACCGAACCGGGACCGTCCGGTTCGGGCGGA